>NZ_AMYW01000001.1:0-346653 GCF_000335775.1 Flavobacterium sp. WG21
TTTTTTGTTGTTAAAAGTATTACGTACTGTTTTTACTCTTTGTCTAAGTCTTTCGCTTTGCTGAATCCGGCAAGTAAACCAACTCCTGCCATAATAAAAATAATAGACGGGTATACTGCTGAATCTTCCAGTGAAGTGTAGGTTGTAATCAGTAAAGCAACGAAAATCCCGACACCGCTTCCTATTAATAAGAAGGCCAGGTTTAAAACAAGCACCTTCCAGGTTGGAACGCCTTTTCCACTTCCTTTTAAAAAGATACTGGCATCAACGCCTTTTTCTATAAGCGCCAAGCGCTCTCTGTTTCTGGTGGAATAAATAAGATAAATGATCCCGAAGATCATTAGAAACAGGCTTATTGGTACTAAAATTTCTGGTCCCATATTTTTTATTGTTTAATTGATTGATACTCCATAGGACGACAACTTTAAAATTTAGGTTACAACTTTAGGTGAAAAAAATCAAAAAATAAATTCCAAATTCCCAAACATGCTGATTATGAGTTAATTTTGAATATTGAAACTTTGACAAAGCGCTAATGTATTCTATAATCAGATTGTAGAACTTGAAACTTGAAACTTGAAACATGAAACTTGGAATTTATTTTTTGAGATTTATTTTAAAATTCTTGTAACCTGCAACAACAAACGGTCGTCCTATATAATTATGAGTACAATACCGGATCAACATTATATCGATAAAATTCTGCAGGGTGAGACCAATGCGTTTGCCGTGTTAGTGGATCGCTATAAGAATATGATCTTTACTCTGGCGCTTCAAATGGTCAAGAACAGAGAAGAGGCTGAAGAAGTTTCGCAGGACTCTTTTATTAAAATTTATAATTCGCTGAGTAAATTTAAAGGAGATTCGAAATTTTCGACCTGGGTTTATAAAGTAGCTTATAATACGTGCCTGGATCGTTTGAAGAAAAATAAAAAAGAAGATCTGAATATTTCAATAGATGAATTTTCGGCACATTTAATTAAGACCATGGACAATGCTTTGAGTGCTTTAGAAGATAAAGAGCGAAAGCAAACGATTCAGAACTGTTTGAATTTGCTGCCGGCAGAAGAGAATTTTTTATTGACTTTATTTTATTTCGAAGATCAGAGTTTAGAAGAAATTGGAAAAGTTATGGGAATTAGAGCCAATAATGTTAAGGTGAAATTATTCAGAAGCCGACAAAAATTAGCTGTGATATTGAAAAAGAAATTAGAACCCGAAATAGTGTAATGTGATGAAAGAGAGCGATAAAAATATAGAAAATCTTATTGATAAAATGATGAGCGAAACCACTTTAGATTCGCCTTCAATTGATTTTACCTCAAAAGTAATGGCTCAGATTAAAGTAGCTGAAAAGAGTGTAACCAAAGTGTATAAACCGCTGATTTCTAAATCGACCTGGTTTGTGATAGGCTTAGGTTTGATTGCTTTGATGGTTTACGCAGTATTCTTTGGTGGAACCAACAATAACCTGGAAATTGGAAAATCATATACGGATAAGATTTCGATGCTGTTTTCAGGAATACATTTATCTAAAAATGTTTTATATGCGATTTTAGTGGTTCCTTTTATGGTTTTGATTCAGGTTGGGGTTTTGAAAAATTATTTTGATAAAAAATATCAGGTATAAAACTGGCCTTAGTGTTGTAAATCAGTAAAAGGCTCTAAAGTATTTCGTAAAAATAAATCTTGTATTTTAAATCTGTAAAACATATTTTGACTTCCTAAAATATTATGGTGTAAGTATTTCATTTACAATTGTTTTGTGTTGAAAAACACTCCTGTTTATTTATGAAAATTTTGAGAACCTAAACCGTTGCAATATTGTAACTTATGAAGTATCTTTGCACCCTAATTCGAAATTCATAAAATGAATAAATTATTGATTGTTGGAACGGTTGCTTTCGACGCGATTGAAACTCCTTTCGGAAAAACAGATAAAATATTAGGTGGTGCTGCGACTTACATTGGTTTATCAGCATCTTTTTTCAACCTGCAATCGGCTATTGTTTCTGTAGTTGGAGACGATTTCCCTCAAGAACATTTGGATTTACTAACTTCGAAAAATATTGATATCTCCGGTATCGAAATTGTAAAAGGCGGTAAAACATTTTTCTGGAGCGGTTTGTACCACAACGATCTAAATTCCAGAGATACTTTAGTAACAGAACTTAATGTTTTGGCTGATTTCCAACCAAAAGTTCCTCAAAACTATAAAGATGCCGATGTGGTGATGTTAGGAAACTTACACCCATTAGTACAAAGCAGTGTTTTGGATCAGTTAGAGAAAAAACCAAAATTAGTAGTTTTAGATACTATGAACTTCTGGATGGACTGTGCTTTACCTGAATTGTTAGACGTTATCAAACGTGTTGACGTAATCACGATCAACGATGAAGAGGCAAGACAGCTTTCGGGAGAATATTCTTTAGTAAAAGCTGCTGCCAAGATTCAGGAATTGGGACCAAAATATGTGGTGATCAAAAAAGGAGAGCACGGTGCGCTTTTATTCCACAACAGAGAAGTATTCTTTGCTCCGGCATTACCATTAGAAGATGTTTTTGATCCAACAGGAGCGGGAGACACTTTCGCAGGTGGTTTCTCAGGATTCATTGCGCAAAGTGAAAACATTTCATTTGGCAATATGAAAAATGCAATAATCTACGGTTCAAATTTAGCATCATTCTGTGTAGAGAAATTTGGAACAGAAAGGATGGAGAGTTTAAGTAAAGCTGAAGTAGCGATTCGATTACAACAGTTTAAGTCGTTAACTCAGTTTGACATAGAAATATAATGCCCAAAAGCCTCGAATAATAACGGGGCTTTTTTATTACGTTTATACACACAACTTACAACAACACAAAATACACAACACAATGAGCGACGCTTTAAAACACGAATGTGGTATAGCTTTGGTTAGACTTCTTAAACCGCTTGAATATTACAAAGAAAAATACGGAACCGCTTTTTACGGGATACAGAAAATGTACCTGATGATGGAAAAGCAGCACAACCGTGGACAAGACGGAGCCGGTTTTGCAAGCATTAAATTAGATGTGGCTCCCGGTGAACGTTATATCAGCAGAGTTCGTTCCAATCATTCACAGCCCATTCAGGATGTTTTCAAGCAAATCAATGAGCGTATTAATGAAGAGATGAGTTCTCATCCGGAATATGCAGACGATGTTGCCAAACAGAAAGCAAATATACCTTATATAGGAGAGTTGTTTCTGGGGCATGTTCGCTACGGAACTTTTGGAAAAAATAGTATTGAAAGTGTGCATCCATTCCTGCGTCAAAGCAACTGGATGCACCGTAATTTAATTTTGGCAGGGAACTTTAACATGACTAATGTTAAAGAGCTTTTCGAAAATTTAGTAGAACTGGGTCAACATCCGAAAGAAATGGCTGACACGGTTACTGTAATGGAGAAAATCGGACACTTCTTAGACAAAGAAGTAATGCAGCTTTATCAGGATTGCAAACTCGAAGGATATTCTAAAAGAGAGGCTTCTCCGGTAATTGCAGACCGATTGGATATTGCGAAAATTTTAGCCCGTTCTGCTAAAAACTTAGACGGAGGATATGCAATGGCCGGATTATTGGGTCATGGTGATGCTTTTGTTTTTAGAGATCCTGCAGGAATTCGTCCGGCATATTACTATCAGGATGATGAAGTGGTAGTGGTGGCTTCTGAAAGACCGGTTATTCAAACCGTATTTAATGTGCCTTTTGAAAGTGTACAGGAAATCGAACCGGGAAATGCTTTGATCATTAAGAAAAACGGAAAAGTTTCTATGAATCAAATCTTAGAGCCAACTGTTAAAAAAGCATGTTCATTCGAAAGAATCTATTTCTCAAGAGGAAGTGACGCTGAAATTTATCAGGAACGTAAAAATTTAGGAAAATTAATTTTACCTGCTGTTTTGGAATCAATTGACAGTGATACCGATAATACGGTGTTTTCTTATATTCCAAATACAGCTGAAACCTCTTTTTATGGTTTGGTTGAAGCGGCTCAGGATTTTTTAAATCAAAGAAAAAACAATTATATTTTAGCTAACAGAAATACACTTAATGCTGAGACTTTACAGGAATTACTGGCTGTAAAGATTCGTACAGAGAAAGTAGCGATTAAAGATGCTAAACTAAGAACCTTTATTACAGAAGACAGTAGTCGTGATGATTTAGTTGCTCACGTGTATGATGTTACGTATGGAGTAATTAAGCCAACGGACAATCTGGTTATTATTGACGATAGTATTGTTCGTGGTACTACTTTAAAGATGAGTATCATAAAGATGATGGATCGTTTGAAACCTAAACGTATCGTAATCGTTTCATCGGCACCACAAATTCGTTATCCTGACTGTTACGGAATCGATATGGCGAAACTGGAAGGCCTTGTAGCTTTTAGAGCGGCTCTGGCTTTGTTGAAAGAAAGAAACTTGTATCATATTGTTGACGAGGTTTATGCGAAGTGTAAAGCTCAGGAGAATTATGTAGATACGGATGTTGTAAACTACGTTACGGCAATTTACGATCAGTTTACTCCTGAAGAGATTTCAGATAAAATAGCCGAAATGTTAAGCTCGCCTGAAATTAATGCCGAAGTAAAAATTATTTTCCAAAAAGTAGAAGATTTGCATATTGCTTGTCCGAAAAATTTAGGAGATTGGTACTTTACAGGGGATTATCCAACTCCAGGAGGGAACCGTGTGGTTAACAGAGCTTTCATGAATTTTTACGAAGGAAAAGACGCGAGAGCGTATTAATAAAATACTAACAAAAGGTTAAATTGTGCAGTTCATCGATTTTTTTTGCCGTTCGTCTTATTTGTTTGGTGAAATTGGAAAGCTGCAATACTTTTGAAATACCATAACATTAGTAGGTTAAGTTTATGGTAGATTTGGGGCAAAAAGGGTGGAAGTAATTCCACCTTTTTTATTGGAATAAACTCAAGTATTTCTAAAGTAAGATATTACATTCACTTTATCGGATATATTTGCCATTCGTCTAGAAAGTTTTTTTCATTCGAATAGCTGCCATACCTTTACAGAACCATAACATTAGTAGGTTAAGTTTATGGTAGATTTGGGGCAAAAAAGGTGGAAGTGATTCCGCCTTTTTTATTTTCTTTTTTTTAGAGCAAAGAGTATAGAGCATAGAACAAAGAGAATAGAGTAAAGACGAAATATAACGACAAAAAAGACGACTGCCAAATGGCACTCGTCTTTTTTTTCTATAATCTTTGTTCTATTTTCTTCTGTATTAAGAAGAATTGGCTTTTAACGACAAGAAAGTTGGATTCTAAATAGTAATATGACTCTGAATTAAGTCAAACAATACGATGGGTTAATTTTCACACATTTCTCTTTTTTGTAATTTTTTTATTACCCTTTCTTGCGGTATATTAGGACTCAATTAAAAGTATAGTGCTTCTTGTGTAAAGAATAGGGAAGAATAGATTAACTCGAAAAAAAATGAATCAGGAACTTAAGGAGTCTTTTGAAGCAGATAATGGAAATTCAAGGGGTGTAATTCTAAAAGCAAAAAGCGGAGTCAGACATTTACTTGTCCGGATTGTAATTCTGGCTATTATTGCGGGAGGACCACTCGTGCTATTGTCGCTTCCTGATTTGAGTAATAGAAGTGAGTTTGAATTTCTGTTGCTTAGTATATTTGCTCCGATAGTATGGTTTGCCTATATGTTTGCTGAAACCATAGCTTTGCAAATGAAGAAAGAGGAAGAATTACGTAATATTAATTTGATATTATTTTTTATGGCACTGCTGATCTACATGCTGGTTATATCCAGTATTATGTAAATGGAAGTGTTCAACGGAAAATTAAACGATAAAAAAAGACGAATAACCGTTAGGCCATTCGTCTTTTTTCTATAATCTTTACTCTATTTTCTTATTTCTCTAAAGCAAATCTTCTTGCAACTTCAGTCCAGTTGATTACGTTGAAGAAAGCTTCAATATAATCAGGTCTTCTGTTTTGGTAGTTTAGGTAGTAAGCGTGCTCCCAAACATCCATTCCTAAGATTGGAGTTCCATCACAACCTACTTCTGGCATTAATGGATTGTCTTGATTTGGAGTTCCGCAAACGTCTAATTTTCCACCTTTTTGTACGCATAACCAAGCCCATCCTGAACCAAATTGTGTAGCACCGGCTTTAGCAAATTTTGCTTTAAATTCTTCAAAAGTTCCAAAAGAAGCTTCGATAGCAGCAAGTAAATCACCTGTTGGTAATCCACCACCATTTGGAGACATTACAGTCCAGAATAAATTGTGGTTGTAAAAACCTCCACCATTGTTACGAACTGCTGCATTTGATTTATCTAGATTGATTAAGATGTTTTCGATAGTTTTACCTTCTAAATCTGTTCCGGCGATTGCTGCATTAAGATTTGTTGTGTAAGCATTATGATGTTTTGAATGGTGAATTTCCATTGTACGGGCATCAATATGTGGTTCTAATGCATCATATGCATAAGGTAATTGAGGTAATTCAAAAGCCATGATATTATGATTTTATGATTTATAATTATTTATTCCAAATTTAGACATTTAACTTTGGAATTGGAAATACTATTTCGTTATTATTCCATTTAATTAATTGATAATTCGTTTTTCGGAATGCTAACGGATTGTAAATCTTTATTTTCCGTTGAAAGTAGTCATCGTGTTTTCTAAGCCGGCGGTACCAAAAGATTTAATGATTTCTGAAGCGACTTCTAAACGTTCGGGCAATTTTGCTTTTTCTTCTTCATCCCAATCTCCTAAAACATAATCGACCTGTTGCCCTTTTTTGAATTGATCGCTGATCCCAAATCTAAAGCGGGTATATTGTTGGGTATTTAAAACTAAATTGATGTTTTTAAGTCCGTTGTGTCCTCCGTCGCTGCCTTTTGGTTTGATTCGGATAGTTCCAAAAGAGAGGTTTAGATCGTCTGTAATTACCAGGATATTCTCTAATGGAATGTTTTCTTTGTCCATCCAGTACTTTACGGCTTTACCGCTCAGGTTCATGTACGTATTTGGTTTGAGCAGAAAAAAAGTTCTTCCTTTAAATTTATATTCGGCCAAAGCGCCCAGTTTTACGGTTTCGAATGAAAGACTTTCTTTTTTAGCTAAAAAATCAAGTATTTTAAAACCGATGTTGTGTCGTGTATTTACGTATTCGGCACCAATATTGCCTAATCCAACGATTAAATATTTTTTCATATAATCAGTGTTCTCTTCTTTTTGGGTTGATGAAAACAGTTTTGTTATCCATTTTATCATGATACAAAAATAGGGTTAATTAGAGAATGTGCCAATTTGTTAATTAGATAATTTGCGTTTAACGGCAAAGAATGGCACGCTGATGACGCGGATTTGAATGGATTTACGCGGATTATTTTTTATCATTTTTATCATACTGAAAAGATTGTTTAAAAACCTTTGCGCCTTTGTATCTCTGAATCTTTACGCCTCTAGTCTGATGAAAAACGAAACTTCCGGCTAGCCCTGACAGAAGCGGTATCCTTTTTAGCCGCTTTTTTTTTGCGGATAAAAAGATATAGCGGATGGCAGGAGTGTCGCGTTTTATGAAAATGGAATTTTCTGCTTCTAAGAAAAAAACAGATAATTAGAGAATTAGCTTTAAAGGGCTTCGACTTCGCTCAGCCGGACACATTTAATATTTGTCTAGCGTGTCGGGCTGAGCAGAGTCGAAGCCATCTTGTAGTAAAAAAAACTTAGAATCTCAGCACCTGAGCATCTCAGCACCTCAAAAAAAAAGCACCAACCTTTCGATTGATGCTTTGTATTTTGAATTGAAAAAAATTATTTTTTCTTTCCTTTTGCAGGAGCTTTTGCAGCTTTTGCAGCCTCTTGAGCAGCTTTCATAGCAGCACGAGAGATTCTTACCTGACAAACTACTGTGTTGTCTGGGTGCATAACTTTGTACTCTGGTTTTCCAACTTTAGTAACATATAATTTGTTACCCATTTCAAGTGGAGTAATGTCAGCTTCAACAAAATCAGGAAGATTTTTAGGTAAAGCTTTAACTTTTAATTTACGTTGGTTTAAACGTAAAACACCACCTGCAAGAACACCTTTAGATGTACCAACGATTTTCACAGGAACTTCCATTGTGATTTCTTTATCATCAAATAATTGGAAGAAGTCAATGTGTAAAATTTTGTCAGAAACAGGGTGAACCTGAATGTCTTGTAAAACTGCTGTAAATGATTTTCCTTTTCCAAGCTCAATCACAACTGTGTGTGCGTTTGGAGTGTAAACCAAGTTTTTGAACGCTGCAGCGTCTGCTGAGAAGTGTACTGCTTGATTTCCTCCGTATAACACGCAAGGAACCGCTCCAGCATTACGTAAGGCTTTAGTTGACACTTTGCCCACGCTTTCTCTTTCTGATCCTTTAATTGTAATCGATTTCATTGTAAAAAAATATAGTTATTAATAAATATTCTATGTTGCTATAAGCTTTAAGCTTTTTATAAAGTAACTATTGGGGTGCTTACGGCTTATTGCTTAAAGCTTACGTCCAAAATTTACATTATAAATTTTCCACTGATGGAATTGTTGTGGTGCACCATGTGCATAACTTCGGCAAAAAGAGGTGCACAACTCACGACTCTTATTTTCTTTGATTCTCTTTTTAAAGGAATAGAATCGGTAACGATTAATTCGCTTAATTTAGAGTTTTCAATTTTTTCATAGGCCTCACCTGATAAAATGGCGTGTGTACAAATGGCTCTAACGCTTAATGCTCCTTTTTCGATCATTAAATCTGCGGCTTTAGCTAATGTTCCACCTGTATCGATCATGTCGTCTACTAATATTACGTTACGGCCTTTTACTTCACCAATTAGTTCCATAGTGTCGATAACGTTGGCTGCTTTTCTTTGTTTGTAACAGATTACTACATCTGATTCTAAAAACTTAGAGTAAGCATATGCTCTTTTTGAACCTCCCATATCCGGAGATGCAATAGTTAGATTGTCTAACTTTAAACTTTCTACGTATGGTAAAAAGATTGTAGATGCAAATAAATGATCTACCGGTTTTTCGAAAAACCCCTGAATTTGATCTGCGTGCAAATCCATTGTCATTACTCTTGTCGCTCCGGCAGCATCTAATAAATTAGCTACTAATTTTGCTCCAATCGGAACTCTTGGTTTATCTTTTCTGTCTTGTCTTGCCCAACCAAAATAAGGCATGACAGCTGTAATGTGTCTTGCTGATGCACGTTTCGCTGCATCAATCATGAGTAACAATTCCATCAAATTATCAGCAGATGGGAAAGTTGAACACACGATAAAAACACGTAATCCTCTTATTGATTCTTCGTACGATGGTTGGAATTCTCCATCACTATACTTCGACATCGTTACTTTTCCTAACGGAATTCCGTACTGTTCTGCAATTTTTTCTGCAAGATAGACACTTTGTGAACAAGCAAAAATTTTAGCTTCTGGTTCTAGGTGCGACATTTAATTTGTTGTTTTGTAGTTAGTTGTGTGTGCTTCGTTTTAACGAGGTGCAAATTTAGAAAATTTATTGGACACTGAAAGGAAAAAATTAAGTATTTTTATTAGAATTTTTAATTTTATTTTTTACATTTGCACCGTGTTAAAGGAATAAGCACAGTTATGACATCATAATGAACTTATTCTATTGCGTTGAAATAATCAAATTTTGATTGTTTTTTCGTCTGCTAAGCCCGGATGGCGGAATTGGTAGACGCGCTGGTCTCAAACACCTGTGGGAAACCGTGCCGGTTCGACTCCGGCTCCGGGTACTTAAAGCCTCTTCTGTTTAGAAGGGGCTTTTTTTGTGCTTCATAAATTTTTGAATTTGATCTTTGATTTGAATATTGCCCGCGGTTTTAACTGTGGGTTTTTTTTGTTGTGTTTGTGTGGGTTTGCGGCCTATTGATGTTGTGAAGGGTGTATTCTTTGGTGAAGAGGTGAATTAAAATTCTTGGAATTTTGAGATAACGGCTTGTGTTGAAGTAGTGTAAAACTTGTTAACTTTGAGTATGTGAATAATAATCTAGTTGTGAAAATGGAAAAAATAGAGCATATCAATTATATTAAAGCGCCTATTGCGGAAGTTTATAGGGTGTTGACGACACAGGAAGGTTTGGCTGCTGTCTGGACAGAGGAATTGGTTGTTAAGCCGGAAGTGGGTTTTGTCAATGAGTTTGGTTTCGGAGATGAGGATGTGACAAAAATGAAGGTGGTTGAATTGATTGAAAATAAAAGAGTGTTGTGGGAATGTGTAGATTCGGACCCGGAGTGGATTGGAACGGGTATTTCGTTTGATCTAACGGAGAAGGATGGGATAACGGCGGTTGTTTTGAAGCATTTTGGCTGGCGTGAGCTAACGGAATTCTATCAATGGTGCAATTACAACTGGGCGATGTTTCTTTTGAGTCTTAAAGGTTATTGTGAAGACGGTGAGGGTATGCCTTATCAAAAGCGAAAGTTTTAGATTGTGATCCTGGTATTGTGTGAAATATAAAGAATAAAAAAAAACCACTTACGTTTGTAAGTGGTTTTTAGTAAGCTCCCCCTCTTGGGCTCGAACCAAGGACCCTCTGATTAACAGTCAGATGCTCTAACCAACTGAGCTAAGGAGGAATCACCTTAAAGGTAAATATGTTTGCTAAAAAGTTGCTCCCCCTCTTGGGCTCGAACCAAGGACCCTCTGATTAACAGTCAGATGCTCTAACCAACTGAGCTAAGGAGGAAGTTGCTGTTCTTTTTAGCGAGTGCAAATATAAGACGTTTTTTAGTTTCTCAAAAATATTTTAGCACTTTTTATTGATTTTTTTTTCTATTTCACAATTGCCTTATAAATGTCGTTCCCGTTAGCAAATAAAAGCAGTGCTATAAGTAAAACGAAACCAACCATTTGGGCGTTTTCTAGGAATTTATCACTCGGTTTTCTGCCGCTAATTATTTCGTATAATAAAAACATTACATGACCGCCATCAAGAGCAGGAATTGGCAATAAATTCATTACTCCAAGCATAATTGATAATAAAGCAGTGATCGACCAGAAGGTTTCCCAGCTCCAGCTGCTTGGAAAAATGTTGAAAATAGCTGCAAAACCACCCACTTGTTTGTAAGCTTTCGTCTCAGGATTGAAAATCATTTTAAGTTGTTTTCCGTAACCTACCAACTGATCTTTACCTTTTGTAAGTCCAACCGGAATTGATTCTAAGAAAGTATAGCTTTTTTTGCTTACCTTATAGTATCCTAATTTTTCTAAGGATTCGATATTTAAACCTCCAACGCCAACACCAAGTTTTCCGGCTGTAGAAATTTTAACTGTAATTGGTACTTTCTTTAAATCACGTAAAACAACAGCAGGAATAGTTTTGCCTTTGTTGCTTTCTAAAATTGTTTTTACCTGATCATAGTATCTTGCGTCCTGACCGTTAAGGCTAACAATTAAATCTTTTGGTTTTAAAGCTGTATTTCCGGATTCTTCCGTAACACTTGCCACTGCAAAAGGGATTCTCATGTCTACAAGATGTGCTTTTTCCTGTTTCGACAATTGATCGACAAAGTCAGTTGGCATTTTTATGGTTTGTTGCTGTCCGTTTCTTTCGATTAAGATTTCTTTGGCCATGATAATTTTCATGTTGATATCATTATCGAAATTTTCGATTTTTTGTCCGTCAACAGCCAGAAATTTATCTCCGGTTTTAAAACCTGTTTTTAGCATTACAGGATTTTCAACCAAAACACCATCTTTCAAATCCGCATTGGCTACATAAATATCACCGTAAGCAAATGCCATTCCAATGTAAATAATAAAGGCCAGAATAAAGTTTACCGTAACACCACCCAACATAATAATTAAACGTTGCCACGCCGGTTTCGAACGAAATTCCCAAGGTTGTGGAGGAAGAGCCATTTGGTCCTTGTCCATACTTTCATCGATCATTCCGGAGATTTTTACATAACCTCCAAGAGGTAACCAACCAATTCCGTATTCAGTTTCGCCAATCTTCTTTTTTAAAAGGGAATATTTAACATCAAAAAATAAGTAGAATTTTTCGACTCTTGTTTTAAATAATTTTGCGGGAATAAAATGCCCTAATTCGTGAAGAATAATAAGTAAAGATAAACTCAATAGAAATTGAGAGAGTTTGATAACTATATCCATTTTGTATTTTTAGTTCGTATTTAACGCACAAAAGTAACGTTTCTATTTTAATTTGATAGTGCAATATAATACATAAGGTTTTAAATGTTTGTTAATACTTCATTCTTATTTTTCTGAAACAGAACTAAAGTCTTCTTCATAAAAATGAAAGAGATAATGTTTTTTTCTCTTGCCTCGTGATAGAAAGATACTTGGGTGTGAAATAAGTCTTATTATGATAGTCTTATGGCTTATTGAGGCAATTTGTTGTAAAAATACTTTGTAATTTTCCTACTTTTTGATGTCGTTACTTTCTTATGAAGAAGAAAGAACAGGTGTTTAATGATTTTATGTTTCACTTAATTTTATTGCAGCCGATGAGTTTTATAGAGAAAATAGAGCGAATGAAAAGGATTCATCAGTTAATCTGTGAGGAGAAAACAGGCTCGCCGGCTGCTTTTGCAAAAAAAAATGCTTTTAAGCAGAAGCCAGCTTTACAATGAATTGGAAATAATTAAAGGATTTGATGCGCCATTAAAATATTGTAAAAAAAGAGAGAGCTTTTACTATGAAACTTCCTTTGAGCTAATAGTGCATTATTCGCTCAGTATAATTAAAGACGAAGAAAGGAAAGAAATTTTCGGAGGTTAAGAGTTCCGTCCAATGTTATTAGATGGAAGTATTGTAAGTTTGTTCTTATGAATCAATTCTCGAGAAAATGATTTTATTGAAAAGATTAATGAACGGTTTAAATTTAAAATTATGAATTTAGAAAATTTGAATTTAGTGGAGCTTAGTGCTCAGGAAGTACAAGAAGTTGATGGAGGTTATTGGTGGCTTTTGGCTGAAGTTGCATATGAATTAATGTATTCGCAGGATGATGTCAAAAAAGGCTATAAAGCAGCTAAAGAACTTTTTGAATAAAAATTTAAAACTTAAAAAAATGGAAAATTTAACACAATTAACTACAGAGGAAATGAATCATATTGAGGGAGGTTCAATTATCGGATTCGTGCTTGGATTTACAGGATATTTATTAGAAAGAGCAGCTGATAGTATTGCTGCACATCCAGTAAGAGGTGGTCATCATTATGAAATTTAGTTTAAATTATTAGAATTGTAGCAAAAGCATTATCCTTTTAGTAACATTACAAAAGGGATAATGCTATTTTTATTAAATATGAAAAAAATAATAAACTTCTATATTCGTGCTTTTTTAATTATATCTTTTATATCGATACCTTTTTTATTTATTGCTTTTGAAGATTTTAGAATAAATAGTTTTAGTTATAAAATGTGGATTGCTACATTTTGCTCACAATTAATTTACATTGTATACCTGTTTCGAAAACAAAAATGGTATCAAAATTTTAAAAGTAATTTTTTAGTAAAAAACTAATTATTGGTTAGTTGTACTTACATGTTTGATATCATTTATAGTATATTTTTTTCTGATTATATTTAAAAGGATTAAAGTAGAAAGTACTGTAAATTGGGATATTGAAATTATGGGCTATTTTATCTTAATATTTCTTTCGGCATTATTAGAGGAGATTCTATTCAGATATATTCCGTATAAGATTCTGATAAAAGAAATTTCAATTAAGAATATAGTATTAGTTTCGGTGTTTTTTAGTTTCTTTCATTTATTTAATCCTAACATCAATATTATAGGTTTGATTAATATTGTGGTGGCGGGAGTTTTTTTTAGTTTAATATACTTAAAGAGTAACTCAATTTTTTTATGTGGCTTTATCCATGCTTTTTGGAATTTCTCGATTGGTTGTTTGTTAGGGAGTAATATAAGTGGTTTAAAGGTAACGAGCGTTTTACAATATTATCCTGAAAGGCCTTATTTTTTAAGTGGAGGCGATTTTGGGTTTGAAGGATCAATTATAACGACCATTGTTTTTTCAATTTCCAGTCTTTTCTTATACCGATTAAAGACAAACGAGATCTTCTGAAATAAATGAAAGAAAGTTTTTTATAGTGAGTAAAATAACTTTGTCTCTTTATCAAAATTATTAGGGTGTGATTTGAAAACAAAAACAGTTAAAATAGTATTCATTGTGATGTTTGCAGCTGCAGTTGTCCATTTAATTAAATCTACTATTGAACCAAGATTTAGATATTCATATTTGTGAGGACATATTTAAAAATAAAAGAAGAATGTACTTCGGTTTTGATCCAATAAACACGCTGAAAAATCTTGTTGTTAAAACATACTGGTTATGAAAAAAGGAACGATCCTGGAATCTGAAAATCGTTTTGAATTGTTGCATCTGGAATATTATGCTCTCTGGAACAAGCGAAACTTGTTTTAAATGTTTGTTAATTAATAAACATTTGAATTTTTACTTTTAAGCAGATACCGTAACTTTACTTTTTAGAGTACCGTCATAGCCAACAGGCGGTTTAAAACAATTAAAAGTTACAATATGACCTCATTATTATTTGCTCCCTTAACCATAAAAAAGATTACTTTAAAAAATAGAATTGTTATTTCGCCTATGTGCCAATATTCAGCCATAGACGGATTTGCAAACGATTGGCACTTGGTTCATCTGGGCAGTCGTGCCAGTGGCGGAGTGGGTTTAATTATTCAGGAAGCTACCGCAGTTTCTCCTGAGGCAAGAATTTCTCCTTCTGATTTAGGTTTGTGGAAAGACGAACATATTGAAAAATTAAAAACAATTAACGAATTTATTCTTTCTCAAAATGCTGTACCCGGAATTCAATTGGCACATGCCGGACGAAAAGCAAGTGTTTCGATTCCATGGGAGGGCAATAAAAAATTAGATATTGGACAAGGTGGGTGGCAGACTGTTTCGGCAAGTACGATCCCGTATCATGATGATGAGCCTTTTCTTCCGGAAGCTTTAGATAAAAATGGAATTCAAAAAGTAATTTCAGATTTTAAAGCAGCAACAAAAAGAGCGGTTAAAGCCGGTTTTCAGGTCATGGAAATTCATGGAGCGCACGGATATTTGCTGCACCAGTTTTTGTCACCTTTAACGAATGTCAGAGATGATGAATATGGTGGAAGTTTCGAAAACAGAATCCGTCTGACTTTAGAAATTGTTGAAGCTGTACAATCCGAATGGCCGTCTGATTTGCCTTTATTGGTTCGAATTTCAGCTACAGATTGGGCAGAAGGAGGATGGAATCCAGAGGAATCCGTACAACTTTCGATACTCTTAAAAGAAAAAGGTGTTGATTTAATTGATACCTCGTCAGGCGGATTAGTTTCGCATCAGCAGATTCCTTTGCAGCCCAATTATCAGGTTCCTTTCGCAGCCAAAATAAAAAAAGAAGCTTCTATTTTAACAGGGGCTGTCGGTTTAATTACAGAAGCTAAGCAAGCAGAAGAAATTTTGGAGAGTGGTCAGGCCGATGTGATCTTGTTTGCCAGAGAATCGCTCAGAAATCCGAATTTACCTTTAGATTTTGCTAAAGAATTAAACGACAATATTCAGTGGCCAAAACAATACGAAAGAGCGAAACTTTAATATTTTTATTTGCCACGAATTCACGAATTTAATTTATGAATTACTTCGTCCGTTCGCTATTGCTCGGGTCGTGGCAGAAATAAAATCCTTTTTAATCATAATAATCTGTGGCAAAAAACTAAACATGAAATGCAAAAAATAAAAACAGCACTATTATCATATGGAATGTCAGGGAAGGTGTTTCATGCTCCATTTTTAAATATACACCCAGGGTTTGAATTATTGGGCTCCTGGGAAAGAAGCAAAAAACTCATTCAGCAGGATTATCCGGCTGTAAAAAGTTATGCCTCGATCGAAGACTTGTTGGTGGATGATGTCGATTTGGTGATTGTAAACACACCCGTGGGAACGCATTATGAATATGCGAAACAAGTGCTTTTGAGCGGAAAACATGCCGTAGTTGAAAAAGCGTTTACCACAACAGTAGCCGAAGCTCAGGAATTGGCTGCAATTGCAAAAGAAAAAGGACTGAAATTAGCCGTTTTTCAAAACAGAAGATGGGACAGTGATTTTAAAACGGTTCAAAAAGTAATCTATGATGGAGCTTTAGGAGATTTGATCGAAGCTGAATTTCATTTTGACAGATACAATCCGTTATTAAGCCCTAAAGCACATAAAGAAACTGTAAATGATGGTGCCGGAATCCTGAAAGATTTAGGTCCGCATTTAATTGATCAGGCCGTTTGTTTGTTCGGTTCTCCAAATGCAGTTTTTGGAGACATTCGGTTTACCAGAGCCGATACTTTGGTGGACGACTGGATCGATCTATTGCTGATCTATGAAAATTTCAGAGTCCGTTTAAAAGCCGGTTTTTTTGTGAGAGAAGCTAATCCTGCTTATGTGATTCACGGTAAAAAAGGATCATTTTTAAAACCTCGTGGAGATGTTCAGGAAGATGATTTAAAATTAGGTAAAAAGCCAAATCTGGAATCCTGGGGTACAGAATCAGAGGTTTTACAAGGCCTTTTACACACCGAAATTGAGGGAAAAGTAATCAGGGAAAAAATTCCAACGCTTCAGGGCAATTATTTTTCTTTCTTTGACGGTGTTTATGAGGCTATCGTAAAGAATGAAAAAGAACCGGTTACCGCACAGGAAGGAGTAAAAGTAATGCAGATTATCGAAGCAGCAATCGCAAGTCATACGCAGCAAAAAGTAATTCATTTGTCGTGAAGCTGCGCACAGATTTGACGGATAAAACAGATTGTCACGGATTTTTTAATTCTTGAAATCTGAAAAGAAGTATCATAGTCTATAAAATAAAACAATTAGAAGTAGTTAACGATAAAAAACTTTGCGCCTTTGCCTCTCAGAACCTTTGTCCCTCAAAAAAATTATAAACATACAACGTTGTAAATTGAGGAACAGTCAGGTTTTATAGGCCATAAAGCAGCTTTTTAGTACTTTTATAGTGTTAAATCCAAAACCCATTATTTTGATCGACTTCAATCCATTAGCATTATTCCAAACCAAAGGAAAAATTAAGAAAGCTTACAGAGAAGCTAAAATCTCTTATTTGAACCGAATTCGTTTGGCTGTTGGGATGTTTTATTTTGGAATGGGTTTAAGTTTTGCGACCTGGGCAAGCAGGATTCCGGACATTAAAACAGCATTGCATTTAACTGAGGGGGATCTAGGTTCTATTCTTTTTGCTTTGCCAATGGGACAATTACTAATTATGCCATTTTCAGGCAAGATGGTTACGAAATTTGGCAGTCATCGAATTTTGATTCTTTCCTTAATCATGTATGTTTTATGTTTGGCCAATTTAGGTTTGGCTACTACCGCCTTACAATTGTCATTAGGATTATTTCTGTTTGGATTGTTTGGAAATCTGGCCAATATCGCGGTCAATACACAAGGCGTTTATACCGAAGTTCTTTTTAGAAAAACAATCATGTCGTCTTTTCATGGCATGTGGAGTTTTGCCGGATTTACCGGGGCTTTAGTAGGGTTGGGAATGCTGGCTTTAAAACTAAGTCCTCTTCATCACTTCTTGATCGTGGCGGGAATCGTATTAATAATGATTGCCTTTAACTTTAAGTTTTTAATTAAAGCCAAAGAAAAAATCAAAGTTAAGAACGAGAAAAAGAAGCTATTTGTAAAACCGGACAGCGCTTTAATCTGGCTTGGAGTGATTGGATTTTGCAGTATGGCAAGCGAAGGTGTAATGTTCGACTGGAGCGGAGTATACTTTAAAGATATCGTAAAAGCACCCGGTCCGTTGGTGATTTTAGGATATACTTCCTTCATGATTATGATGGCAAGCGGACGTTTTCTGGGAGACGGTCTGATCAATAAATTTGGACGTGAACGTGTGATGCAAATTAGTGGTGTTATGATTTCTGCCGGACTTTTTACAGCTGTTTTTCTTCCTTATCTTATACCTTGTACCATTGCTTTTATGGCAGTTGGTTTAGGAGTTGCCACTATAGTTCCTACCGTTTATAGTATGGCAGGGAAAAACCCGACAGTTCCACCCGGAGAAGCTTTAACTATTGTTTCGAGTGTAAGTTTTTTGGGGTTCTTAATGGGACCACCGGTTATCGGACATATCGCTGAAACTTTTGGACTTCAGTTTTCATTCGCTTTTATTGGAATTTTCGGAGTTCTGATTGCTTTTATGGTTTCCAAAATCAGGATAGCCTCTTAGTTTGTACGCTAAAAAAGGCGAAGGATCGTTTTGATATTAATTTTTATTTAACAAGAAAATACTTTATTATTGTTTTTTGTTTATATTTGAATCCTGAAACTAAATAAGGAGTATTAGCTTATTATTTTTTATCTCTTCCAAAAACCAATTTTATCTTTTGATGTAAGAGATTGGATGTTTTTGTTTTTAAAAACCTCCAATCCTAAAACTAAAATTATAAAAGTAAATTGGGGTTTTCATGATAAAAAAAGAAACGTTACTATTTGTTTTATTGCCTATTAGTCTTTTGTTTGCGCAAGAACAAACCACTTTTTCAGGAACTATAGTTGACTCAAAGACTCTAAATCCATTGGAAAATATTGTGGTAAACATTCAAAATTCTTCCATAACACAATTAACTGGTGCAAAGGGAAAGTTTGAATTACACTCTGCTATAAAAGGAGAACAATTATTATGGATACACAGTCAGGGCTATAAAGATCTTCTTTTAAAAATACAATCGAACCCGGGGCAAAAGGTTGAACTGGGGATTTTACCGTTAGAAGATAATTTTTCAGAGGAGACACCGGCAGCACTCATCACCTTATTAGACAGCGATTTTTTGGATGATAATAGTTCTTCTGAAATGACTTCGGGTCTTTTGCAATCTTCAAGAGATGCTTTTATGCAGGCTTCAGCTTTCAATTGGGGACAGGCCCGATTTAGAGTTCGGGGTCTGGACAGCGAAAATGGGACGATGATGCTTAACGGTATGGTCATGAATAAAATTTACGACGGAAGACCACAATGGGGTAATTGGGGAGGTTTGAACAATGTGTTGCGAAATCAGGAATTTTCAGTCGGAGCAGCCGCTTCAAGTTATACTTTTGGAGGAGTTTTAGGAACCCAGCAAATAAATACACGTGCTTCATTGTACAGAAAAAGTAGTCAGCTTTCTTTTTCCGGGAGCAATACAGCCTACAATTGGCGGGCTATCGCTACTTATGCTTCCGGAATGAATGCTTCCGGTTGGGCTTATGTACTTTCAGCAGGAAAACGCTGGTCGGATGAAGGTTATTTTGACGGAACAAATTTTAAAGCAGAATCTTTTTTTATTAGTGTAGAAAAGAAACTGAATGACAACCATTCATTGAACTTTACAGGGTTTTATACGCCCAATTCAAGAGGGAAAAATTCGGCAAATACAGATGAAGTTGCCCAACTAACCAATGAGAAATACAATTCTTATTGGGGATTTCAAAACGGGAAAAAGAGAAATGCGCGAGTAAAAAGAGTCGAAGAACCGGTATTGATGTTAAATCATTATTACAAAATAAATGAGAAAACAAATCTGAATTCCAGTCTAATGTATCAATTTGGTCAGGTAGGAAACAGTACTATTGACTATCAAAACGCAGCCAGTCCAGATCCGGTGTATTATCAAAAAATGCCCAGTTATTATACCTCAATCTACGAAAAAGACAAAGGGGAGTTTTCGGGAGATTTTACCCCCGATTTTATAAGTGCCGAAAAAGCAAAAGCAAATTTTCTCGAAGACCGCCAAATCAATTGGGATGAATTATATCGTGCCAATCAGAAACCAATTTTAAATGCTGATGGAACAATTAGCGGATTTGAACCCGCACAAAGTCATTATGTTTTATACGAAGACCGAACAGATGATAAGACCCTAGCCGCAAATTCAAATCTGAATATACAATTAACAGAGAATACTGCTTTTGACGGAGGAATTACTTTTAGAAATTTAAAGTCACATCAGTTTCAATATCTTTTAGATTTGTTGGGAGGGCAATATTTTGAAGACATTGATGCGTTTTACCAAGGTGATCAAGGACAGTCTGATTTACAAAATCCAAATCGTCAGGTAAAAGAAGGAGATACTTATGGTTACAATTATAATCTTTTTGCAACCACAATTGGTGCTTTCACACAGTTTAAATTCAGTTATAATAAAACAGATTTTTATTTAGGACAGTCTTATTCTGTTTCCAATTACCAGAGAGAAGGTTTGTATCAAAATGGGATTTATCCGACATCATCACTTGGAAAAAGTAACAAAGTGAATTTTGAAAATTTTGGTTTTAAAGGAGGTCTGACTTATAAAATTTCAGGAAAACAATGGTTGTTTTTTAACGGAATGCATCTTAGCAGAGCACCATCCTTGCGAAACACGTTTTTAAATTCCAGATTGAATAATTCAATAGTTGACGGAATTGAAAATGAAAGTATAAGTAGTGCCGAAGGAAATTATGTTTTTCGTTCTCCGAATTTTAAAATTCGTTCTACAATTTATTATTTATTGATTAAAAATACGACCCGAACTTCCTTTTTCTTTGCTGAAGGAATTTTTGATCAGGGCGCAGCTTACAACAATACGGATGCATTTGTTAGTCAGACTTTAACACATCTGGACAAGAAAAATATTGGTATGGAGTTTAGTCTTGAATGGCAAATTTCATCAACTTTAAAAGTGACTTCATCTGCGGCATACGGTAATTATGTCTATAGCAGTAATCCTAATGTATCTATAACTAACGATGCAAATGTGGCAGAAGGCGGTACCCAGACCACTTTTGATTTTGGAAAATCCTATCTTAAAAACTACAAACAGCCCGGTATGCCCCAACAAGCTTATTCGATTGGATTAGAATACAGAGATCCTAAATTTTGGTGGCTGGGAGCGAATATTAATTATTTGTCTGAAGCTTATATTGACGTTTCGCCAGTTGCACGAACCAATCGGTTTTATGTAAACGCTGTGAATGGTCACCTCTTTCCGGAAGCGACAGAAGAACGGACAGCTGCTTTACTGAAACAGGAAAGATTTAATCCGGTTTCATTATTAAATATTACAGGAGGAAAGTCCTGGCATATCGCTCACAAATATATTGGGCTTTTCTGGAGTGTTAATAATGTTCTGAATGTGGTGTTCAAAACAGGTGGTTTTGAACAAGCCCGTAATGCTAATTTCAGAGCTCTCAATCAGGATGTTTCCAGCGGAACTCCCTCATTTGGTTCTAAATATTATTATGGATATGGAAGAACATATTTTGTGAACCTTACAATGAGTTTGTAAAATTTTAAAACCAATTTGAAATGAAAAATAGATTCTTAGTTTTCGGTTATGTATTCTTGTTGCCGATGATTTACAGCTGCAATAATGAAATTGAAATTCCAAAATTGGAATGTACACAACCGAGTTTAGTTATTAATCAGAAGGTTCAGAAAGTTAAAGATTTTTCAGGACCCGTTCCGAAACAATATGGCTACGATGATACTATTGAGGCTTACGTAGTGTCAAGCGATGAGGGAGGAAATTTCTTTAAGATACTTTTCCTGCAAACTATTGCAACGGATGAAACACCGGCAATAGGATTTAGTGTTGCGGTTGATGTTACCAACACCTATATCGATTTTCGGGTAGGGAATAAAGTGTATATTAAATTAAAGAATCAGTTTACAGATTTATATTTTGGTGGTTTGCGTATTGGAAGTTTGTCAGTAAGCAATTCAGGAGATCCAACGATTGGCAGAATTTCGCAGACCGATTATAAAAATGTACTTAATGCGTCTTGTACAATAATGGATGAAAGTAAGCTGGTGAAAGCAATTTCTGTAGAAGAAGCGCTAAATGATGATAAGCTTAATACGCTGGTGGAGTTAAGCGGAGTCCAGTTTGCCGAGGAAGCGATTGGACGTCATTATTTTGAAGAGTCTAACAATGTAGGAGGTTCTACAAACTGGAACCTTCAGGATAAAAGTGGCAATCAGATTATTTTCAGAACAAGCGGTTATGCTGGTTTTGCTAATAAATTGGTACCGGAAGGAAGCGGAAAAGTGAGAGGAGTTTTGACCAAATACGGATCAGATTATCAACTAATGAGCAGATCAGAAAAAGATCTGGAAATGAACGGAAAAAGAGATATTCCGATTTTTTCCGAAGATTTCCAATCCGTAAAAAACAATGTGAATTTTACTTTGCCGGGTTGGAGTAACATTATTGAAAAAGCATCAAAATTATGGGAGAGTATGCTGTATGCCGGAAACGGTTATGCAGAGTTTAATACTACAAGTACAACCGCAGCTGAAAATGTTGCCTGGATGGTTACTCCAAAAATCAATTTGAGCGGTTATAAAAATGCAGTATTATCCTTTAGAAGCGCACAGCACGACTTAAAGATTGATTCGCCATTAAATGTGCTTGAAGTCTATGTTTCAACTAATTTTGATGGTTCTAGTGTAACCAAAGCAAAATGGACAAAACTAACAGCAAAATTTCCGTCATTGTCAACACCGTCCCGGGTTTTTATCAGTTCCGGAGCAATTGATTTATCTTCCTATTCAGGAAATATTAATATTGCATTTAAATATATGGGTTCAGGTAAGGATAAAACTTTGAATGGCGCTTTTATGGTTGATGATATTAGGATTTTCGCGGAAAAATAAGGCTGTTTTTAATAGAGATTCAGTTAAGGTGTTGATTTTTAGATGATAATTTAATGCGGTATTGTTTTTGAGATTTAAACGGTTAGATTTTAATAGAATTTTGTATTTTGGTCACCCCAAATCAATACAAATACCACTATGAAAATCTATTTTCTTGCCATCATCATGATGGTTTTCCCGTGTTTAGTACATAGTCAGAATCAGGATGCTAAACCTGTGAGACTGAAACAAATTAATATTGTAAAAACAAATTACCAGAATTCTAAAGATGGTGAAATTGTAAACAAAACAGTCGTTTTTAAAGACGGAAAAATACAAACCATTACTACTTCAGATGTCATTCAGCATTTCTTTTACAATACCAAAGGATTATTGGATATGACGGTTAAAGATAAGGTAGGAAGTGACTGGAAAGAAGTTGTGAATTATACGTATGATGCCGACAATAACATTACGAAGTTTGTTAAAAAATACCAGGAAGGTAATGATTATATTACCAAGGTAGTAACTTTTACCTACGAAGGAGCCAGAGTAAAGGTAATTACGAAAAAGAGCACTAATCACCAGAACTTAGTTGATGATATCGAGTATATTGTTGAAAACGGTGCTATTGTGCGACGTACTTCCCGAGACAGAAATAAAGCCATCATTGGTAAAATTGAATATGTTTACTTCAACGATAATGTCATAAAACATAAAGGTTTGGTAGGAGATAAAATTTCGAAAAGTTTTATTTTTGATGATAAAAACTCTGTTGATGTTTTAATTGTTAAAAGCTTATTTGGAGACAATTACAAAGTGATTGTACCAATGATCTCCTATCATGAGGAAGAATTTAGCTTTGAATCCATCTCCCCTAATAACGAAATTGTTTTTAGTCCTTCCTCTACTGTATTGGTCGGAGTGAGTAGAAAATACAAATACAACAAGTTGAACTTTCCAATCTCTTGTTCTCAGATAGAGGAGAATGGAATTGTAAAAACAGAAAAGACTTTTATTTACGAGTAACGTAAATTTTAAAACTGAAAAATCAAATCCCAAATCCCAAACTTCGATTAACAATTGGAATTTGGGATTTGGATTTTTAAAGAATAGGGTAATTTTTCAAATACGGTTTAAAAAACAAGTTCTATAAGGGTTAGTACCTTACAAATCATTAAATTTGCACCTTATTCAAAGCTATGTTAGAAAAAGAAGTTATAAATTTTGAGAGAACAGCCATTGTAGGTATTATAACTCAAAATCAAAGTGAAGAAAAACTTAACGAATATCTGGATGAATTAGAGTTTTTGACTTTTACCGCTGGAGGTGAAGTGATTAAGCGCTTTTCTCAAAAAATGGAACGTCCAAATCCGAAGACTTTTGTAGGGACAGGAAAAATAGATGAAATCAATCTTTTTGTAAAAGAAAATAATATATCGACGTTGATTTTTGATGACGAATTATCACCATCACAACAAAAGAATATTTCCAGAATTATCGATTGTAAAATTTTAGACCGAACGAATTTAATTCTGGATATTTTTGCACAAAGAGCTGAGACCTCTTATGCAAGAACACAGGTTGAGTTGGCACAATGTCAATATTTACTGCCTAGACTTTCAGGTTTATGGACACACCTTGAGCGTCAAAAAGGGGGTATTGGTATGCGTGGTCCGGGAGAAACCGAGATCGAAACGGACAGACGTATCGTGCGTGACCGAATTTCGTTATTAAAGGATAAAATCAAGACCATCGACAAACAAATGAGCATTCAGCGCAGTAATCGCGGTGCGATGGTTCGTGTGGCATTGGTAGGATATACCAATGTTGGAAAATCGACCCTTATGAATGCGATTGGTAAAAGTGATGTTTTTGTTGAAAATAAATTATTCGCAACTTTAGATACCACTGTTCGAAAAGTAGTGATTAAAAACTTACCGTTCTTATTATCAGATACCGTAGGTTTTATTAGAAAATTGCCAACACAACTGGTAGATTCGTTTAAAAGTACACTCGATGAGGTGCGTGAAGCCGATTTATTATTGCATGTTGTAGATATTTCACACCCTGATTTTGAAGACCATATCGAATCGGTAAATCAAACTTTGTTAGAGATTAAGAGTAATGACAAACCAACTATTATGGTTTTTAATAAAATTGATGCCTACAAACATTTGACGATTGATGAAGATGATTTAATTACGGAGAGAACAAGAAGACATTATACTCTTGAGGAATGGAAACAGACCTGGATGAGTAATGTTGGAGAAGATAAAACACTGTTTATCTCGGCAACACAAAAACAGAATTTTGAAGAATTCAGAGAAATGGTTTACGAGGCAGTCCGCCAGATTCATATCACCAGATTTCCGTATAATAAGTTTTTGTATCCGGATTATAAAGATGCAATCGAAAAAGAAGAGGAATAAAAAAACGGCTTTTGAGTAATCAAAAGCCGTTTTGGTTTTTATTAGAAGCCGAAATTTATTCCTACACCAAATACTTGCCTGGTTTGGAATCCACTGAAAGCATTATCGTCATAGATGGCCTGGAAGGATAAGTTTGCCGATAGAAATTTGTTAACTTTCATGATAACATTCAACGAATAGTTGATATCTACATTTTGTGGATCTCTTAAATAGTTAGAATACAAATTCAGGGTATTTTCGGCAGTTACGTTGGTCATGATAGCCAGTTTGTAATAAACCGAAGTATAAAACCCAAGTTCGTATAACATACTTTTATTAGCATCTACTCCAAAGTAGGCTCCGTCAACATAAGGAAGCCCGGTTGCCTGATCAATTCCCGAAGTATAAGCGCGGTCTACAAAAGTGAATTTTGAAGTTAAAGGAGCAAAGTTTATTTTTAGATTCTCCGTTTTAGACCAGTAAATACCAGGTCCTGTAGTTAGATACCCCGGAGACATAAACTTGGTGTTTTCAGTTCGGATTTCCTTCCCGTTTACATCCTTCCCATAAAGATAACCAGTTGTAAATTGGGTTCTGAAATTTAAAAAGAACGAATAATACCAATCTCCAAAAGCTTTCTTTCCTACAATTGAATTAAATTCTAAACGGTCATCAGTCTTTTTTTCGAAATCGGCATTTTTAGTTTGCAAAAGACCATACGAAGCCAGAATCTTGTTGTCCCAGGTGAGATCGTCTTTTTTATAGTTAAAGTCATAATTGATTCCTAAAGTTCCGGAGAAGCTGTCTTCGCCCCCGGCAACCCAATTGTTAAAGCTCGATTGATTCAGTAAAAGAGACACAGTACCTTTTGCCTTCCATCCTTCATCTTCTATAGTATCATTTATTTTTTTTACTGCTTTTTCAGTATTCTGGATCAGTTCCTTTTCTGAATTTTGCGCATGAACAAAAGTAAAGTTTGCTAAAATAAGAAGTAATAACGCTAGCTTTTTCATGATATCTGGTTTAAATGTGTAAGAACAAATATACTAAATAATCGTTAAAAAGCCTTATGGGATGCAGTTGGTAAGGAGTGTTATTTCTTTGGTTCTTTGTATAATGGTACCGCCGAACAAGCCTCGCCATACATGATACTTCTTGCAAAAGGCTGCAAATAGGTTGCTGCTAAAATGTAGGCACGGGTAGGTACAGGTTTACGGGAACAGCCTTTTACGATAACAGGTTTGCCTTTATAGGGAGTGTAATCAAGTTTGCTTAATATTTCTTCGTATAAGCTTGCTTCGAGATCTTCTATAGTCCCGTTCACCACTTTTTTAGCATATGGGGCCAAATGGATTGCGACCAGAATAGAAGACCAGGCAGGTACAATTGCATCTGTACTGCAGTTTATAGCCACATATTGATCTTGATATTGCGACCAGTCGTGATTTTTTAAATGCTCTCTAAAGTCTTTTTCTTTTAATAAAAAACCTTCTAAAAGCCATTGTGATATATCGATTTGCACACGTGCTCCTTTTGGGTAATAATCTTCAAGATCAAAAACCTCCAAGGCACTATTGGCAACTTTATTGATGATTTCTTCCATGTGAAAAGTTGGTTTCAGGTTTCAAGTTTCAGGTTGTGTGAACTTGAAACTTGAAACTTGAAACAAATATTAAAGCATTCCTAATTCTAATTTTGCTTCTTCGCTCATTAAGTCTTTGCTCCATGGCGGATCGAAAGTAATTTCAACATCAACATCTTTTATGTTTTCAATTGTTTTTACTTTTTCTTCTACTTCTCTTGGCAAACTTTCTGCGACAGGGCAGTTTGGAGAAGTTAAAGTCATTAAGATTTTTACTTCGTAATCGGTGTTGACCATTACATCGTAAATCAATCCCAGCTCGTATATGTCTACAGGAATTTCCGGATCGTAAATGCCTTTTAAAACCTTTACGATAGATTCTCCTAATTCGTTTGTGTCTATTTCTTGTTCCATTTTATTTTTTGTTTTTCAACGTAAGTTTTTTGTTTTATCATTAAGATATTAAGTATAAGTCTTTACGAAACTTAATGTCTTAATGATTTAATTTTTATTTTTTGAATCAAAAGCCAATGCGTACATTTTGATGTTTTTAATCATCGATACCAAACCATTCGCACGTGTTGCAGATAAATGTTCTTTTAGACCAATTTCGTCAATAAAATCAACATCGGCGTTTAAAATATCGGATGCTTTTTGATTGGAGAATGTACGAATTAAAATCGCGATAATTCCTTTAGTTAAAATGGCATCACTATCGGCAGTAAAGACAATGTTGTCTTCTTTCTGTTCTCCTTGCAGCCAAACTTTCGACTGACATCCTTTGATTAAATTGTCGTCGGTTTTATATTCTTCTTTGATTAACGGAAGACTTTTTCCTAATTCGATGATGTACTCGTAACGTTGCATCCAGTCATCAAACATCGAAAATTCGTCGATTATTTCGTTTTGTATTTCTTTTATCGTCATAATTATTTTTTCGTAAAATCCAGTAGCAAATTTACCAAATTTTCTATCTCTTTTGGAGGGTATCCATCGTCGAAACCCTGAGTTTCATATATTTTCTGATCCTGAGTGACTTTTAAATTTCCCAGAGCGGCTCCATCATGAAAGCGTTTTTGTGTTGGGCCTTTTAAGTCCGGAATAGTTTTGAGATTGATTTTTGAAAATTCAGCTACAATCTGCTTCCATTTTAAATCATCTATTTTGCTCTCTACCGGTTGAGCATTGCGGCCATTGGTTACTAAAACTGTTTTATTCTGTACCACGATTACTTTGTAAGTGCCTCGGGAAACTGCAGAGTATTCAATTTCGGTAGCTTTCATGTCGGCTTTTTTTTGGCTGGAACAGCTTGTTCCAATAAAAAAGGTTAAGAGTAACAAAGATAATATCCTCATAAAAGATTTTTTTAGCTTAACATAGCTTTCGCTTTTTTAATGGCCTCAACCATTATGTCAATTTCTTCTTTGGTATTGTAAAAAGAAAATGAAGCACGGATCGTTCCCGGAATGCAGAAAAAATTCATGATTGGCTGTGCGCAATGATGTCCGGTTCTTACTGCGATTCCCAGTTTGTCGATAATGGAACCAATATCGTACGGATGAATTCCATCAATATTAAACGAAATCACGGAAGCTTTATTTTTTCCGGTTCCGTAAATTTTCAATCCTTCGATTTCTAATAAACGTTTGGTTGCGTGCTGTAATAAATGCGTTTCATGCTGATGAATGTTATGAAAACCAATATGGTTCAAATAATCAACAGCCGTTCCTAGAACAATTCCGCCTGCAATATTTGGAGTTCCTGCTTCAAATTTATGAGGTAAATCGGCATAAGTCGTTTTCTCGAAAGTAACTTCTTTGATCATTTCACCGCCACCTTGATAGGGAGGTAATTTATTGAGCCATTCTTCTTTTCCATAAAGAATTCCGGTTCCCGTTGGTCCGCACATTTTATGCCCTGAAAAAGCATAAAAATCACAATCTAAATCCTGAACATCAGGTTTTAAATGCGGGACGGCCTGTGCACCATCGATCAAAACAGCAGCGCCAACAGCATGAGCCTTTTCGATCATGTATTTGATCGGATTGATAATCCCCAATGCGTTCGAGATATGGTTTACCGTTACCACTTTTGTCTTTTCTGACAATAAGGCATCATAAGCTTCTATTATTAGTTCGCCTTCTTCATTCATTGGAATAACTTTAAGTGTTGCTCCTGTTTTCTCACATAACATTTGCCAAGGCACGATGTTACTGTGATGCTCTAATGAAGAAACAATAACTTCATCTCCGGGTTTTAAAATAGAAGCAAAACCGTTGGTTACTAAGTTAATTCCGTGAGTTGTTCCCGAAGTAAAAAGTACTTCGTGCGAGAATTTCGCATTGATATGATGTTGGATTTTTACTCTTGAAATTTCGTAAGCATCAGTCGCCAATTGGCTTAAAGTATGAACACCACGATGAATGTTGGCATTTATTTCCTGATAATACTTTGCGATCGCATCAATCACAACTTGTGGTTTTTGTGAAGTTGCGCCGTTGTCGAAATATACTAAAGGTTTTCCGTTCACTTTTTCTGAAAGTATCGGAAAATCAGCTCTTATTTTTTGGATGTCTAACATGTCTTATTTAGAAAAATTCTACCTACAAAAGTACTAAAACAAAATTGGTTTATCCATTAAAACTATAATTTCCTTTTATGATGCTATTAATTGAACGTTTGCTTATAGATTCTTTAAAAATTGATTCTTTTTTTTATGTTTTGTGAATTTTAAATCTAAATTGAGTTGTATAATATTGATTGTAAATTATTTATATTGCATTAAAAATACCACAACCAGATGAAAAGAATTCTTAAATTACTTGTACTTGTTTTAATTCTTGCTTTTTTATATTTCGGGTTTACTACTTATCCCAAACTGGATTTGATTTCAGGCTTCTCGGCCAAGAGTGTTGCATCAGGTCATTTTATTGACAATCGTTCGAAGGAATTAATCGAAAAAACGGATAATGATATCCACATGATTGATTTAGCGGAGAATACTATTGATGATGCCGGTAAGTTTGCTGTTTCTACAGTTTATGGATTGAAAAAAAGAAAAGCAATTTACAGAGAAGGACTGGGCGCTACTTTGATTGACGATGATTATGATATTTCGAAGCCGTACCTGCTTCCAAAAAGAACAAAATTGGTTAACAATCTTTCTTTTCCTTATGGGAATAAAGAACCAAAGGATACCACTTTTTCAAATATTGACTATGCCAAACTGAAAAAGGCTGTTGACGGTTCGTTTGATGTAAAAGGCCAAAAGAATAAACGTTCACGTGCTGTGGTAGTGGTATATAAAGACAAATTAATTGCTGAAAAATACGATACCGGTTTTAATAAAGACAGTAAAATTTTAGGATGGTCGATGACTAAAAGTATCACCAGTTCGGCTTTTGGTGTTTTAGTGAAACAACGAAAAATTGATATTTATAAACCTGCTCCAATTGCAGAATGGCGAAATGACGATCGTAAAAATATTACCGTTAATGATTTGCTTCATATGAACTCAGGTTTAGAATGGGAGGAAGATTATACTAAAATTTGTGATGCGACAGAAATGCTTTTTCAGGCAGAAGATATGGGGAAAGTACAAATGGATAAACCTGCTAAATTTAAACCTAATACACATTGGTATTACTCTTCGGGAACCACTAACCTATTGTCCCGAATTTTAAGAGGTCAGTTTAAGACACAGCAGGAATATCTTGATTTTTGGTATAGTGCCGTAATCGATAAAATTGGGATGAACTCGATGATTGTAGAGCAGGATATGTCGGGAATTTTTGTGGGATCTTCTTATGCGTGGGCAACAGCGAGAGACTGGTCAAAATTCGGACTGCTGTATTTACATAAAGGAAACTGGAACGGAGAGCAGGTTTTAGAGGAAAGCTGGGTAAAGTATACCGCAACTCCAACGAATACTTCAAATGGAGGTTATGGAGCTCAGTTTTGGTTAAATGCCGGAGGGAAGTTTCCCGATGCACCTCGTGATATGTTTTACTGTAATGGTTATCAGGGACAAATGGTAGCGATTATTCCGTCTCTGGATATGGTAATTGTTAGGATGGGAGTGAATGAAGGCGATCATTATTTTGATTTTAATGAATTTTTGAAGGAGATCATTTCTTCAATAAAAAAATAAATTTAACCGCAAAGATGACAAGTAAAAAGCGCAAAGTTCGCAAAGTTTAAAACTAAACCCTGCGAACTTTGCGTAACTCTTAGCTCCCGATAGCTATCGGGATTGCGGTTAAATCATTTTACAAATCAAATCCTAAATTAACGCCTAATTTTGTAGCGATGATTTTAGTAATTCGTTGTTTTAATTCCGGTATTTTAATGCTTTCGATTACGGCATTTGAGAAGGCGTACATCAATAATGCTTTAGCTTCTTTTTTCGGGATTCCGCGTGACTGCATGTAGAACATTGCTGTTTCGTCTAATTGTCCAACTGTACAGCCGTGAGAACATTTTACGTCATCTGCAAAAATTTCCAATTGCGGCTTGGCGTTAATCGTAGCCTTGTCACTCAATAAAATGTTGTTGCTTTTTTGAAAAGCATTTGTTTTTTGAGCTTCTTTCTCTACTAAAACTTTTCCGTTGAAAACTCCTGTTGAACGATCAGAGAAAATTCCTTTATAATCCTGGAAACTTTCGCAATTTGGCGTTGCGTGATTCACTAAAGTATAATGATCAACGTGCTGTTTGTCGTTTAGGATCGAGATTCCGTTAAGTGTACTTGTCAGTCTTTCACCAAAATGATAAAAGTTTAAGTTGTTACGCGTTAGATTTCCTCCAAATGAAAAGGTATGAACATAAGCATGACTTTCCTGTTGTTGAGAAACGTAAGTGTTGTCTACTAAATTCGCTTCGCTATTGTCGTTTTGAATTTTATAATAATCAACAATGGCACGTTTTTGAGCGAAAATCTCTGTAACCGAATTGGTCAGAACGGGATTCTCATTCAAACTCTGGTGGCGCTCGATAATCTGAACATGTGAATTTTCACCAACAATAATCAGATTTCTAGGCTGAACCATTAATGCAGCTTCATTACCGGTAGAGAAATACATGATTTCGATAGGTTTGTCGGCTACTTTCTTTTTTGGGATATTGATGAAAGCCCCTTCACTTGCAAAGGCAGTATTCAACGAAGTCAAACTATCGTCTTTACTTGCAATCTGATTGAAGTAGGTATCAATGATCATTTTATATTTTGGTTTGGTCAATGCCGAAGACATTAAGCAAACATCGATTCCGTCATGTGTAGTTGAAGACAAATGCGAGCTAAAAACACCATCGATGAACACTAATTTATAAGTGTCGATTTCATGTAAAAAATATTTCTTTACCTGATTAAATTCGATTGCACTTTCCTGCTTAGGAAAAACCGTAAAGTCATTTTTTAAGATGGCGTTTAACGATGTGTATTTCCAAGCTTCTTCCTTTTTGGTTGGGAAACCTTTATTTTCAAAGTTTTTTAGTGCTTTGGTGCGAATGTCATGCAAATCTGAATGTACATCGACACGCTCTTCAAAAGCCATAAAAGACGATACTAATTTTTCTTTTAAATCCATTTTTCTGTTGTTTCCTTCGGAGTTTCAGGTTTCAAGTTTCAGGTTGTTTGCCGGAACTTAAATTCCTTTGAATCCTTTTGTTTCAGGTTTAAAGTTTCACGTTCAATCTACTGAAACTTATTTCCTTTGAAATCTTTTTTATTTAGATAAGAGATAAAGTTTTTTATTTTACCACTTAAATTTTCATAATCTGTTTTTAAAGCCTCAAATTTTTGTTCTGAAATGTATTCAAAATCAAAAATTCTGTATAATTGCGATCTTGTTTCTCCGGCTGAACCTTTTGCGATGGATAAGAATTGTCTAAACTCTAAATTTCCATCTCGTTCAAAACCCTCAGCAATGTTATCCATTACTGAGCCAGAAGAAGCTTTTATTTGATTTTTAAATCTGAGATCTGATTTTAACTCACTGTGAATTGCAATAAGATGAATTTCTTTCGCTAATCGTCGAGCTTCTTTCCAAATTTCTAAATCTTCAAATCGAGTTATTGTCGCCATAATTTCCGTTTAAATAATTTAAGTTTAAACTTACAAAACATAAATCAACTTGAAACTAAAAAAACATGAAACTTGAAACTAAAAATTAATTCTCCGCTTTAATCCAGTCGTATCCTTTTTCTTCCAATTCGTAGGCTAGCTCTTTTCCACCAGATTTTACGATTCTTCCGTTGTAAAGAACGTGAACGAAATCCGGAACAATATAGTCTAATAAACGTTGGTAGTGCGTGATTACGATGATGGCGTTTTTCTCGCTTTTCAATTTGTTAACACCATTGGCAACAATTCTAAGGGCATCGATATCAAGTCCAGAATCTGTTTCGTCAAGGATGGCTAATTTTGGCTCTAACATTGCCATTTGAAAAATCTCATTTCTTTTTTTCTCTCCTCCGGAAAATCCTTCGTTAAGAGAACGTGATAGAAATTTACGGTCGATTTCTAACAATTCAGATTTCTCACGAATCACTTTCAGCATTTCGTTTGCAGGCATTTCTTCCTGACCGTTAGCTTTACGAGTTTCGTTGATGGCAGTTTTCATGAAGTTAGTTACGCTAACTCCCGGAATTTCTACAGGATATTGAAAAGAAAGGAAAACTCCTTTGTGTGCTCTTTCTTCAGGAGCAAGATCAGCAAGATCTTCTCCGTCAAGGAAAACTTCTCCGTCAGTAACTTCATAGTTTTCGTTTCCGGCAATTACAGCCGAAAGTGTACTTTTTCCTGAACCGTTTGGTCCCATGATAGCGTGTACTTCGCCAGCTTTTACTTCTATATTAATTCCTTTAAGGATTTCTTTATCACCAATTGAGGCGTGAAGGTTTTTTATTGATAACATTGTCTTTTTATTTTATATAAATGTCAATTCTATTTTTGTTGTTTCGTTTAGGATGCTGGCATTAAAATGCGCGTGACCTAAATATTTCATGCCTAGATAATCGGCTGATTTTTTGAACGGAATGTAAAAGCTCTCTTCAATTTCATTATCGTGTGAATTGGAGATCACACCAATTTTCTTCCCTCTGAGTTTTCTTCCGGTTTCTTTTTCAATTCGGATTAAATCCGAAAAGCGGTCAAAGAATACCTTCATGATTCCACTCATGTTATACCAATATATAGGCGTTGCAAAAATTAAAGTGTCATACTTCTCGATGATACCTTTTATTAAAGGAAAAAAATCATCTTCTCTGTTTTTACTTTCGTAATCATAATAAGAAATATTATAATCACTCAGATTAATTACTTCTATTCCGGTTTCTTTAGAAATTTCATCCGCGATTCTGGTTGTATTTCCGTTTTTTCTGGAGGAACCTAAAATGATTACTTTTTTATCTTCCATCTCGCAATTAACCAACAGATCCTTCTAAAGAAATTTCTAATAATTTTTGAGCTTCAACAGCAAATTCCATTGGTAATTTGTTCAATACATCTTTACTGAAACCGTTTACAATTAGGGCGATCGCTTTTTCAGTAGGAATACCTCTCTGGTTGCAATAAAAAACCTGATCTTCTCCAATTTTACTTGTTGTTGCTTCGTGCTCTATTTTGGCTGATGGATTTTTACTTTCGATATATGGGAAAGTATGTGCACCACAATTGTTCCCCATTAAAAGAGAATCACATTGCGAAAAGTTTCTGGCATTTTCAGCTCTTGGGCTAATTTGAACTAGTCCGCGGTAGCTGTTTTGTGATTTACCGGCTGAGATACCTTTAGAAATAATAGTCGATTTAGTATTTTTTCCTAAATGGATCATTTTAGTTCCGGTATCAGCTTGTTGGTAATTATTGGTAACGGCAATTGAATAAAATTCTCCAACCGAATTGTCTCCTTTAAGTACACAAGAAGGATATTTCCAGGTTACAGCAGAACCAGTTTCAACCTGTGTCCATGAAATTTTAGCATTTGTTTCGCATAAACCTCTTTTGGTAACGAAGTTATAAACACCACCTTTTCCTTCTTTGTTTCCAGGGAACCAGTTTTGAACGGTAGAATATTTAATTTCAGCGTCATCTAAAGCGATTAGTTCAACTACAGCAGCGTGAAGTTGGTTTTCGTCACGACTTGGAGCGGTACAGCCTTCAAGGTATGAAACGTAACTTCCTTCATCAGCAATAACTAGTGTTCTCTCGAACTGACCAGTTCCTGCCTGATTGATTCTGAAATATGTGGAAAGTTCCATTGGGCAACGAACGCCTTTTGGAATATAGCAAAAACTTCCGTCAGAGAAAACAGCTGAGTTTAAGGCAGCATAGAAGTTGTCTTTTTGAGGTACAACAGTTCCTAAGTATTTTTTAACTAATTCAGGGTGTTCTTTTATAGCTTCTGAAATTGGACAAAAAATAATTCCTTTTTCAGCAAGAGTTTTTTTGAAGGTCGTAGCTACAGAAACAGAATCGACTACAATATCCATAGCGACATTGTTCATCATTTTTTGTTCATCGACAGAGATACCTAACTTTTTGTACATTTCTAACAATTCAGGATCTACATCGTCCAAAGTTTTGTTTGGATCGACTTGTTTTGGAGCAGAATAGTATGAAATGGCTTGGAAATCTGGTTTTTCATAATGTACATTTGCCCATTCCGGTTCAATCATTTCTTTCCAGGCACGAAAAGCTTCAATGCGCCAGTCGGTCATCCACTGAGGTTCTTCTTTTTTAAGGGAAATAGCTCTTACGATGTCTTCGTTTAAGCCAATAGGAAAGGTCTCCGATTCAATATCAGTATAAAACCCGTATTCGTATTCTTTAGTTTCGAGTTCGATTTTTAAATCGTCTTCTGTGTATTTGCTCATTGTTTCTTTATTGAAAGATTCAAAAATTGAAGGATTTAAATACTATCACTTCTGTAATTTTTAAATCTTTAAATTTTGCAATCGTTTAATTATTTTATAGTGAAAAGGATTCTCCGCAACCACAAGTTCTGCTTGCATTCGGATTATTGAATACAAAACCTTTTCCGTTTAATCCACCTGAAAATTCAAGAATTGTTCCGGCCAGATATAGAAATGATTTTTTTTCAACTGCAATTGTTATGTCGTTGTCTACAAATATTTTATCGTCGTCGCCTTTGGTTTTGTCGAATTTTAAATCATAAGACAAACCAGAGCATCCACCGCTTTTTACGCCTACTCTTACGTAGTCGCTAGCAGCATCAAAACCATCTTCTCTCATCAAATCGATGATTTTATTTTTGGCAGTATCAGAAACTTTTATCATTGTTTATCGTGTTTATTTTTGCTTTCACCTCAATTTTGCTCTTAAAAATAGTAATCCGAAGATTACGATTTTAAAGTGCTGTCTTTCAATGTTGAAATGAAATTATCGGCAAAGATACGACTTAAAAACCTTTTTCCATAACGGTTCACATTATTATAACAAATGTTAAAATAGATATATGTTATATTGATAAAAGAATGAGACTTTATTATTGTTTTTTGAAGACTTTATGATGGTTTGTTGTAAAAATGAAATAGTATTTCCTAGTTTTGTTTTCCTATTAAAAATCTATTCTCATGAAACTTTACCCTATAGAATCCGGAAATTTTAAGTTAGATGGAGGCGCTATGTTTGGCGTAGTTCCTAAAACCATCTGGAACAAAACCAATCCTGCCGATGCTAATAACTTAATTGATATTGCTGCACGCTGCCTGCTTATTGAAGATGGAAATCGTCTGATTTTGATTGATACCGGAATGGGAGACAAACAATCGGAGAAGTTTTTTGGCTATTATTCGCTGTGGGGATCGCATTCGATAGACAAATCGTTAGCAAAATATGGTTTTCAGAGAGACGATATTACAGACATTTTTATGACGCATTTGCATTTTGACCATTGTGGAGGAAGTGTGCAATGGAATTCAGACCGGACTTTTTACGAGCCTGCTTTTAAAAATGCAAAGTTTTGGACGAATGAAAATCATTGGGAATGGGCAACAAAACCCAATGCACGCGAAAAGGCTTCTTTTCTTTCAGAGAATATTCTGCCTATGCAGGAAAGCGGACAGCTGAATTTTATAAAGCGTCCCGAAAGTGATTTTGGTTTTTCTGAAGAAATGAATTTTGGAATTTATTATGTGGATGGCCATACCGAAAAGCAAATGATTCCACATATCCAATATCAGGATAAAACGATTGTTTTCTGTGCCGATTTGTTAGCCACTGCCGGGCATATTCCGTTACCCTACGTAATGGGTTATGATACACGACCTTTATTGACAATGCCGGAGAAATCTAAATTTTTGAACGCGGCTGCAGACCACAATTATTATTTGTTTTTAGAGCATGATGCACATAATCAAATTATAACAGTAGAACAGACCGAAAAAGGTGTTCGCTTAAAAGAAGTATTTACCTGCGAAGAAGTTCTTTAAAATTAAAGCTATAAATGCAAAAAAGTCCCATTTTCATGATGTCGAAAGTGGGACTTTTTATTAACAAATTTAATTCAACAAATTATAATTACTCGACAATTACTTTTTTGGCTGAGGCAGCATCCCCATTGATTAAGTACACATAATAAACGCCTTTTGGCAGACCGGATAAATCGATCGTATTATGGGTAGTACTTAAATTTAACGTAAATGATTTTACAAGCTGGCCTAAGCTGTTATAAACATTTGCTTTTTCTAAACTTGCATTTTGAATGTTTACTTCGCCTTTAGTTGGGTTTGGATAGATTGTTACTTTTTCAAAATTGTTGGTATCAATACCTAATGTTTTACAAGTGTTAGAATAAGTAGCGTTTTTTTCTTTAATGTTTGCCCAATTGGCATTTGAATAATCGGCATCATCTACTTGTATACAGCTTAGTGTTTTATTTCCTAAGAAGCTGGTGTATATGGCCGTAGCGGTATTTTTTCCAGATTTAGATGGCAATACGAAATTTTTATTGTTACCATTTTGGATATTCAGTGAAGTTAACGGGTTAAATTCAAGGAAAACAAGTTCTAAAAGGGGATTATGTGATAAATCTAGTGATGTCAACTGATTCCAGGCAAGATTTAATCTTTTTAAACGAGGATTATTACTAAGATCTAAAGTGGTTAATTGAGCATTATCAAAATACAAGTCTTCTAATTTTGGATTAGAAGAAACATCTAGTTTTGAAATTTTAGTATAGACGCAGTTTAACTGCAAAAGATTAGGTTGATTTGATACATCTAATGTTGTTAGATCATTGTGACCACAATAAAGTGATTCTAGTTCAGGATTTGCTGATAAATCAATGCTAGTTAACTGATTTCGATCCGCCGTTACGTAATGAACTTTTTTATTTTGCGATAAATCAATGGTTGAAATTTGATTCATACTAAACATTAAATTAAAGAGCTCTTTGTTTGCAGTGAGATCCAGAGCTTTTAGTTTATTGTCGTGCAGTGATAATTTTATAAGTGATTTGTTCTGGCTTACATTAATCGACTGTATATTGTTAAAGTTAAGATCTAGGTAGGTCAATGAAGTGAAATCTTCTATACCTTTAATATCACTAATATTAGAATTAGAAAGGTCTAAGAAGGTTACTTTATTGATACTTGCGGTTGCAACTTTACCATTTTTACCGTCTTTGTCAATTTCCAGAGCAATTAACTTATCTTCAAAATTAGAGTCCGGAATTAGGGTGTATATAGTACAGTCTACATTGTAGTTTGCAGCCGTATCTTTGAAAGTACTCCAATTCGTATTGGCATAAACATCGTCATCAACCTGAATGCAATTTAGATTAGGATTGTTCTTAAAATTAGAATTTACATCAAAATTTATATTATTCCCGTTCTTTAGATTTAAACTTTCTAAAGAATTATTGGTGCAAGTAAGAAGGGTTAAAGCTTTATTTTGAGAAACATCTAAAAGAGACAATAGATTCCCGGAACAATTTAGAGCGTTTAAATTGGTGAAACCTTTAATTCCGGTTAAGTCTTTTATAGTGCTTGAAGCAACGTCCAAAGAAGCTATATTTTCAATACTGCTGTTTAAAACTGTACCGTTTTTACCGTCTTTGTCAATGTTTAATGCAATTAACTTATCTTCAAAAGCGGGATCTGGAATTGCCGTAACCTGAGAGCAGTCTACAGTTGAGTATGATGCGGAAGTTTCTTTAAAGTCTTTCCATTTTTCATTTGAGTAAAGAGCATCGTCGACTATAATACAAGTTAGTAATGGTGTTTTTGTAAAATTAGTAGCATTGTAAGTAATTTGCATAGAGCGGTTGTTTCCATTTTTTATATTTATTGTGGTCAATAATTTATTTTCAGAGCAATCTAAAGATGATAAAGATGGATTTTTAGAAAGATCTAGACTTGTTAACAGGTTTGAAGGACACCACAATGCAGATAATTTTTTATTGTTGGATGTATCAATATTGGTTAGTTTGTTTGAACGAACACTTAGAAGATTCAAATTAATATTTTTAGAAATATCAAGATTTGTTATTTCATTATCAAACAGTGATAAGTATTCTAAAGAAATGTTTTTTGAAGTATTTAATTTGGATAGTTTGTTATCACCTGCATTCAGAGAGGTTAAAGCTTGATTTTGAGAGATGTCAAGATCCGTTATCTTATTAGACATACAACTTAATGACGTTAAAGATTTAAAATCCTGAATTCCGGTTAAGTTGGTAATATTGCTATTGTATAGATTTAATTCTGTAATATCGGAAATTTTTGATGTCAGGACCTTTCCGTCGGCTGTTCCCGAGTCGATTCCTAATGCTATTAGTTTTTTCTCAAAATTAATATCCGGAATTAAGGTGTATGATCCAGGAGCGATACAAGGGGTCGAGGAAAAAGATGTAGTTGGGTCTTTTTTGGTTGACCAATTTGTATTTGCAGCTGTAACATCACTAACCTGAATACAAGTTAATTTTGGATTTGATATGAAAGAGATTTGATTGGCAAGTAAGGATGTATTGTTAGTGAGATTTAAACTTGTCAATAGATTCTCTTGTAAATATAAAGTAGTTAGGGTCGGATTATTGGAAACGTCTAATGTTTCGAACTTATTTTGACGAAGGTCCAGGCTACGCAAAGCTTTATTTTGAGAAAGATCTATCGTTGTTAATTGACTGTTTGCTGCAGTGAAAGACTCAAGAGCTTTGTTTTTGGTCAGATCAGGGCTTTTTGCTAAATTGTTTCCGGAGACGGACAAATAAGTAAGTTTTAAATTTTGAGATATGTCAAGATCTGTTATTTTATTTTGATTAATAGTAAGCCATTCCAGGGCTGTATTAGCGGTTAAATCAATATTTGAAATTTGATTTGAGCTCACATTTAATTGAATTAATGAAAGGTTTTTGGTAACATCTATAGTGGTTAGACTATTTCCTGCAATAAAAAATTTCTCTAATGATAAGTTTTTAGTGATATCAATTGTTGTCAGTTTATTATAAGGGCAATAGAGCAATTTTAAGGCTAAATTTTGGGATACATCTAAGTCTGTTAGCTGATTTCCGGAGCAGTATAATGTGGTTAGCTTTGTGTTTTTAGTAACGTTTAATTTTGTCAGTTTACCTGTTACTCCTCCACTAGGGTTGGAAGCTCCAGAGCAATACAAGGTTTCTAAGTTAGAAAAATCTTCAAGCCCTGTTAAGTCATAAATTATTGTGGTGCCAAGGTCTAAAATTTTAACTTTTATAATATTGGCAGTTAATACCTTTCCATCAGCAGTTCCGGAATCAATTCCTAATGCGATTAACTTGTTTTCAAAATTCACATCAGGAATGGAAGTATACTGTTGCGCATAAATAGAAAAACTTGCCAGGAACAGCAACAAGAGTAGTTTTGTTTTCATAGACTTGATTTATGATAGTATCGCGCAAGTCTACAAAATTAGATTGGTATTTCCTTACGGGAAGACGTAATAGACATGGTTGTAATTCGGAGCTCATCATAGGAGGCATAAAAAATCCCGTTTTCAGTATATCGAAAACAGGATTTTTTGGTTAACTAATTGTAATTATTAAGGCTTTTAATTGGTCTTAAATTTCCAGATTTGACCAACAGTTTCTCCTCCTTTGTTATCTTTTACAACAACTTTCCAGAAGTATTCTTTGGTCGCTACCGTTTTAACATCAATTGTTTTTTCAGATTTATTTTCACTTACTTTTTCTGTTGGCGGATTTGTTGTTCCAAAATAAACGTCATAAGTCAGTGCATCTGCAGTGTCAACATCAGTTGCATTCCATTTTAAGGAAACAGTTGTTGCGTTTAGTGTAGCGTTTAAAACCGGTGATATCAATTCAGGAGAAAATGGCATATGATTTACTACTGTTTCACCACTGGTATAGAGTTTAAAAGTAGCGGAATAAGTACTTGCCAGTCCTTTACTGTCTGTCGCTTTAACTCTCCAGTAGTAAGCCGTGTTTTTTTCCAGTGCTATTGAAGTGTTATTAGTAGTCACTTCAGATGATTTTACAATTTGAGCAAACGTATTCTCTTTTGCTACCTGAATTTGATAGGTAATAACATCTTTATTAGCATCGGTAGAAAGATCCCACTGAAAAGAAACAGTATTGTCTACACATAATTTATTATCAGCCGGAACTTTTAATGCAGGAACCGTTGGCGCTACATTGATAGCTTCGGATGATCCTGAATCATCACTGCCACCACAAGCCGCAAATAAAAGACCAATGATTGTGAGGTATATAAGATTTTTCATTTTTATTTTTTTATAATTTTAATGTATTCAGGAGTATCTAAATAAACTTTTATAGCATAGATTCCTGAAGGTTGATTTTCAAGATTTAATTTTATTTTTCCACTCTCGATAACAAGTGTTTTGGTTGAAATTAATTGACCGGAGAAATTGTATAATTCTACTTGAACTTCGCTTTTAGCGCCTGGAATTTCTATCTCAAAACTTCCTGAAGTAGGGTTTGGATAAGCAGATAAAATTTGTGATTCGAAATCAGAAACAGAAACATTTTTAGCAAAAGCACCTTCACAGGCTTTTGCAGTTACTACTTCTACTAAAGCATTTTTAGTAACATCTACAGAAAAAGAAGCATCATTGGTTTGAAACTGTTCTGTTCCGTTAACAAATACAGTAAACGGAGCTGTTCCTTCAATGATTTCAACATTAACTTTTTTATCAGTTACAACAGATTTTCCTGAAACGGTTGTTGCTTTTGCAATTGTAATCGTAAAATTTTGTTCGAATGTGCGGCCCGCAACCGTAATGGATACTTTATAAGTCCCTGGCGCTAAACCTGAAACTTTTAGACTATTATTGGTAAAATCATAGTTTTTACTATTTATTACAGCCGTATAGTTTTGAGTAGATTTTGCAGTAATGTTTATTTCACCATTATTTTCATTTAAGCAGGATTCACTTTTAGATTCAACAGTAAAATTATCAATTGGTAATGTCAAGATAGCGCCGCAACTAGTGTTGTAAGTTGCAGTATCATCTTTTAGCGTAGACCAGTTTGTGTTAGAGTAGGTAACATCATCAACCTGGATACAAGTTAAATCAGGATTTTTTCTAAAATCAAGACTACTGTATCCAGTGGTGCTCAATTTAGTATTATTACCATTTTTAATGTTTAGATAAGTCAGTTTATTATCAGAAACATTTAGATAGCCAACTTTTGAATTAGTTGAAATGTCAATTGAAGACAACTGATTTGATTGACAATTAAAGGCATATAAATCCTTGTTTTTGGTTAAATCTAATTCTGTTAACTGATTAGAATTACAAATGAAATGCTGCAATGAGACCTGTTTCGACATATCCAGTTTTTTCAGCTGATTGTTGTTACAAGTTAATTGCACTAAATACAAGTTGTTTGAAAAGTCTAAGCTTGTAAGGTTATTTACCTGACATTGCAGATAAGATAAATTTTTGTTTCCTGAAAGATCAAGAGTCGTTAATTGGTTATGATCACAATTTAATAAATTCAAAGAAGCATTTTTTGTAACATTCAAATTGCGCAGTACATTGTCTCTGCAAATTATCTCCGTAATGGCAGTATTGTTTGAAAAGTCTAAAGAGGTTAATTGATTTTCAAAGCAATAGATTAACCTTAAAGAGGTGTTCTTAGAAAGATCTAATTCTGTTAAGCGGTTCTTATTACAATACAGTGTTTTTAATGCAGTGTTTTTTGAAAGATCTACTTTTGAAATATAATTATAAGAGAAATTTAATTGTTCCAGGGCAACAAAATCCTGAATTCCGGTTAAATCCTGAATAGGATTTACAGGGCTGCCATTTGAATCGCTTACATTAAGATCTTTAAGTGTGTTAATACTTGAAGTAAGTACGGCTCCATTTACCCCATCAGTATCAATTTTAAGGGCTATTAATTTTTTCTCAAAATTAGCATCCGGAATAATGGTAAAAGCAACCGAGGTACAGGTTACAGAGTAGTTTGCATTAGCATCTTTTGCGTTTGCCCAATTTGTAGTCGAATAATTTATATCATCAACCTCAATGCATGTCAATGAAGGGTTGTTGGTGAAATTGCCTAGAGTCATGTTGGTGAAATTGGTGTTTTTACCATTTTTCAGATTCAGGCTGTATAAATTGTTTGAAGACGATTGTATTTGTGTAAGTTCGGTATTTGCCGAAAGATTTAAACTTAAAATTTTATTTGAGTTACAATTTAAAGTAGTCAGTTTAAGATTTTTTGTCAGATTTATTTCGACTAATAAATTTGAAGAAACATTTAATTCTTTTAAAGCCGTAAAACCTTCAATTCCTTTTAAGTTTGATATATTGCTGTTTGAAACATTAAGAGTGGTTACAGAGGCAATGCTTGAACTTAATACTTTGCCATTTTTCCCGTCAGTATCTATTCCCAAAGCAATTAATTTTCCTTCAAAATTAGCATCCGGAATCGCTGTAAATGAGTTACAAAATTTATTGTATGAAGCGGTTGCGTCTTTTAAGTTTGCCCAATTTGTATTTGAATAACTTTCGTCATCCACCTGAATACATTTTAAATCCGGATTATTGTTAAACAACGAAGTGCTTTTGTTTAGCAAAGTATTTTTTTCGTTGTTTAAATCTAAACTTACAAGCTTATTGTTTGAACAATCTAAAGAGGTTAGGTTTGTATTTTTAGTAAAATCTAAATATGTTAATTGGTTGTTTTTACAGTTTAAAGTCTCTAAAGCTGCAAAATCCTGGATTCCTGTCAAGTTGGCGATTGAACTGCCAGAAACATCTAAAGATTTTACGCTTGCAATACTTTGTGTTAATACTTTTCCGTTTACCCCATCAGTATCAATTTTAAGAGCAATTAATTTGTTTTCAAAATTAGCATCCGGAATAGTAGTGTAAGCTCTGCAATCTGTAGAAAAATTTGCCCAGGAATCCTTATATGTCACCCAGTTTTGATTTGCATACGTCACGTCGTCAACCACAATACAAGATAAAGAAAGGTTGTTGTTAAACTTTGTGTATTGTGTGAAATTTTTATTATTACCATTTTTCAGGTTTAAATCATAAAGCAAGTTATTAGTAACATTTACTGAAGTCAGTAATTTGTTTTTTGAAAGATCAAGACTTGTAAGTTTGTTTCTTTCAATATAAAAACTTTGTAAATTTAAATTAGTTGTCAGGTCAATGCTTTCAATACTATTATTGCTAACACTTAAAGCTTCTAAGTTTAAGTTTTTTGAAACATCAATAGCGTTAAGACTATTAACATCACATCTTAAATTCTTTAATAAGGTATTCTGAGATACATCAAGATTATTTAAGCTATTGTACCCTAAATCTAAAACTATTAGTTTTAAGTTTTTAGAAGGATCAAAGCGTTGTAAGCTATTAGAAAGACAGCTTAAATAGGTTAGCTCTTTGTTTTCAGACGTGTTTAATTCCTTTAGTTTATTACTGCCACATTCAAGTGTTTGCAATAAGGTGTTTTTGGTAATATTTATATTCGTTAACTGGTTGTCACGACAGACAACAGTCTTTAAATTTACGTTTGCACTAAGATCTAAATTCGTCAAAACATTATTATAACAATCTAAGCTTTCTAATGCAGTGTTTTTAGAAAGATTTAAAGATGTTAGTTTATTTCCACTCAACCTTAGAGTTTTTAATAAAGTGTTGTTGTCAAAATTTGAACTTGTAATTTTATTGAAACCTAAGTCCAGAGAGGTTAACAAAGTGTTTTGAGACAGATCGATCCCGGTTGTGAATTTATTGTTATAACAATTAAGTAGTGTTAAATCCTTATTGTTTGTTATAGTTAAAGATTCAAGTAAGTTATTGTTTAATATCAGGCTCTTTAGCTTAGTATTATCTGAAAGATCTAATTTTGTTAGTTGATTGCTGCCAAGAGCTAAATTCTCCAGATTGACATTTTTAGACAAGTCCAGAGTTGTTAAACTATTAGAAGTAAGATCAAGTGTTTTTAAGTTTACGTTTTTCGAAAGATCTATAGAGCTCAATTTAAATGTATTACCACCATAAGCCAGGCTTTCGAGAGCTGTGAAATCTTGTATTCCTGTGATGTCTTTGATATTGATAGCAGTATATGTAATCTTTAATGTTTTTACATTTGAGATTGCACTTGTAAGAACTTTTCCGTTTACGCCATCTTTGTCATAACCAAGATAAATTAACTGTCTCTCAAAATCTGCATCAGGAATTAGAGTATATTTTTGATCATCACATGAAACGGCATAATTTGGAGTTGCATCTTTAAGATTTGCCCAATTAGTATTAGAATAAGAGGCATTGTCTACTTGAATACAGGTTAGGTTGGGGTTTCTTTTAAAAGTTGAAGTAGTGGTTAAACGAGTATTATTACCATTTTTTAAGTTGATAGTAGTTAGGTTGTTTGAAGAGCAATCTAAAAACGTAAGATTGGTATTTTTAGAAACATCTAATGTTTTTAAACTATTACCCTGGCAATTTAAACTTTGTAAATACAGATTGGCAGAAATGTCAAGAGTGGTTAAGTTACTGAAATTACAGTTTATAAAAGTCAATGCCGTGTTGTTGGATAGAACTAATCCGTTTGTAAAATCGTTAGCGCTGCAGTTAATTTCTTTCAGCGATAAGTTTTTAGCGATATTCAGGTTTTTTAATTTGTTGTCATAACAATTTAAAGTACTCAAAGCTAAATTAGCAGTTAAATCCAGACTGGTTATTAGATTGGTTGCACAATTTAAATTGGTCAGAGCGGTATTTTTACTAGTATTTAAACTTGTTAATTTGTTTGAAAAACAATTCAGGGTAATTAGTGAAGTGTTGCCCGAGACATCAATTGATGTTAAGTTATTAAACGAGCAAATGAGCTGTGTTAATGCTTTAAAATCACCAATTCCGGTTAGATCATTAATGTTTAATCCTGTGAGGTTTAATGTCTTTATTGACGAGATGTTTGCAGTTAAAACCTGACCATCCGGAACTCCGGAGTCATATTTTTCGTTTATTAAGAATTTTTCAAAGTTTAAGTCCGGAATTTTGGTGGTCTGGGCGTATAAAGAAAAATTTAATAGAAATAGTAACAAGAGTAGTTTTGTTTTCATAGAACGAGTTTAAAATTAGATCGCGCAAGAGTAAGTAATAAAATTGAATATTCCTTACGGGAAGACGTAATGAAAGGACTGAACTTTTTGAATAATAAAAAAATCCCATTCGCCGCGGCGAATGGGATTTTTTAGCTTAAAGAAATGGTATTATTTAAGGATAACTTTTTTCGCAGAAGCGGCATCCTGATGGATTAAATATACGTAATAAACTCCTTTTGGTAAATCGGATAAGTTTATTGTATTGTTTGTATCACTTGAATTTAAAGTAAATGTTTTTACCAATTGTCCTAATGAATTATAAACTGTTGCTTTTTCTAAAGCGATATTATTAATGTTCACTTCACCGGTTGTTGGGTTTGGATACATTGTTATTTTATCAAAAACAGAATCTTCTATGCCTAAATTTTTACAGCTATTAGAATAAATTGTGTTGGGCTCCTTGATTCCGGACCAGTTAGCATTCGAATAATTGGCATCATCAACTTGTATGCAACCAAGAGTTTTAAGTCCTAAAAAGCTGGTATATAAAGAGGCCGCTTTTTTATTTGTTGGAGATGCTAAAACAAAATTTCTATTATTACCATTTTGAAGATTTAATGATAGTAATGGATTATTTGCTACATATACGATTTTAAGTTTACTGTTTTTGGAAAAGTCCAATGTAGTGATTTGGTTTGTTGAAGCATTTAGTGTTTCTAAAGCAAGATTTCTGCTTACATCTAATGCCCTCAATAGATTATTACTGCAATCTAAAAATGTTAGTGCTGTAAAATTCTCGATGCCTGAAAGATCTTTAATAGTACTGTTTGAAAGATCTAAAGACGTAATGGTGCTTATGTTTGCAACAGAGATTTTTCCGTTTAAGCCGTCGGTATCAATTCCTAAATCAATTAATTTTTGCTCAAAATTTTGATCCGGAATCTGAGCAAAACCGGAGGTGCAGTTAGTGTTATAACTTGCAATTGTATCTTTTTTTGCAGCCCAGTTTGTATCAGAATAGGCTTTGTCGTCAACTTGAATACAGCTTAAATTTGGATTGTTTGTAATATTTAGAAATGGCAATTGAAAGTTAATATTATTTCCATTTTTCAAATTTAGACTGGTTAATTGATTAGTGTGAGCATATAAACCCACTAAGGCTGTATTTATGCTTAGATCCAAAGTGGTTATTTGATTTTTTGCAGCATTTAAAAATTCCAGGGATTTATTTTTGCTTATGTTCAAATCTTTTAATTGATTAGACTGACAATATAACTCTGTTAGAGTAGTGAGTTTAGAAACATCCAGGTTGGTTATTTTGTTTTCACGACAATCCAGAAGAGTCAAAGCAGTGTTTTTGCTCACGTCTATAGAAGTTAATTGACTGGTATTACAGCCCAAAAATGTTAAAGCAGTATTGGTGCTCACATCCAAAGAAGTATATTGGTTTGAACCTGAATCTAATTTTAGCAGCGCTGTATTTACCTTAACGTCTAAAGAGGTTAATCGGTTTGCGTAACAGCTTAAATTAAGTAAGGCAGTATTATTGCTTACATCTAAGGAAGTTATTTTATTGTTGTTACAATCTAAAGTGGTCAAAGCTTTATTCTTGCTCACATTCAATGCTGATAATGAATTTTGACCGCAATACAAATCAGTTAATGATACAAAATTTTCAATTCCTGTTAAATCTGAAATATTACGATTGGTAACATTTAAGATCTTTACATTACTGATTTTAGAGGTTAAAACTTTACCGTCGATAGTCCCGTTATCAATCCCGCTATCAATTAATTTTTGTTCAAAATTAGGGTCAGGAATTAAAGTGTAATTTTCTGTATTTTCAGGCGTATATAAAGCTGAAATTTCTTCCGGTGTAAGTACACGATCCCAAATAGCAATATCATCGATCGTTCCTTTAAAGCCTTCTTTTGTGTTATCTCCGGAAATTCTTTGTCCAATTCTAAAAAGAGTGCCGACAGTATTTAAATTCACCGCTTTTTGATCCACAAATTTGCCGTTTACATATATCGAAAGCTGAGTTCCATCATAGGTAACAGTGAAAAAATACCAATCGTTGTTAGAATAATTAAAGTTGTTTACATAAAAATCATCATTAGAAAAATCAGAACCAGTTATTGCTTCAAGGTAACCTTTACTATAAACAGAAAGAGACAATCTTTGTAATTTTGCTAAAGTCCCATAGTTAAAAATGGAGACTTGATATTTATTCGGATCAGAAAAAGCATCATTTGTTTTAAACCATCCTGAAATTGTTCTCGAAGAATTGTTTTTAGGAATATTTGGCAGAACAGCATCGATATAACTGTTTGTACCATCAAAACTATAAGCTGTATTGCTATTTCCAAATCTGTCTGATGTTAGTGTAGCGCCTGTAACAGTTCCATTTGATCCGTTTCCGCTAAGATCATTCGCATTTCCATTAAAAGGGAAATAAGCAATTAAACCATTTGTTGGTACTTGCCCGTCTATCAAAGCGGGAATCACAGTGACATCAACAACAGTTCTGGTACTTTCACATCCATTAACAGTTTGAGAAACGTAGTATTTACCTGTTTGTAAAGAAGTAGATAAATTTAAGTTGCTCTGTATAATAGCGCTGCTATACCATTTAAGATTAGATCCCGTAGCCTGTAAACTGGCAATAGTAGCACCACTTTTAAAAGACTGTGCATTTGCAGTTGGAGCAGCTGTGACGGATGAGTTTATGGTTATTGTATAAGGATTGGTTGTACATCCTTTGGCATCTTTTGCAATAATCGAGTACGTGCCTGCTGATAAATTAGAGAATATATTTGAAGACTGGAAATTCATGGCAGGATACATAGCATACTGATAAGGTTGCGTTCCGCCAGTTGCCATAGCGGTTATAATTCCGTCATTTTTAGTATTACAAACAGATGTCGCAGTTGCATTAACAGCAATAGGAATTGGTTCTGTAATCGTGATGGTTTTGGATACTGACGATGTAGCGTCGCTTACCGTGCAGGTGTAATTTCCCGGATATAATCCTGTAATTGTTGAAGTTGTATATCCATTAGACCAAAGATATGAATACGGCATCGTACCGCCAGAAACAGCTGTTACTGAGGCTGAACCATTAGCATAACCGGTGCAGGTTATAGCAGTAAAGGATGTTGTGATTGTTAAAGATGATGGGCAATCTATTTTTGTTGGCACTTTTTTATCGATGGTTGTATTGTCACCTAATGGTCCACTTTGGTTTCTACCCCAAGTCCATATATCTCCACCTGTATCGACAGCAACAGTGTGATAGTTACCTGCTAAAATTAAAGACCATTTGGTAGTTGTTCCTACTTGTATAGGGGTATTACTTCCTACAGTTGTACCATTGCCCAGTTTTCCGAATAAGTTCTCACCCCAAGCCCATGATGAATTATCGGTTTGGATCGCATAACTAGCGTTCCATCCGGCAGAAATATTTTTCCAATTTGTAGATGTCCCAATTTGTGTTGGTAAATTTTTATTTAGAGAGGTTCCATCTCCAACTCCACCATTTATATTTTCTCCCCAAGCCCATAAAGTTCCATCAGTTTTTAGAGCGATTGAATGACTGTATCCTGAAGAAATTGTTTTCCAGTCATTAGCAGTTCCTACTTTCGTTGGAATGGTTTTACTAACTAACGTACGATCTCCTAAAGCCCCCTTAGAATTTTCTCCCCATGCCCATAAAGAACCGTCTTTTTTTAAGGCAATGGTGTGTTCTCCACCTGCAGCTACAATTTGCCAGTCAGTATCGGTTCCTATTTGTATTGGAGTATTTTTATTAACGGTGGTGCCATCGCCTAATTGTCCTGTAGAATTATATCCCCAAGCCCATAAAGTACCGTCGGTTTTTATTGCCATGGTGTAATTTCCTCCAGCAGATATACTTTGCCAATCTTTCGCAGATCCGATTTGTTGGACAGCATTATAACCGGCAACAGTGCCCGGACCATTTCCTATTTGCCCTAATGAACCGTAACCCCAAGCCCATAAAGTTCCGTCTGCTTTCATTGCAACGGTATGTCCCCATCCGGCGCTTACCGTTTTCCAGTCATTTGACGTCCCTATTTTTACAGGAGCGTTTTTTTGAGTTGTTGTACCATCTCCCAATTGACCATTACCATTATTACCCCATGCCCACATGGTGCCGTCTGGCTTTATTATAATATTATGGTTGTATCCGGCAGCTATAGATCGGATACATTGAGCCTTAATTTGAAAACAAGAAAGTATTAAAAATAAAAGTAAAATTTTTCTCATACGATAAAAATTTGGTTATTTAATAGTGTGTTTTTTGGTTGGAATATGCTTTATTGAGTGAGCCTTTAAGCTTGATTAGTAATAGTAATAACAATAAAAAAGGATACCTTTTTTTATTGTTGTTTTAAAACCGGCTAAGAATTGTACTTCAGGATATTACCGATAGTTTGGTATATCTGGGAGATACATTTTACAGAAGCAAAAAAAGTAGTTTTATTTTCATAAAAGTATGTTTTTGAGGTTTCTGACGCAAGGATAATAGTTTTAGACGAATTTTCCTTACGGAAAGACGTAAACCATATTTTTTTATTCATTAAAATAAAAAATAGTTAGCAACTATTTTTTGAATGTAAGGATTTGTGTAAATATTTGAAGTTAAGAATCTTAATTATATTTTACACTTTCTTAAAACACAAACAAAAAATCATAACACAGTGTTAATCGTTAGTTTTATGTAACAAAAAATCATAATTTAGACCCATAATTTAACTTTAGAATAGATATTAGATATATGAGTCATATAAAACCCCTCAAATTATCTGCTTTTGCATTAATCGTTTTAGCAGGTTGCACCACCACTATGCAAGCGCAGGAATCGGCAAGAAAAGATTTTATCAAAGCTCCTTTAGCTGTTGTTAAGAAAGCTCCTGTTAGCGAAAATGAATTAAAAAGATGGAGTCACCTTGATTTAATTAAAGATTCGATCCCGGGAATGAGTGTCGATAGGGCTTACGCTGAATTATTGCAAGGAAAAACCGGAAAGAAGGTGATCGTGGGAATTGTAGATTCAGGTGTCGATATCGAACATGAAGATCTGAAAGGGATGATCTGGACCAATTCTAAAGAAATTCCGGGTAACGGAATCGACGATGATAAAAACGGATTTATTGATGATGTCCACGGATGGAATTTCTTAGGAAATGCTGTTCATGAAAATCTTGAATTAACGCGTGTCGTTAAAAAAGGTGATGACGGATCTCCCGAATATAAAGAGGCTTTGGCGCAGTATACTAAAAAATACGAAGACGCTTTAAGAGACAAGCAACAATCTGACTTTTTGTTAGAAGTTCATAAAACAATACAAAAAGAACTTAATAAAACAACTTATAAAATTGAGGATCTAAATACTATAACCTCTACAGATCCAAAAGTTGCCCAGAGTAAAGAGATCATGACTCAAATTTTAACGAATGCAGGGCCAACTTTTGACCCTGACTCTGAGTTAAAAGAGTATAGTAAGCAGGTTTACGGTCAGTTGAATTACAACTTAAATAAAGAATTCGACGGAAGAAAAGTAGTAGGTGATAATCCGGAGGATATTAAAAACACACGTTATGGAAATAATATTGTTTTTGGTCCGGATAAAGAGGAAGCGCTTCACGGAACACACGTAGCCGGAATTATTGCACAGGTTCGCGGGAATAATTTAGGGGGAGACGGAGTTAGTAATAATGTAGAAATCCTGACCGTAAGAGCTGTTCCTGATGGTGATGAATACGATAAAGATATTGCTTTAGGGATTCGCTATGCAGTAGACAACGGAGCAAAAGTAATCAACGGAAGTTTCGGAAAAAGTTTCTCTCCTCATAAAAAATGGGTGTATGATGCAATAAAATATGCAGCAAAAAAAGATGTTCTAATAGTGCATGCAGCCGGAAATGACGGATACAATATTGATGAAACCAAAAACATCAATTATCCAAACGACTCAGAAGATAACGTTAAAGAGTTTGCTGATAACGTAATCACAATTGGGGCACTTAATAAAGAATATGGAGAAACTGTTGTAGCAGGATTTTCGAACTTTGGAAAAATAAACGTAGATGTTTTTGCTCCGGGTGAAGAAATTTATGCAACGGTACCCAACAACAAATACAAATACCTGCAAGGAACTTCAATGGCTGCTCCAAATGCAGCAGGAGTGGCAGCACTGATACGTTCGTACTATCCAAAATTAAAAGCAGCTCAGGTAAAACAAATTTTAATGGACTCAGGAGTGGCGCTTCCATCAATGGTTGTTTTGGGAACGAATCCAAATCCTGAAGCAAAACCGGTAGCGGTTTCTTCGACAGAATCTTCAAGAACAGCTAAAATGGTTAACGCTTACAATGCTTTATTGATGGCCGAAAAAATGTCTAAAAAATAAACAAAAACAGAATACTAACGTAATGGAAGAGTTCGCGCTCTTCCATTTTGATTGAAATAACCATGCGAAAAATTTTACTACTATCTTTTTTGAGTTTGAGTTTAAACTCAGCATTTGCACAAAGCGCTCCTTATTGGCAACAACATGTCGATTACAAAATGGAAGTCTCCATGGATGTAAAAAACTATCAGTACAAAGGAAAACAAGAGTTAGTGTACACAAACAACTCTCCTGATACTTTAAAGAAAGTGTATTACCATTTATTTTTAAATGCATTTCAGCCGGGAAGTGAAATGGATGCTCGTCTGCATTCTATAAAAGATCCTGATGGAAGAATGGTAAATAAAGTAAAAGGCGCAGATGGTAAAGAAACCAAACAAAGCCGAATTGAAACTTTAAAACCAAATGAAATTGGATATTTAAAAATTTCAGACTTTAAACAAGATGGAGTTTCGGCACAAACGAGAGTTTCCGGAACTATTTTAGAAGTGACTTTGGCAAAACCAATTTTACCAAATTCTAAAACAACCTTTACTTTAGATTTTGACGGACAAGTTCCGGTTCAGGTTCGTCGTACTGGACGTAATAATTCTGAAGGAGTAGAATTGTCAATGTCACAATGGTACCCAAAATTAGCCGAATTTGATTTCGAAGGCTGGCATGCAGATCCATACATCGCCAGAGAATTTCATGGCGTGTGGGGGAACTTTGATGTAAAAATTACAATCGATAAAGAGTATACTATCGGAGGTTCAGGATATTTACAAGATAAGAATCAAATAGGTCACGGTTATGAAGATGCAGGTGTAACCGTTACTTATCCAAAGAAAACAAAAACGTTGACCTGGCATTTTATTGCACCAAACGTTCATGATTTTACCTGGGCAGCAGATAAAGAATACACACATGATATTGTAAAAGGACCAAATGATGTTGATTTGCACTTTTTCTACAAAAACAATCCAAAAACAACTGCAAATTGGAAACAATTAGAACCTTTAATGGTGAAAGTAATGGATTATTACAACCACAGAGTGGGAGCATATCCGTACAAACAATACTCTTTTATTCAGGGTGGAGATGGCGGAATGGAGTATGCAATGTGTACCCTAATGCTTGGAAACGGAACTCTTGAAGGAATTTTAGGAACAGCAACTCATGAATTAGGACATTCCTGGTTTCAGCATATTTTAGCTTCAAACGAATCAAAACACCCTTGGATGGATGAAGGTTTTACTACTTACATCGAAGACAGTGCTTTGAATGAATTGAAAGGCGATAAAAAAGAAGTGAATCCGTTTAAAGGAAATTATGCTGCTTATTACAGCCTGGTTAATTCCGGAAAAGAGCAGCCACAAACCACTCATGGAGACCGTTACGATGAAAACAGACCTTATAGTATTTCTTCTTATGTAAAAGGAAGCCTTTTCTTGTCGCAATTAGAGTATGTAATTGGAAAAGACAATGTAGATGCTACTTTGAAAAGATATTACAATGATTTCAAATTCAAACACCCTACTCCAAATGATATTAAAAGATCAGCAGAGAGAGTTTCAGGAGCAGAATTAGATTGGTATTTAATCGATTGGACAGGAACTACCAATACAATTGATTATGGTATCAAAGAAGTAGCGGATAACGCGGGAAAAACCAATATCACTTTAGAAAGAATCGGAAGAATGCCAATGCCGATTGATTTAACAGTGGAATACACAGATGGTACTTCTGAAAGTTTCTACATTCCGTTACGAATGATGAACTTCATCAAGCCAAATCCAAACCCGAATGTAAAAAGAACCGTTTTAGACGACTGGGCATGGGCACAATCGAATTATAGTTTTACAATAGACAAAAACAAAACTGCCATCAAGAAAATTACGATTGATCCAAGCGGATTAATGGCCGATGTAAAAGCAGCAAATAATGTTTATGAGGTGAAATAATAATCACTTAAAAATATAAAAAAAGCCAAAGTTAGTTTTCTGCTAGCTTTGGCTTTTTTGTTTTTAAAAGGTGTAAGTGCAGCTCAGACTAAAGTTATTTTGTAGAGCTATGTTATTTGTATTTACTGTAGGTTTACATGTTAATTGCTTGCTGACGTTAAATTGTGATAAAGAGGCATCAATGTTTGCATCAATAATATTTAAGACATAAAAACCAACAGCGCATAGTAAAGATAAATTACTATTTCGTCTAAATTGTTTTTGAGCAGAAATCAATTGAGAACTATTTAGATTAGATAAATATTCTGAGTTGCTTTGATTTCCGGAAAGTCTGTTTTTATATTCATTGCGATATACATTGTATTGTTTTTGATTGTCGACGTAAAAATATATACTGGTACCGATCGCACCGCAAACTAATGGAACTTTCCAGTATTTTTTATTGTAAACTTGGCCTGATCCGGGCAAAATTGCTGAATAGAAACCTGCTTTGGCTGGGCGTAATGGATCAAGAATTCGCGAATTTAAAGTGTCTTCATTAATTTGAGTTTGAGAATAAAGAGATACAGAAAAAAAGCATATAAAAATTATAAACAAACGCATAGGAAAGAGTTCTTGAAAAATGAAAAAATAGTTTAAATATAAAAAAGTCACTAGCTGAATCTAGTACTGAGTAATTATTTTTTTGTTTTATCGTGTATACTTAAAATTACAAGTTGCCACGCGACCAGCACCCGTAAAAGTTCCTTTAATCAGACCTCCTTCTGGTTGATAGGCTGTCCAGATTTTACTTCCTGTATATCTAATCGAGCTTCCATTTCCTGAAGGATATGGAATACTGAAAGCAAATTCGCTGAAAGGGAAACTTCCTGTTTGGGAGAAACCCGCAATAGAAGAAGCGTCAACATTGAAAGTTGCAGGACAAAGAGATGTAATTCCTGTATTAAAGTTTATATAGTATGCTTTAAATTCTGTATAGTATCTAAAGAAAGTTCTCCCAAACGTGTCTCTATGTTTCTCTCTCCCAGCAGAAAAATCAACCTTAAAGTATAGATCGTTCGAAGTTGCTGCAGTACCAGTTCTAATAAATTCATCACCGATATATTTCCCTGTTGGGTTATTTGATTTATAAATTCTAAAATTAGCAGGAATTCCATCAATCAAAACTTCGCCATTTTCATTGATCACATTTGCTGTTCTATCTTCATAAATAGTTTTTATCTCGTAATTATCTTGAAATAGTAAAGATTTGTACTTGGTTAATAATTTGTCTGCTTCATTTGGATTTATAAGGTTTAGTGAGTTTATTTCATCAGCGATACTTTGAATACTGATGAAATTCAGTTCTTTTCTAAGCTCATAAATATCATTTAATCTATCAGCATGATATTTTTTTAAATTGTTTAAAATTATTGTTTCTGATTCACTTGATTTCTTAGAGAGATTGTTGTCATTTGTATATTTTTCTGATGTATATGCTTCCTTCTTTTCTTTCGTGGAAGTTATTTCATCTATTTTTTTATACATCATTTCGTAGGAGGAAAAATTAAACGTTTCTGTTTTTCTACTTATCGATTGAATGTTATCTGTAGTCGGATTATCTTTACTACAAGAAATAAATGCTATAAAAAGCATGGCGATTAAATAAGTTTTTTTCATTGTCATTAAATTTTTAGTATTGTTTTAAGTCATTAGAATGATAAGGGATAAATATTATCTCTTAAATCAAAATATTTTACAAAAGAATTAAAAAATAAGATTTTTCTTTAATTTAAAAGTTTTGAATTTCAAAACGAAAGTTTTTTTGTAGTATATTAGCCTCAAAAATAAATAGAATGACTTTTGGAACTAGATTGCAACAATTAAGAAGTGAAAAAAGGATGTCGCAAAAGGAGATTTCGACTATTTTGAAAGTTTCACAAACGATTTATGGAAAATGGGAAAGCGATATCTTTTATCCAACCTATAAAAACTTAAAGAAAATAGCCGTTTTTTACAATATTAGTACAGATGCGCTGGTAGACGTTAAAGACAAAAGAAAAGCGGGTAAGATTTTAATTTCGGAAAGTCTGAGCCCGGATCCGGTATCTTTCATTACCATATTTAAACTCCTGAAAAGAATAGAAAAGACCGTTTTATTGATCGAAAGGCAAACAGAGATCCCGGAGAAAGAAGGAGAATGAAAAAGTCCCGTTTAATTTTAGAAATAAATTTTAAAAGGGACTTTTTAATTAATAGATTATTTTCTCAAAAAGCAACCAGATGGAGAAGAATAGAAAAATCTCCATTCCTCTGTTTAATGAGTAATATCGGCGAGCAAATGAGAAGCATAAAAAAAACGCACAATTTGTGCGTTTTTATATTTTGTAAGCAGATCTTATCCTAAATGCTCTAACATGTCTTTTGTCATGGTTTCAAGATCAAAAGTGTGTTTCCAGTCCCAGTCTTCTCTTGCCTGAGAATCGTCGATACTAGCCGGCCAGCTGTCCGCAATTTTCTGGCGGAAATCAGGGTTGTATGTTATTTCGAATTCAGGAATATGTTTCTTAATTTCTGCGGCAATTTCAGTAGGAGTAAAACTCATTGCAGCTAAATTATAGGAAGAGTGTATTTTAATTTTTTCTGCCGGAGCTTTCATGATATTAATAGTTGCATCAATAGCATCATCCATATACATCATTGGCATTTTTGTTTCCGAAGATAAAAAGCACTCGTATTTTTTATCGGCAATAGCTTTGTAAAAAATATCAACAGCGTAATCTGTAGTTCCGCCACCAGGAGGCGTCGACCAGCTGATTAAGCCCGGATAACGGATGCTTCGAACATCAACTCCATAAATATTATGGTAGTATTCGCACCATCTTTCTCCCGCTTGTTTACTAATTCCGTACACCGTAGAAGGCTCCATTACGGTATATTGAGGAGTGTTTTCTTTGGGTGTAGTAGGTCCGAAAACCGCAATACTGGAAGGCCAGAATATCTTTTTTATCTTTTTGGCTTTTGCTAAATTTAAAACATGAAATAATGAATTCATATTCAGATCCCAGGCAAATGCAGGGTTTTTCTCGGCTGTAGCCGATAAAAGTGCAGCCATTAGATATATATCAGTAATTTGATGCACTTCAACAAGATGTTCGATTTGGTTGAAATCTAAAGCATTGACTACTTCAAACGGACCAGAATTTACAACGTCAGTATTTAATTTTCTAATGTCAGAAGCAATTACATTGTCTGTTCCGTATAGTTTGCGCAGTTTTTGAGTCAGTTCCGTCCCAATTTGACCGCAGGCACCAATGATTAATATTTTTGGATTCATTTTTTGAATAGTTTTTTTGAGAGACAAATATAACGTTTTCGCAAATGTTTTCGCTTTTAAGGAGAACAAATTGTAAATTTAACAATGATAAAGATTCTTTTTTAGATTATTCGTTGTTGAATGTGGAACTCAAGTCATAAATTATAAGTATTTTCGATCAGGAATTCAGGATTTTTCTATAAGTCTTACAAAGTAGAATTCCTAAATTTGTTTCGGTCTAATGGCAGCTAAATAATGTAATTTGTACCAAAAATCAGAATTCGTAATTGTAAAATTACTTTGTAACTTTGTAGCTTAATGTTTTACCAAATGAAATATAAGATATCTCTTTTTTTGCTTTTTGTTTTTGTATTGAATTCATGTCAGAATGAAGATGAAAAACGTCGCGCTGAAAACGAAAAGGAAGCCAAAAAAAATGAAGTCATTTTTAATAAAATCAATAAAAGCTGGTCTTTTATCGATGAGCCAATCAACGAAATCTCGGAGCAAAAAGTGAATTCGTGGAGTGAGTGGCGTGACTTTTTGAATGAACTCAGAGATAAACCCAGAAAAACAATTGGAGCATTTCAAAAGAAATCAACTGCGATTTCAAAAAAAGTAATGGCTTTAAATAATAATATTCCTGCAGAATTCAATATTCCACAGATCAGAAGCCGAATTTCTATTTTGATTACAAAAGTCAGAATGATGGATTTATTCATTCATCTGAATCAAATTCCTTCAGAGAAAGTGACATTTTTAATTGGTGAAATCAACAAAGAATTGGTTTCATTAGAAAGACAGATGGATGTTGTTATTGTAAAAAGTAAAATTCCGAAAGAAGAAGGTGAGGAAGATTTCTTAAGAATGTTAGATACCGCTCGTGCCATTCCAAACGAGACCACAGCTCCGATTCCGGGGAAAAATATAGATCCAAACACACCAAAAGTTGAGTAAAAACGCCTTATATACCCTGTATGATAATCTGCCAAAAAATCAGCAGATTGCCACACAATTACTGGAACAGAAACAAATAAAAATGCATCTTAACGGATTGTTAGGATCGGCAGTTTCATTTGTTTTGCGTGCTGTTTTCAAAAAATCAGAATTACCTTTTTTAGTTATTTTAGATAATAAAGAAGAAGCAGCTTATTATTTGAACGATCTCGAACAAATGATCGGAGAACAAGATGTGTTGTTTTATCCCGCGTCATTTCGCCGTCCGTATCAAATTGATGAAACAGACAATGCTAATGTTTTGCTTCGTGCTGAGGTTTTAAACCGAATCAATTCCCGTAAAAAACCTGCCGTAATTGTTACTTATCCCGAAGCACTTTTCGAAAAAGTAGTGACACGCAGGGAACTTGATAAAAACACTTTGAAAGTCGCTTTGAACGATAAAATTTCGATAGATTTTATCAACGAAGTGTTGTTTGAATATGAATTTAAAAGAGTCGATTTTATCACTGAACCGGGAGAGTTTTCTGTTCGAGGCGGAATTGTCGATGTATTCTCGTTTTCCAACGATCATCCGTACCGAATAGAGTTTTTTGGTAACGAAGTAGACAGTATCAGAAGTTTTGATGTAGAAACACAATTATCAGTAGAAACCCATAAAAAGATCACGATAATCCCGAATGTCGAGAACAAACTTTTTCAGGAAAACAGAGAGAGTTTCTTAGACTATATTGCCGAGAGAACCGTTTTGTTTATTCAAAATACCGAAGGACTTTTCACTCAGTTAGACAAACAATTCGTAAGAGCCGAAGAAGCTTTCGAGAAACTTTCAAAAGAAATAAAAAGGGCTGAACCTGAGAAACTATTCTTAAATCAGAGCTCATTTATTAAACGCGCTTTAGATTTTTCAATAGTCGAATTGGCTTCAAAACCTGTTTTTAAAACCACCAAAACATTCGATTTTCATATTCATCCGCAGCCATCCTTCAATAAACAATTTGATTTGCTGCTGAATAACCTGAGCGACAATCACTTTAACGGATATAAAAATTATCTGTTCTGTTCGAATGAAACTCAGGCCAAGCGTTTTCATGATATTTTCGAAACTTTAGACGAAGCTAATTCCGAGAACATTCGAAAACAATATCATACGGTTGTATTGCCTTTGTATCAGGGATTTATTGATGAAGAAAGTCAGATTACAGCCTATACCGATCACCAGATTTTTGAGCGTTATCATAAATTTAATATCAAAAACGGTTATTCGAAAAAGCAGAATATTACGCTTAAGGAATTAACCGCGCTTTCGGTTGGTGATTATGTAACGCATATCGATCACGGAATTGGAAAATTTGGCGGCCTGCAGAAAATTCAGGTTGAAGGTAAAACGCAGGAAGCTATAAAATTGGTGTATGCCGATAATGATATTGTGTATGTGAGTATTCACTCGCTTCATAAAATCTCAAAATACAACGGAAAGGACGGAACTCCTCCAAAAATCTATAAACTGGGATCAAACGCCTGGAAAGTTTTAAAACAAAAAACCAAAGCGCGGGTTAAACATATTGCCTTCAATTTAATTCAGTTGTATGCAAAACGACGTCTGGAAAAAGGTTTTCAGTTTGCACCGGACAGTTATTTGCAGAATGAATTAGAAAGTTCGTTTATATACGAAGACACGCCTGATCAAACTAAATCGACTCAGGAAGTCAAAGCGGATATGGAAAGCGATCGTCCGATGGACCGTTTAGTTTGTGGGGATGTAGGTTTTGGAAAAACAGAGGTAGCGATTCGTGCAGCGTTTAAGGCAGTAGACAATAGTAAACAGGTAGCTGTTTTGGTTCCAACCACCATTTTGGCTTACCAGCATTACCGTACGTTTTCAGAACGTTTGAAAGACATGCCGGTTACCATTGGTTATATGAACCGCTTTAGAACCGCCAAACAGAAAGCACAAACTTTAAAAGATTTAGCAGAAGGGAAACTGGATATTGTGATTGGAACACACCAATTAGTCAATAAAAATGTAGTTTTTAAAGACCTTGGTTTATTGATTGTCGACGAGGAACAAAAGTTTGGAGTAAACGTAAAAGATAAACTTAAGACCATTGCTGCGAATGTCGATACCCTAACATTAACGGCAACGCCAATCCCGAGAACGCTTCAGTTTTCATTAATGGCAGCGAGGGATTTGTCTGTTATTACGACCCCTCCGCCAAACCGATATCCTATAGAAACCAATGTTGTTGGGTTTAATGAAGAAATAATCCGTGATGCCATTTCGTATGAAATTCAGCGTAACGGACAGGTTTTCTTCATCAATAACCGAATCGAAAATATAAAAGAAGTTGCCGGTATGATTCAGCGTTTGGTCCCAAATGCCAGAGTTGGAATCGGTCACGGACAAATGGAAGGAGCCAAACTCGAAGAATTAATGCTGGGTTTCATGAACGGCGATTTCGATGTTCTGGTAGCCACAACAATTATCGAAAGTGGTTTGGACGTACCAAATGCCAATACGATTTTCATCAACAATGCCAATAATTTCGGACTGTCTGATCTGCACCAAATGCGAGGAAGAGTAGGCCGAAGCAATAAAAAAGCATTCTGTTATTTCATCTGTCCGCCTTATTCCTCTATGACTGAGGATGCCAGAAAACGTATTCAGGCTTTAGAGCAGTTTAGCGAACTAGGTAGTGGTTTTAACATTGCGATGAAAGATCTTGAAATTCGTGGAGCAGGAGATTTATTAGGTGGAGAACAAAGCGGTTTCATTAATGAAATTGGATTTGATACCTACCAAAAAATCATGAATGAGGCCATCGAAGAATTGAAGGAGAATGAATTCAAGGACTTATATCCGGAAGAGAACGATATTGAAACCAAGGAATATGTAAAAGATCTGCAAATCGATACTGATTTTGAGCTATTGTTTTCTGATGAATACATTAACAATGTCACCGAACGTTTGAGTTTATACAACGAGTTGGGCGGTGTGAAAAATGAGGAAGAACTGGTAATCTTTCAGAATAAATTAATTGACCGTTTCGGACCAATGCCGCCACGTGCCAATGCTTTGATGAATAGTATTCGCATCAAATGGATTGCAACAAGTGTAGGTATTGAGAAGTTAGTGATGAAGAAAGGCAAAATGATCGGTTATTTTGTTTCAGACCAACAATCTGATTATTACCAATCGAAGCGTTTTCATAAAGTGATCAAGTTTGTACAAACCCATAGTAATCTTTGTCAGATGAAAGAAAAACAAACGCCTAACGGTTTACGTCTTTTATTGACTTTTGACAATGTAAAATCGACCAAACGAGCGTTGGAGTTGATGGAGTTACTGGGAGAATAACAATTTTAAAAGGTATAATATTCTAAACCCGACAGGTTTCAAAAACCTGTCGGGTTTTATTTTTAGATTTAATTCTTTAGGTCCTTAATTACTTTAAAAGCAACATCAACCTGATCTTCCCCCACTAAAATGGTAAATTCGTTTGAAGTCGAAATTACCTCATTGATGATAATTCCTTCCCATGCCAAACGCTGGAAAATGAAATAGTAAATTCCGGGAACCACGATGTTTTCTTTTGGCAATTTTACAGTTATGGAGGCCAGGTTGTCTAATTTCTGAATAAGTTTCTCGCGCATAAAGTGTTTTTCAACCAAATGATTTACGCTGCTGCTTACCACAATATTGGTTTCGTTTACGCCACGTGATGAGGTGTAAAAGATATCAGATAAAGCATTAATGTCAGAAATTAAATCAGCCTGTTTGTTCAAAACAGTTTCGGAAGCGGCAAAAGTATAATCCGTCAATTCAGATCGAACAGTGATTTCACCTATATTCTTAATTACTTTATTGATTTTATGATTCAGTTTAAAATCCAGTTCTTCTGTGAGTCTTTTTAATGACATTACAACAGCACCTTGTTTTACTTCTTTACCAAATTCACTTTCTAATTCGGTCATAATGTTCCGTGAGAGAGAAGTGAGGTTAATAATTCCAAGCGATAGCGCATTTAATAAAAAGGGTTTTGTTTTAATGTAATTTTCGACGATTGAAGAAACGGTTTTCATAGTTTTTTTCTTTTTTTTGTAACTTAATTGGTTTGTTGTAGTTAATTTTGTGTTATAAAACTTCGCGAATATAAATAAAAGAACAATTTGTTACAAATATAACAAGGTAAAATTATGTTAAAAATGGAAAAAAGCGTCTGTAATGTGTTCAATTGCAAATGATTCCTTTTTTTTGTGTATCGCAATGATGTCAAAACGGACTTCAATATCTATTTTCCTATCGTTTATATAGGCATTTACGGCTTTTACCAGCAGTTGAATCTTTTTAGGTTTCACAAAATCCTGTGGTAAACCAAAGCTTAAACTTGATCTTGTTTTGACTTCAATAACGGCCAAAATAGATTCTTTTTCTGCGATAATATCAATTTCGGCCTTTTGAAAAGTCCAGTTTCGATCGAGAATTTTATAGCCATTTTGCTCGAGATATTCCACAGCGAGATCTTCACCTTTTTTTCCAAGTTCGTTGTGTTCTGCCATCTTTTAATTATGAATTGCGAGTTGTGATTTTTTTATGCTGTAATGAGCAATTTACATGCAAAGACGCGAAGTTGCAAAGAAAGGAATATAACTTTGCGACTTCGCGTTTTTGCGAGATTACGATATGTGGTATTTAAAATTCTTTAGAGAAAAATCTCAGAAGCTATTATTTTTTAAAGGTAAGAGAACTTCCGGATGCATTTACATCAATAGTAACGGTACTTCCCATTATTAAGGCCCTATTGTCCTGAATGTGTCCGGCTGGGAAATTAAAAATTACGGGAATATTGTACTTTTTGGTCACATCATCTACAATTTCTACTGCAGTTTTCCCCCATGGAACTTCGTTATCCTTCATTTTGGTCATACCTCCAACAACAATTCCTTTTAGGTTTTCGATACATCCATTGCGTCTTAAATTCATCATCATACGATCGATATGATACAGATATTCGTCCAGATCTTCAAGGAACAAAATTTTATCCTTACAGTCAATTGCCGAAGGAGAACCTAATAAACTGTATAAAATAGATAGATTTCCGCCCACTAATTCCCCGGTTGCGGTTCCAAAGCGGTTCATTTTATCCGGAGCAATAGTATAGGAAATAGGTTCACCAAACAAGGCAGATTTCATTGAACTGACCGCAGCGGGAGTAGCTCTTGGAACCGTTACAGGCATGATCCCGTGAATAGACTGATAGCCCATCGTATTCAAATGATTGTGCAGAACGGTAACGTCACTAAAACCAACAATCCATTTTGGGTGTTGTTTGAATTTGGTAAAATCAAGTAAATCGATCATCCTTACCGTTCCATAGCCACCGCGAACACACCATATTGCTTTAATATTTGGATTGTCTAACTGTTTTTGAAAATCTGCAGCACGTTGTTCATCGGTACCAGCCAGTTGGTTAAAATCCAAACCAATAGTGCTTCCAACTACAGCCTCAAGTCCCCAGCTGTGTAATAAATCAATAGTAGGTTTCAGATTGTCGTCTATATTTTTTCTTGCTGTTGCTAAAATGGCTACAGTATCTCCTTTTTGTAAATAAGGTGGTGTTATCATGTTTTGTTGTGATTGACAGTGGATGGATTGTAAAGCAAAAATAAGAAATACGAGTTTATAAATAGAAAAGTAGTTTCTGTGGTATTGACGGGTGCTCGCTTTCATGTTTTTCTGCTAATTCATTCGTAAAGATAAAACAAATATAAATATTTTTAAAAACAAAATAATTAGAAAATTCTTACAATATGGTTTAATTGTTTAAATTGAACCTTTTAAAGAGTTAAGTTTATGAGAGTAATTTCTTTTCAATTCAGTAGTATCGTTTTTTTATCTTTTACAATTCTGCAGGCACAGCCAAAAAAATATGCTATCCATACTATCGCATTTTATAACTTTGAGAATCTCTTCGATATTAATGATGATGTCAATACCAACGATGACGAATGGACACCTAATGGGACTCAGCATTGGACGATGGAAAAATACGAACAGAAATTAAAAAACCTGTCCAAAGTTTTGTCTGAAATTGGAAGGCCGGATAACTCAAATGCTCCGGTACTCATTGGTGGTGCCGAGATTGAAAATCGCACGGTTCTCGAAGATCTGGTGAAACAACCAAATTTACTCCCTTTTGACTATGGAATCGTTCATTTTGATTCGCCGGATAAACGAGGAATAGATGTTGCACTTTTATATCAGAGAAAATACTTTAGACCCACGTCATATTCCAATATTCCGCTGCGTATTTATCTAAAAAAAAGCGCAGATAAAGAAGAGGAGATTCAGCAACCGGAAGATGATATCGAAATTAAAACCGATAATAAGAATCGGGTTTTTACCAGAGATCAGCTTTTAATTTCAGGATTTTTAGAAGGAGAGGAAATTCATATTATCGTCAATCATTGGCCGTCCAGATCGGGAGGGGAGAAAGCAAGCAGTATTTTTCGGGAAGCTGCCGGAAGTTTAAACAGAAGAATTATCGATTCGCTACAGCAAATAAATCCCCATGCTAAAGTGATTACAATGGGCGATTTGAATGATGGGCCCTTTAATAAAAGTGTAAAAACTGTTTTGGGGGCAAAGACAAAAAAATCAGAAGTGGAGGAATACGGGCTTTTTAATCCCTTTGCGGCAATGCTCGATAAAGGTTTAGGGACAATTGCATTTAGAGATTCCTGGGATATTTTTGATCAGATCATCATTTCAAAGTCACTTATACAAGCTGATTTTTTGACTTTTAACTTTTGGAAAGCGGGAATTTTCAATAAAACTTTTCTGGTTCAGAGCTCAGGACCGTATAAAGGGTATCCGCTGCGACATAGTTTGACAGAAGTTGGATTTAGTGACCATTTTCCCGTTTATATTTATTTGGTTAAAGAAGTGAAGTAAGTTTCAGTTTATAGTCCCAATTTTCAGTCGCAGTCTTAGTTGGTCACTGTAAACTGCGACTAAAAACGGACACTGAGACTGAAAACTTTTCCTTAACTTAGCTACTTAGAAACTTACTACCTTTAAAAATGGCAATAGCAAAACCTTTCAATCTAACAAAGTGGATCGATGAGAACCGTCATTTACTAAAACCTCCCGTTGGGAATAAAAATCTTTATGTTGATTCCGGTGATTATATCGTGATGATTGTTGCAGGTCCGAATGCCCGAAAAGATTATCATTATAACGAAACCGAAGAGCTTTTTTATCAGCTGGAAGGCAGTATAAAAGTGATTATTCAGGAAGATGGAGAACGAAAGGAAATGGATTTACATGCAGGTGACATGTATCTTCATCCGGCTAAAGTTCCCCATTCACCTGTTCGTTCCGAAGGTTCAATAGGATTGGTAATCGAACGCAAACGTGCAGGATTAGGGTATACTGACGGATTGCTTTGGCATTGTGATCATTGCAATCATAAATTGTATGAAGTGCTTTTTGAATTGCATAATATTGAAAAAGATTTTCTGCCGCATTTCGAACATTTTTATAATTCGTTAGAGTTGAGAACCTGCGATAACTGTGGAACTGTAATGGAATCGGATCCCAGATTTGTGGCGAAGAAATAAACTTACTAAAAGAAACCCGGCAGATTTTTAAAACCTGTCGGGTTTTGTTTTTATGGCAAATAAATAATTTACATTCATATTTGGTGTATATTTGTATTATAAACGATGTAAAAAACATATCAAAAATGATACAAGAAATAATTACATACATGAATATTGTGAATAGTATTGAAAATTTAATTGATACATCTCCATATAAAAAAAATTATATTATCGAGAAAGTTGGTATTCCAAGTCCGACTTTCTATCGAAAACTAAAATCTCAGACTTTCACTCCGGATGAAGTATTGTCTATAGCAAAAATACTTTCTCCCGAAGAAAATTTCAGATTAGAGCTCAAGGCTGATATTGAACAAGCCAAACGAGAGTTTGAAGAGGGTAATTTTATGACACATGAAGACATGCTACTTGAATTAAAGAGAAAAGGAATAATTTAAAAAAGGTCTAAAATTGTTGCCGGTCTTTGCCGGTTATCATAAAACCGAATTAAATGAATGAAGTCCTCGTTAATTACATAATAGAGTGATACATGTTTTGTAATAAATATTTCATTACATTCTAAATCATACCTAAACTTTCCTAAATGGGGATTTTTCGAAATTAAATTAGTACTTCGTAAAACTTCATTCACAAAATTTTGTGCGATTTCAGTATTTCTATATTGAATTAAATAATTACGTGTTGTATAAAAAGTATATTTAGCTTTTGTTGACCAAACAATTTTCATTATTAAAAAATTAGTTTAGTAAATTTATAGAAAAATACCTACAAAATAATTTACAACTCAAATCTTTTTCCTTGTTCAGGATAAATAATTTTAACCTTTAAGTCATTTTGTTTTTGCAGCTGCTCTTTTAGTTTTGCAATATTCTTAACAGGTGGTTTGAGATGAGTCACGATAATAGGGAAACCATTCAAAGTACCTTTTCCTGCTAATTCTTCTAAAACATGAAGCTCTTTCATGAGATAATTTGGAGTAAGATGTCCGAATAAAAATTGATCCGGTTGTTCATTTGGGAAGGAAACCTCAATAAAAATACCTTTTAATTGTTTGCTTTTAACCAAAGGCGCAACTGTAGTCCAGAGCGACTTTAATTTGTCGTTTTTCTCTACAGCATCTGGTCCGGTATCCCCTAGATAAAGTACATACGATTCGCCATTTTTAATTAAGAAGGCAGTGCTTTCGAACGGATTCACATGACTTAACGGAAATGCTTTTGCCGTCATCGTTGTATTGGTAATCGGAATTTCTTCTCCGATATTTAAAGTCTGGAAATGGTATTTTTTTAATGGAGTTCCGGGGCCTTTATCTCCAAAATTAGCCCAGGTCTGATCGTTGAAATAATGGTTTTCCATCATTTCCATACATTTTTCAGTGGCATAAACCGTCTTGGAAGAATCTGCCGGAGAGTTGATTATTAAACCTGAAACATGATCTAAATGTGCATGAGAAATAAAATACCCTTTAATGTATTTTCGTAAAACTTCGCTGGTTGAAACTTTAAAAACCTTGTTTTCAATTGCTTTTTCAATTCCGGCATTCACAGTTCCGGCATCTAAACAGATAAAATCATTGGTGTGAGTAGGGGCAACTAAATAGGCTGAAAGATTCTTCTCATCTATTCCTCCTTTTATGCCTAACGGAACCACCTGAAAGGAAGATTTTTGTTCTTTTTGAGAAAAGGCCTGAACTGAAATGAAAAGGAAACAGATTAAAAATCGGTTAAGAATAGACATATTAGAGTAATTTTAGTAGCACAAATTTCATCAATTAAGACGAATAAATCATGATGGAAAGCTGTAATTCATTTTAATTAAAGCTAAATTTACTTGATTTTAACAAATTAGTTTGGTCTATTTTCGGTCCGAAATAATATCTTTACATAAAAATATAACAATTTTAACAAAAAAAGTTACAATGACAACAATAGCATCACAGTTTGGAATGAATGAGGCTCTGGAAAAATTGGGCATCAAATCAATAAACGAAGGAACATCAACGGGGCTGGAGAATTTTTCTTCAGGAGAAATTTTAAACAGCTTTTCACCGGTTGATGGAAAATTAATAGCATCAGTAAAAATGTCGACGCCTGAGGATTATGAAAAAGTTATGCAGGCAGCTACAGAAGCTTTTAAAAGTTTTCGTTTAATTCCTGCACCACAACGTGGAGAAATTGTGCGTCAGTTTGGACAAAAGCTTCGTGACAATAAAGAAGCGCTTGGTAAGTTGGTTTCCTACGAAATGGGTAAATCATTGCAAGAAGGTTACGGTGAAGTACAGGAAATGATTGACATTTGTGATTTTGCAGTGGGTTTATCGCGTCAGCTTCACGGATTAACGATGCATTCAGAAAGACCGGGACATCGTATGTACGAGCAATACCATTCTTTAGGAGTTGTGGGAATCATTTCGGCGTTTAACTTTCCGGTAGCGGTTTGGTCCTGGAACACAGCTTTGGCATGGATTTCCGGAGATGTTTGTGTTTGGAAACCGTCTGAAAAAACACCTCTTTGCGGGATTGCCTGTCAGAACATTATCGCTCAGGTGATCAAAGAGAATAATTTACCGGAAGGGATCTCTTGTTTGATCAACGGTGATTATAAAATAGGAGAATTAATGACAGCCGATACCAGAATCCCATTAGTTTCAGCTACAGGCTCAACCCGTATGGGGAAAATTGTAGCGCAGGCTGTTGCCGGACGTTTAGGGAAATCATTGTTAGAGTTAGGAGGAAACAATGCTATTATTGTAACTCCGGATGCCGATATTAAAATGACGGTTATTGGTGCTGTTTTCGGAGCTGTGGGTACAGCCGGACAACGTTGTACTTCAACACGCCGACTAATTATTCACGAAAGTATTTATGATAAAGTAAAAGATGCTTTGGTTGCTGCTTATAAACAACTAAGAATTGGTAACCCATTAGACGAGAACAATCATGTGGGGCCACTTATTGATACACATGCTGTGGAGCAGTATGCTAAAGCTTTAAATAAAGTAGTTGCCGAAGGAGGAAAAATCCTCGTGGAAGGCGGAGTGCTTTCAGGTGAAGGTTACGAAAGCGGCTGTTATGTAAAACCTGCAATTGCGGAGGCTCAAAACTCATTTGAAATTGTACAGCACGAAACATTTGCTCCGGTGTTATATTTGATTAAATATTCAGGAGAAGTGGATAACGCGATCGATTTTCAAAATGGAGTTGCTCAGGGATTATCATCAGCAATTATGACAAATAATTTGCGTGAAGCAGAAAGATTTTTATCAGTAGTGGGTTCTGATTGCGGAATTGCCAACGTAAATATTGGAACTTCTGGTGCTGAAATTGGAGGTGCTTTTGGTGGAGAAAAAGAAACCGGAGGCGGTCGTGAGTCAGGATCCGATGCCTGGAAAATTTACATGCGTCGTCAGACCAATACAATCAATTATACAACGAGTCTGCCTTTGGCACAAGGAATTAAATTTGATTTGTAATATTTAATAAATTCAATTAGAAACCGCTTATTTCATTTGTTCGAAATAAGCGGTTTTTTTTAGGACCAATTTATAGAGCTTTGTTTATTTTTGATTGAAAATTGGTATTAAATGAATCGAAAAATACTTTTATTGTTTTTGACAGCTTTTATGATAAGTTGTAGTAAAAAATCAGATGAAAAAACGGCAGTAGTGATTAAAGATACGTTGAATCAAAACACTTTTGAAGGAGAAGAGGACGGGTATGAAAGTGATGAATCTATAGTAACTTTAAAAGAACTTCAGTTTCCAAAAACTGGAAAAAGTATCCAGGATTTTGTTTTAGAACCTTGCGAAATAAAAATGCAAGCGGAAGGATTTTTAAATGATGACAACCTTAAAGATGTTGTAATTGTTTTGCAGAATACTTATGATAGCGCAGACTCACGTCCAACTTTGGTGCTTTTGCAGCAAGAAAGCGGAGGATATAAATTACAAGACCTTTCATGGGAAGCAGTAGGTCCGGAATATCCAGATTATTTTAGACTTGGTGATATTTCCATAGATTCTGAAAAGAAATTGCATATTTTGCTTGAGGGAATGGGACCAGCTGGTAATAGAGAAGCTGTATATAAGTATATAGATGATAAGTTAGTTCTTATTAGTATTGGTACTTTTCATTCAGGTGCAGGTTCGTGGCTTACGAGTGAATATGATCTTATTTCAGGCAAATATGATCATGAGGTTACGAATACATTGCATGATAGTTTGCCAAGTGAACATCAAATAGGAGAATTTAAATTGAAACGACAAATGTTATTTGCAAGAGATAATCCGGATACAATTGTAGAGACTCTTCCGCAGGCCAGTTGGTAAATTAAAAGTATATTATTAAGATTTTGAAAATATAAAAGGCTTCCAAATTTGGAAGCCTTTTTGAATTTTAAACTATTGAGCGCTTTATTTTTTTAGAACAGTTTGATTGAACGAGCCTTCATTAGTATAAACTTTTACTAAATAGGTACCCGAAATCAAATTACTTACATCAATGCTTTCCACATTTTTGCCCACACTTTTTACTAAAGTTCCCGACATATTGTACACCTGAACTTTTTCTATACTTTGTACTGATTCGGAGAAGTATAAAACATCAGCAACCGGATTTGGATATAAAATCACTTTTGAAGTTTTTGATTCTGCAGCGATTTCAGCTGTTTGAGCTACTCGTAATGTACTTCCACTATTGTATTCTGTACTGATGTAAAACAGATTGGCAACAGAACCTTTTGTAATGGTATTGGAACCCGCAGGGATAGATGCGGTTACAATACCGGCCGATGCAGTGTACGAGACATTATTTACTTTAACGGTTCCAGTAAAGTTAGCATCAAAAACTAGGGTCAAAGTAGAAGGACTCGTAGTAGTATAGGTAATGGTAGTACTTGATTCTATTTTAAGACGTGCTGTAAGAGTTAATCCCGCATAGGTTACGGATCCGTTAGTTGAATTCATATTTCCGGTAATGGTGTAAAAGGAACTTGTTTTTCCGGATGTTGTAAAGTTATGAATCTCATCTCCGGCAGGTGTTCCGGTAGTAACGGTAATAGTTCCTGAACCCGTTGCCGGAGTTCCGGTTCCGGTCGTAGCTATCGAATACGACACGTTAGAAGTTGGAGTTCCTGTAATCGTGATCGTTTTGGCACTGGTATTTTTTACAAAACTAATTCCTGATGCAGGCAATCCTGTAACTGTAGCATCTGTAGCATTTCCTCCCCAAGTGAAAACAATCGTTGCAATTGCGTTTCCACTGGAAACCGTTTGACTGTTATTGTTTGTGGATGTCAGGGTTTGCGTGCCGGCTGTGGTTACCGTAATGGTTCCTGAACCCGTTGCCGGAGTTCCTGTTCCGGTAGTTGCGATAGAGTAGGAAACATTAGCCGTTGGAGTTCCGGTAATGGTGATTGTTTTGGCGCTTGCATTTTTTACAAAACTAATTCCTGATGCCGGCAAACCGGTAACCGTTGCATCTGTTGCGTCGCCTCCCCAAGTAAAAACAATTGTCCCAATAGCAGTATCGCTGGTTACAGTTTGATTGTTATTGGAAGTTGAAGTTAGGGTTTGAGAACTTGTAGGCGGATTGCCTTCCCCTTGCACGGCAACCAAAGCCCCTGTGTAATTGGTAAGTGCCGACTTAAGTGCCGTGATTACTATTGAAGAAGTATCATCGATACTATTGTCAAATGTCCATTTTAAATCACCTCCTGAAACACGTCCGGCGTATTGAGTTACTTTTGTTTTAGCAGTCGCCGGTTGTTCGATGGTTAAATTTTTTACGTAAAGCGTAGCATCGGTATCAAAATTATTATAAGTATTGGCTCCGGATTTAGATTTAACAGCGCTGCTTACTGTTTCTCCCCTTGTTGTGGCAACATAAGCATCGAAGTCGGTTGTGGAGCTAATTTTTCCTGAAATATTGTATAACGGATTAGGATCATTGTAGGCTACAAAACGCATGTTATTAGTTCCGTTTGAAGCGTCAAAAGTATTGTTGAAAGCTTTAATTGATCCTCCAGCTTCACCTGAAAAGGTTCCCATAGTTCCGGCATTGTTTACCTGATTGGTTTCGTCCCAGATATCAGTTCCCTGCAAAGAAGTTAACATGGGGTGTTTACTGTTTCGGAAATAGTTTCCCTCCACGAATAACGAAGATCCTAATGTAGAACCCGAACCGTATTTGGCAACACCATCAAAATAATTGTTGTAAATATGTGCGGAATAATAGCGCACACGAGGATGACGCGAATCAGAGTGATCGAACCAGTTGTGGTGATAGGTGATGTACAAACCGCTTGTAGTGCCTTCGCTTAGACCCAAAAGACTTGCTTTTCCGTTGTCCCAAAAGTGATTGTAAGACAGGGTAATGTAAGTTGATGTTTTATTGTCTAAAGCTCCGTCTCCTTTAATTTGATCAGCATCGCTTCCCGCATTTCCGTAGAACAAATCACAGTTGTGCACCCAAACGTGGTCATTGTCTTGCTGCATGCCAACATTGTCACCCGCGGTACTGTTGCAGTTCATAAAACCAAGATTGCTTACCTCTATGTTCGACGCCGATTTCAAACGGACGCCCCAGCCATTGGCAACAGCATCATTTCCTATTCCTTCGATCGTAAGATAACTGGCTGCATTGTTGGCATTTTCAATAACAACATCTCCGCCTTCCATCACGGACATGTCGGTAATATTTCCAATTAAACGAATGATAAACGGACGTGTATCTTTTCCTTTTTTGATGGCATACAATATGTTTTGTAAACCAACGCAAGGGTTTGCACTGGCTCCGGTGATATTCATCGAAATAGTGTTTTTGGTATTTTGCGTGATGTATAAAATAACCGCATTGTCTTTCGGAGTTCCGTCAGCTTTGTATCCTCCCGGAACGCGTCCGCCCTCAAAAGCAAATCCATTACGATCTTGGGCAGTAACGGTTAACGAACCTGTTGTTGAACCAGTACCTTCGGCACCCGAAATGACTGGTTTGATCTTAACGGTATAAGATCCCGCTTTTAGACCTGGAATGTCTGCACGAAAATAACTCCCGTAACTTCTGATCAATTGGTCGTCAATTTTTTTATCGGTGACTCCATTACCGGAGTAATACACATTGTAGGTTTGTGCATTGCTTACAGGTTGCCATTTAACAAATGCCGATTCAAGCCAACCCGAGGATTCGGTAATTTGAACTTGTTGTGCCCATAAGGGAACTGTAAGCAGTAAAAGCAGCAGAATAAGTAGGTTTTTTTTCATAATTGTGGTTTTTTGGTTAATAAAGTTTCTTGTGATTTTTTGGGTATTGATTCAATAAACAAATTTGTAATCGATTACACAAAAATATGTTATTTTTCGATATGTGTAAAATATTTGTTATAAAAAAGTAAAAATGATAAAAAATTATACTTTTGAATATTGATAATGTAATAAATTGCATTAATTGTAATTTATTACATAAACACGATAGGTTTTGTGAAGTAGCATTTTTATTGCATTTAAGAGTATAATGGAGAGAAGAAACCGAATGCAATAAAACCAAAATATAGATTTATAACATTTTGAGTAATTTATGTTATAGCGATAAAAAAGGCGTCTTTTCTATATCTGTTGATACCTTTAGAGTTTGAAAATGGTATCGATTTTACTTCTATTTTATTCCAATGTAATATGAAAATAGCACAATACAATTGGACTATATTGAATATACAATCCATATTAATCGTTTTTGAGATGAAAAAAGGAAGTAGTAGAGAAAGGGTGTCTGTCAACTTCCGCAGTATTGATTAGATGAAGTTTTAAAGCAGGCTGAAAGCTTAAAAACAGTAGTATAGTTTAACTTGGAGTTGGTATTATCCTGAAGAGGTAAGAGCATAAAAAAAGCCTTTTGAATATTTCAAAAGGCTTTGGTTATGAGAAAAGGAAAGAATTAATCTTTGCTTGATAATTTTGATAATAGTCGTAAGAATTCAATGTACAACCAAACTAGTGTGATAATTAGTCCCATTGCACCATACCATTCCATAAATTTTGGCATTCTTTGTTGTACTCCTTTTTCGATTTGATCAAAGTCTAAGAATAAGTTTAACGCAGCAATAATAATCACAAAAACACTAATTCCGATACTCATCATTGAGTTTCCGTAATGAACAGGAGTCCAGCTTGTGAATAAAGAAACTAACCATGAAATTAAATAATAGGTAGCAATTGCTAGTGTTGCCGCAACAACTACTGACTTAAATTGCTCTGTTACTTTTACAATTCTGAATTTATATAAACCAAGGCATACTAAAAAAGTAACCAGAGTTGCTCCAACGGCGTTAATTACAATTCCGGGATATTTGGCTTCAAAGATGGCTGAAATTCCTCCAATGAATAGTCCTTCAAATAAAGCATAACCAGGAGCTAAATAAGGAGAAGCCTGAGGTTTGAAGGCTGAAATTACAACTAAAATTAGTCCAATGATGGCACCACCAATAGCAGGCAGCATCACATTCATACCATTAAATGCCATCCACCAAGTTACCATAGCCGATCCGCATAAAATTAAAAACAAGATGGCCGTTTTGTTGATCGTACCGGACAAAGTCATCTCCTGATTGTAGTCGATAATTTGTGCCTGATGTACTTCTTCAGCTTTTGAAACAGCATTAGAGGAAAAACGCTTGTTGCTTAAAAATGGATTTTTTGAATTAAAGTTCATAATATAATTGGTTTTAAAAACTCATCAAATATAATCGATATTTTTTGATGTGCCTTTAATACTATGGAATTTTTAACAGTTCGGGGCGATTGTTCTGAAGCTTTATTCCTGTAAATAAAAAAGCCGTCAATGAAAATTGACGGCTCGTATTTTGATGTTGAAATTTTTATTTTAAAAGATCTAAAACTAAAGAAGGGAATAAACCTAAAGCAATGTTTAAAACAATTGAAATTACTGCAACCGCATAAATAAGGAAAGGTTTTCCGGTACGCTCCTGATTCGGTTCTTTAGAGTACATCGCTAAGATTAGTTTGAAATAGTATCCAACACTAATAATGGAGTTGATAACCGCTACAATTACTAAAGCAATGTATCCTGCCTGAATCGTTTGGTTGAATAAGAATAACTTAGCAAAGAAACCCGAGAAAATAGGAATACCGGCCATAGACAACAACGAACCTGTAAGGATTGCTGCCAATAGAGGATTTGTTTTTCCTAAACCATGGAAATTGGTAATATCTTCGTTATCCTGATTTTTGCACACATATAAAACAACGCTAAATGCAGCGATTCCGGCCAATGCATAAGCAGCTGTGTAGTACAATAAAACACCTGCTGAGGTTGCTATCGTTAGTAAAGTCATTAACATAAAACCGGCATGCGAGATTCCTGAGAACGCCAGCATACGTTTTACATTTACCTGACGCAATGCCATTATATTTCCAACAGTCATGGAAGCGATTGAAACGATTACAACAATAGTTTCGAAAGTTCCTAAAAGATCCTGATTGTCTAGTGATGGAATGAAATTCAATGCAGAAACCAATTTATAAAGCGTAGCGATTGCTACAACTTTTGCCAAAGTACTCATTAAAGCAGTAGTCAACGCAGGAGAACCTTCGTAAACATCCGGAGCCCAGAAATGAAAAGGAACCGCTGCTACTTTGAACAACATACCAATAATCATCAAAATCATTCCGATTGGAAACCAGATTGGCAATTCGGCAGATAAAGAGACTTCATGTATTTCAGCTACATCAAAAGTTCCCATTGCTCCGTAGATCAAACAAATTCCGAACAAAATGATTCCTGATGCAAAAGATCCCATTAAGAAATATTTCATACCCGCCTCATTACTTTTTAGATTCAAACGATCGCTCGCAGCCAAAACGTAAAGGGCAATAGACAGAATTTCAATTCCTAAGAAGAACATTGCTAAGTTTCCGAAAGAAACCATAGCGACTCCACCGGCTAATAAAAATACTTTGATCGCAACAAAATCCGAGATTTTGGTTGGATGATTTTCGTAAAAATTATGACTTAATGCTACTAGGAAAATGGTCAACACAATAAACAACGATGAAAATGTGACAGAGAACTTACTCACTGTAATCATATTGTTATAGTAACTTGCTGTTGATCCGAATTCGTAAAAGTTAAGCGCCAAAACACCTAGTAAACCAATGATGGTAATAGGAACAATGGCCTTTCTTAAATTAAGAATTTCAAACAATAGGCAAAAAATACCCAATCCTGTTATAGCTATTAATGTATTCATTTTTGTTTTTTTGATTTAGGAAATCTAAAACTAATGACGCCCTAATTTATTTTTATTTAAAATATTTTTTAATTTTTATTGATAACGTTCAGAATCGTTTCTAAACTTGGTGTAATCAAATCTGTAATTGGTTTTGGATAGAATCCGAAGAAAATCAACACTGCAATAATCGCTACTAATGAAATTCCTTCATTAACAGAAACATCTGCAAAAGTTTTCGAATTGGTTTCTCCCAACATTACATTTTGAAACATTTTAAGCATATAATAAGCTCCTAAAATAATAGTAGTTCCGCCTAAAACAGCAAACCAGATATTAATTTGAGAAAGACTGTACAAAACAGTAAATTCTCCAACAAAGTTAAAAGTACTTGGTAAAGCAACAGAAGCCAATACCAAAATTAAAAACATTGAAGTGAATTTTGGAGATTGTGTACGGATACCGCCTAATTGTGAAATTTCTCTGGTTTCATATCTTCTAAAGATAATTTCGGCAGCATAAAATAAACCTACTACCACAAAACCGTGAGCAATCATTTGCAATACAGCTCCGCGTAAACCATCAATAGTTAGGGTGTAAGTTCCCGCAGCAATTAAACCAACGTGCGCCAAAGACGAATAAGCCAATAATTTCTTCAAATCTTTTTGTCTTAAAGCTACAATTGATCCGTAGATCACACCAGCAATTCCAAGAGCGATAAAGATGTTCATGTATTCTTTTGCAGCCAATGGTGCAAGGGGTAATTGCCAACGAATAACACTGTACAATCCCATTTTTAACATAATACCGGATAAAAGCATTGTTCCAACCGTTGGTGCTTTTTGGTACACATTTGCCTGCCAGGTATGGAAAGGAATGATTGGAATTTTAATAGCATACGCTAAAAAGAAGGCTAAGAATATCCATAATTGCTCGCAAGCTGATAAATTTAATTTGTACAAATCTTCAATTAAGAAGCTTCCGGCTTTTTGATACAAGTAGATAAAAGCAACTAACATGAATAAGGAACCTGCCAGTGTGTAGATAAAGAATTTAACTACTGCTTTTCTGCGTTCTTCGGCATCACCATTACCCCAGATAAGGGCAATAAAGTAAATTGGAATAAGCGCCAACTCCCAGAAAATATAGTATAAAAGACCGTCTGCTGCCAGGAACGTTCCTGTCATAGCAAAAGCCATAAATAAAATTAGAGCATAAAAACCTTTGGCATTTTTGTATTCGTTACCAAAAGAAGAGAATATAATAATTGGCGTTAAAGCTACTGTCAGCAAAAGCATCGCCATACCTAAACCATCTGCGTTAAGAGCAAATGAAATTTTAGGCTGAGTAATCCAGGTATTGATCAGGCTGATATTCTCACCAGCTGAAAAATGATTTAATAAAACAATTGAACAACCTAAAGCCGCCAAACTAAAGAACAAAGCTACTTTTGATGCTAGTTTGTCACCAACAAAATAAGTGGCAAATGCACCAATTAGAAGAATAATTAATATAAGAGAAACGTTCATAGTTGTAAAATTATTTAGCTAAAAATATATAGGAAACAATGGCACAAAGCCCTAAAACAAATGCAAAAAGATATAATCCGATACTTCCGTTTTGTAATTTTTTACCTTGAAAAGCCAATTCGTTGGCTACTTTTCCTAATCCAAAAACAAGGGCAGACAGACCAGTTTCGATATAGTCTCTGAAAAATCTTGATAATCCGTTGATAGAGCGAACGAAAATAGCATCGTAAGCTTCGTCTACATAATATTTGTTGTACAATACTTTTGTCAAGCCGGTGATGTTTTCATCCGCTTCCGGAACATTATCCTGCTTGAAGTATTTCACATAAGCAATTAAAATACCTAATAATCCACCCAAAACAGCAACACCCATTAAAGTGTATTCTGTGGTACCTAAATGGTGCTCTTCGCCTGCTACTTTAGTGAAAAGAGGGGCTAGGTAACCATTTAACCAGCTGTTTCCAGGTAAACTGATCAATCCTCCAAAAGTAGCCAGAATAGCTAAAATCACTAATGGAAAAGTAATCAATCCGTCACTTTCGTGTAAGTGGTGTTTTTGCTCTTCGGTTCCTCTGAAATCTTTAAAGAAAGTAAGGAACATCAATCTGAACATATAAAATGCCGTCATGATAGAAGCAATAGATCCTACTACATAAAGAGGAATATTGTGATGGAACGCCGTTAATAAAATTTCGTCTTTAGAGAAGAAACCGGAGAAAAACGGAACACCTGAAATGGCTAATGATGAAATTAACATTGTCCAGAAAGTGATAGGCATCGCTTTACGCAAACCACCCATTTTACGCATATCCTGTTCTCCATGTAAACCATGAATTACAGATCCTGAACCTAAGAATAAACAAGCTTTGAAGAAAGCATGAGTAATTACGTGAAAAACGGCTACTTCATAAGCACCAAATCCTAAGGCCAAAAACATTAAACCTAATTGAGAAACGGTAGAGTAGGCCAATACTTTTTTGATATCGGTCTGAACCAAACCGATTGTTGCAGCAACTAATGAAGTTACAGCTCCAATAATAGCGATAACAGACTGAACGTCCGGAGCTAAATCAAATACAAAATTCAAACGGGTAATCATAAAGATACCTGCTGTAACCATTGTCGCAGCGTGAATTAATGCAGATACCGGAGTTGGTCCTGCCATCGCATCAGGCAACCAGGTGTATAATGGAATTTGTGCTGATTTACCACAAGCTCCAATAAACAAACATAAAGCAGCTAATGAAAGCAATGGGATATTTAAGTTCGATGCTCCTGCGATTGCGGTTTTTAAAGTAGCATAATCTAAAGTTGAGAACATTGAACCTAGTATGAACATTCCGATTAATAAACCTAAATCTCCAATTCTGTTCATGATGAAAGCTTTTTTCGCAGCATCATTGTAATCCTGGTTTTTATGCCAGAATCCAATTAATAAGTACGAACAAAGTCCAACACCTTCCCAGCCGATAAATAAAACTAATAAGTTACTTCCCATTACAAGAGTAATCATGAAGAAAACGAACAGATTCAAATAAGCAAAAAACTTGTGCATATTCTCATCGTCGTGCATATAGCTGATAGAGTATAAATGAATCAATGATCCGATACCGGTTACGAAAAGCAACCAAAGTAAAGACAACTGATCTAATAAAAATCCAAGATTGATCTTTAAATTACTAATTTGAATCCAGTCAAATAAAGTAACCTGAAGCGCTTGTTTGGTTTGGCTCACCTGATTGAAAAAGAAAAGAGTAACAGCAAAAGAAACCACTACAGCAGCAGTTCCGATGATTCCTGAAACGGTTTTTCCTAAGCTCTTGCCAAAGAAAACATTGATTAAAAATCCTAAAAAAGGAGATAAAACTAAAAGTAAAGCTAAATTGGTATCCATTTTTATTTATCCTTTTAAATTTTTTAAATTATCGATACTAATCGAACCTAAATTTCTAAAGATCGAAACTAAAATAGCCAATCCAACTGCAACTTCTGCTGCAGCAACTGCCATCGAAAAGAACACGAAGACTTGTCCCTGCGCATCCTGATGGTAAGTTGAAAAAGCAACAAATAAAAGGTTAACAGCATTCAACATGATTTCGATAGACATGAAAACGATAATAGCGTTTCGTCTGTACAATACACCAAAAATACCAATACAGAAAAGTACAACACTCAAAAAGATGTAGTTTTCAATACCTATTTGATTTAATATATTACCCATTATTTATTTAATTTTTCTTTTTTAGACAATAATACAGTTCCAATCATGGCTACTAAAAGCAGGATTGAAGCAAATTCAAACGGAACCATATATTCGTTCAGCAAAATTTTACCCAATACTTTGATTGATTGGAAATCTTCACCCGTTGAGTCGTATTCGCCAACAATTGGTTTAGAGTTGATGAAAATTGCGATTAATACGATGCAAATCAAACAAAAAGAGACAATGGCACCTAAACGAGTAATTCTAGGGCGGTGCACTTCTTTTTGTTCGTTCAGGTTCATCAACATGATCGTAAACAGGAATAAAATCATAATTGCTCCCGAGTAGACTATGATGTGTACGATAGCCAAAAACTGAGAGTTTAATAGTAAATAATGACCGGCAATAGAGAAAAAACAAATCACTAAATAAATAGCACTGTGAATTGGGTTTCTGCTAAAAATAGTCAGGAAAGCGGTAATCACCGTAATAAACGCTAAGAAACAAAATATAATTTGTACAGTTGTTGCGTGTGCAAAATCGGGAATATGTATCATTTAGTTAGCATTATTAAGTTGAGCATTTTTGATAGCCACATCAAGAGGCATCACTAATCTGTCTTTTCCAAAAATGAAATCTTCTCTTTCATAGCTTGAAGGTACCAAAACTTTTGAAGTCGTCAGGTAGATGGCGTCTTTCGGGCAGGCTTCTTCACATAAACCACAGAAAATGCAACGTAACATATTGATTTCGTAGATTGAAGCATATTTTTCTTCTCTGTACAAATGTTTCTCATCTGCCTTACGCTCGGCGGCTTTCATTGTGATCGCTTCTGCAGGGCATGATAAAGCACATAATCCGCAGGCAGTACAGTTTTCACGACCTTGTTCATCACGTTTCAATTGGTGCTGACCACGATAAACCGGACTCATTTCACGTACTTGTTCAGGGTAGTGAATCGTCACTTTTTTTCTGAATAAGTGTTTAAGTGTGATAAACAATCCTTTTACAATCGCCACAAGATACAATCGTTCCATAAAAGTCATCTCCTTGTTAGAGACCACCTTTTTTCTACCCGATAATGATATAGTTTCTATTGACATTTTTTAATGTATGATTTACGATTCACTATTTGTATGATACAAATCAAATCTGTTTTATTTTTCTTTTCAAGCTAATCCTGCTATCCGCTTTATCTTTTGTGGTGAACCCCACCACAAAAGGATGCCGCTACTATCAGGGCTAGGGCATTACGGTTCTTAGAATCCTAAAGCTGCTGCGATATCGTGTCTTAATATTACAGCACCCGTAATCATAATGTTAATAATGGAAAGCGGAATTAAAATTCTCCAGCCTAAATTCATTAATTGGTCGTATCTGAATCTTGGAATCGTCCAACGTACCCACATATAGAAAAAGATGAAGAAACATATTTTAACAAACAAGACTACGATACCTAAAATATTTCCTGCGTTTACCCCTACATTATCAACCATCCATTGCATTCCGGGATAATTGTATCCACCAAAGAATAATACCGAGATAATAGTAGCTGAGATGAACATACTTGCATATTCAGCAAACAAATAGAATCCCATTTTCATGGAAGAGTATTCCGTATGGTAACCTCCAATTAATTCGTTTTCACATTCTGCTAAGTCAAAAGGAGTTCTGTTGGTTTCAGCGAAAGAACAAATTAAGAAGATTAGAAAAGATAACGGCTGGTAAAAAACATTCCAGTTCATTCCTTGTTGTTGTAAGGAAATTTCTTTTAAGCTTAAAGTTCCGGTCATCATCAATAAAGCAATCATCGATAATCCCATGGCAACTTCATAAGAAACCATTTGTGAAGCTGCACGAACAGCTCCCATCAAAGAGAATTTATTGTTAGAAGCCCATCCACCAATCATGATACCATAAACTCCAACAGAAAGAACACCAAAAATATATAATAACGCAATATTGATATCAGTGGCCTGTAAATAAACATCACGGCCAAAAACATGTAATTTGTCCCCCCACGGAATAACAGCACTGGTCATTAAAGCCGTACTCATTGCGATTCCGGGTCCTACGATAAATAAAAATTTATTAGGTGTATTTGGGAAAAACTCCTCTTTCGAGAATAATTTCATACCATCAGCAAGAGGTTGTAATAATCCTCCCCATCCGGCACGGTTTGGTCCTACACGGTCCTGTAAAAAAGCAGCAACTTTACGCTCAGCCCAGGTAGAATACATCGCCATGATCATAGTAATCGCAAAAACGACAACAATAACGACACTTTTTTCTATAATAAATGCACTTTCCATTTCTTAAGATTTTTTATCATTAGTAGTTAATGGAATTGCAGCCATACTAATTTTTTTACGATCAATATCTCTACCTAAAAGGATATTTTTCTCTGTATCGATTTCAACTTTCTCTAATTTTTGAGTGTAGTTGTTTTGGTTGATTACAGAATCTTTTTCAAATTCTCTTGGTCCTTCAATTACCCAGTCGCTTACATTTTTATGGTCAAAACGACAGCTGTTGCAAATGAATTCTTCTACTTCATGGTACTCGTCTTTACGACCGGTAACACGCTGAATTTCTCCTCCAAACATCCATACGGTTGTTTTACCACAACATCCCGGAGTCGTACATTCTCTGTGAGCATTAAAAGGTTTGTTGAACCATACTCTTGATTTGAAACGGAAAGTCTTATCGGTTAAAGCTCCAACCGGACAAACGTCGATCATGTTTCCTGAGAATTCATTGTCGATTGCTTTAGAAATTCCGGTTGAAATATTAGCGTGATCTCCACGATCTAATACCCCGTGAACTCTGTTGTCTGTCAATTGATCCGCAACTTGTACACATCTTTGACATAAGATACAACGGTTCATATGCAGTTGAATATTCGGACCGATATCTTCCGGTTCGAACGTTCTTTTTTCTTCAATAAAACGTGATTTTGGATTTCCGTGCTCAAAACTTAAGTTCTGAAGATCACATTCTCCTGCCTGATCACAAATAGGGCAATCCAGCGGGTGGTTGATCAATAAAAATTCCGTTACCGATTTACGGGCTTCTGTTACACGATCAGAAGATTTACTGTTCACTTCCATTCCGTCCATACATCCTGTTACGCAAGATGCCATTAATTTTGGCATTGGTCTTGGGTCAGCCTCACTACCTTTCGAAACTTCAACTAAACAACAACGACATTTTCCACCGCTGCCTTTTAATTTTGAGTAATAACACATGGCTGGCGGAACTAAATCTCCACCAATCATACGTGCAGCCTGCAGGATTGTTGTTCCTGGCTCTACGTCTATACTTTGACCGTCTATGGTTACTTTCATCTCTTACTTTTGTTTTTTTAGTTTCAGGCTTCAGGTTTCAGGCTTTCACTTGAAACTAAAAAAACTTAAAACTTTAAACTATATTTTTAAACTGTTTGTTTGCCTACTAAATGCTTCACTTGTGAGAAAGGTTCAGCAACAAAGTGATCTCTATTTTTAATTTTCTCCGGAAAACGAACGTGATATTCAAATTCATCTCTAAAGTGGCGAATCGCTGCGGCTACCGGCCATGAGGCTGCGTCACCAAGCGGACAAATCGTATTTCCTTCGATTTTACTCTGGATGCTCCACAATAATTCGATATCCTCTTCACGGCCCTGGCCGTTCTCGATTCTCCATAATATTTTCTCCAACCATCCTGTTCCTTCACGACAAGGCGTACATTGTCCGCAAGATTCATGGTGGTAAAAACGGGCGAAATTCCAGGTATTACGAACCACACAAGCGGTGTCGTTGTACACAATAAATCCTCCGGAACCTAACATCGATCCGGTAGCAAAACCACCATCACTTAAAGATTCGTAAGTCATTAAACGGTCTTCACCGTTTGCTGTTTTAAAAATTAATTCAGCAGGTAAAATAGGCACCGAAGATCCTCCCGGAACAAACGCTTTTAAAGGTCTGCTGGAAGACATTCCTCCTAAGTACTCATCAGAATTCATGAATTCGTCAACACTTAAACCCAATTCAATTTCATAAACTCCCGGGTTTTTAATATGTCCTGAAGCTGAGATCAATTTAGTTCCCGTTGAACGTCCAATACCGATTTTTGCATAATCGTCACCAGAATTGTTTACGATCCATGGCACAGTAGCGATAGTTTCTACGTTGTTTACCACTGTTGGATTGGCCCAAAGTCCTGAAACCGCCGGGAAAGGTGGTTTAATACGAGGATTTCCTCTTTTACCTTCCAGAGATTCGATAAGTGCAGTTTCTTCTCCGCAAATATAAGCTCCGGCTCCACAGTGAACGTGTAACTCTAAATCGTAACCTGTACCTAATATATTTTTTCCTAACCAACCGGCAGCTTTAGCTTCGGCGATGGCTCTTTCTAATATTTTGAAAACCCACATATATTCTCCACGAATGTAGATATAAGACAGGTTAGCGCCTAAGGCATAACTTGAGGTAATCATTCCTTCGATCAATAGGTGAGGAATAAATTCCATCAAATAACGATCTTTGAAAGTTCCCGGTTCAGATTCGTCGGCGTTGCAGACTAAATGTCTTGGTTTTCCTGATTTTTTATCAATAAAACTCCATTTCATTCCGGCAGGGAAACCTGCACCACCACGACCACGTAATCCTGATTTTTTTACTTCTTCAGTAACTTCATCCGGTGTAAGTGTTTTCAAAGCTTTTTCTACAGAGGCATATCCACCATTTTGACGGTATACTTCGTAGGTTTTGATACCCGGAATGTTGATTTTATCTAATAATATTTTCTGTGACATCTTATTTATCGTGTAATATTATTTTATCATCTCTGCAATCAGCAATTAACTGATCGATTTTTTCTTCTGTCAATTTTTCTTTGTAGAAATCTCCCAACTGCATCATCGGAGCGTATCCGCAAGCGCCTAAACATTCTACACCGGCAATGGTAAACATTCCGTCCGGAGTGGTTTCTCCCATTTTGATGCCTAATTTCTCAGAAGTATAATCCATTAAATTCTCAGCACCATTTAAACAACAACAAGAAGTCTGGCAAAATTCGAACATGTATTTTCCAATTGGTTTTTGGTTGTACATGGTATAAAAAGTAACCACTTCGTAAACCTCAATTGGTTTGATGTGCAAAATTTCGGCAACTTTATCCTGTAACTCAATGCTTAACCAGTTGTCATGAGCGTCTTGCACTTCATGTAAAACAGGTAACAAAGCTGATTTTCTTCTGTCCTCAGGATAATGACTGATCAACTCATTGATGCGGGACATCAACGCTTCAGTCATGTTTATTTCTTGTTTGTAATGTTTTCGTTCCATTTTTATTTTAGATTTTAGATTTTGGATTTCAGATTTTTTAAATCTTTGTCCATAACCCATATTCTGCAATCTTTTTTAATTTTAGATTTCTGATTTTAGATTTTAGATTTTTCAATCTACAATCTGCAATCTAAAATCTACAATATCTTTACGCGTCTAATTCTCCTGCAATTACATTTAAACTGGATAGAATAACAATTGCATCCGAAAGTAAAGATCCTTTAATCATATCCGGATAAGCCTGGTAATAAATAAAACAAGGTCTTCTGAAATGTAATCTGTATGGTGTTCGGCTTCCGTCTGTAACCAAATAGAATCCTACTTCTCCATTACCTCCTTCAACCGGGTGGTAAATTTCTGCAACCGGTACAGGAACTTCTCCCATTACAATCTTAAAGTGATAAATTAAAGATTCCATCGAAGTGTAAACATCTTCTTTTGGAGGAAGGTAGTAATCCGGAACTTCTGCATGGTATTCGTTTCCTGCCGGCATTTTAGCCAAAGCCTGACGAATAATGCTTAAACTCTCCCAAACTTCAGCATTACGAACACAGAAACGATCGTAAGTATCACCTGATTTTCCAACCGGGACAACAAAATCAAAATCTTCGTAAGAGGAGTAAGGTTGTGCTACACGAACGTCATAATCAACTCCCGCTGCACGTAAGTTTGGACCTGTAAATCCGTAAGCCATTGCCTGTTCTGCTGAGATAGCACCAACGTTTACGGTTCTGTCAAGGAAAATTCTGTTTCTTTCGAATAGGTTAACAAACTCTTGCCAGGCAACAGGGAATTCTTCTAAAAAGACGTCTAGTTTGCGGAAAGCTTCAGGTGACCAGTCTCTTTCGAAACCACCAATTCTTCCCATATTTGTTGTTAAACGAGCTCCACAAATTTCTTCGTAAATCTCATAAACTTTTTCTCTGAATTGAAAAACGTACAAGAAACCAGTATAAGCACCAGTATCTACACCCAGAATCGAGTTACAGATTAAGTGATCTGTAATACGGGCCAGCTCCATTACAATTACTCTAAGGTACTGAGCTCTTTTTGGAACTTCAATTCCCAATAGTTTTTCTATAGTCATCCACCATCCCATATTGTTAATAGGAGAGGAGCAATAGTTCATTCGGTCAGTAAGAGGGGTAATCTGGTAAAAAGGGCGATTTTCGGCAATTTTTTCAAAAGCTCTGTGGATGTAACCGATTGTTGGTTCAGCCTCAAGTATTCTTTCACCATCCATCAACAGGATATTTTGAAAAATACCGTGAGTCGCCGGGTGTGTAGGACCTAAATTCAGTACCGAAAGTTCACTTCCGTCTTCGTTTAGCCTGTCCTTAATTATTTTAGCATATCGATGCTCTGGTGATAATAATAGTTCTGACATTTTATAATGTTGAATTATTTATTTTTAGCAATTTGTTGTTGTTCTTCCAAAGAATCTGTCGTCTTTATCAGTTCTTCCGCTGTCTTCCATTGGGAATTCTTTTCGCATTGGGAAAGACACCATTTCGTCCATATTCAAAATACGTTTCAATTGTGGGTGTCCAATAAAATTGACTCCGAAGAAATCGTATGTTTCTCTTTCCATCCAGTTTGAACTCAGGAAAATATTTGAAATGGTTTTGATCTCCGGTTTTTCACCGTTTAGATATACTTTGATTCGAATACGTTTGTTTTCGTACCAGTTGTGCAAATGATAAACAATAGCATACTGACGATCCGTTTCGTTGTCCGGATAATGAACACCGCATAAATCAGTTAGAAAGTGGAAGCGTAAATCGGAATCGTTTTTTAAAAAAAGAATCAGGGCAGTGATTTTATCAGCGGTAGTTTCCAATGAAAAAATATCTCTTTCCTGTTGAAAGTTAAAAACACTTGTGTCAAATGTTTCTGTAAGTTTATCTTGGATCAGGGTATTTTCTAAAGCCATCTTAAGTAATATTATATGAAGCTAGTAATTCTTGGTATTCAGGAGAGCTTCTGCGTCTTACAGATTCGCTTTTTACTAATTCCTGAAGTTTCATTACTCCGTCAACAATTTGTTCCGGTCTTGGAGGACATCCCGGTACATAAACGTCAACCGGAATTACTTTGTCAATTCCTTGTAGAACAGAATAAGTATCGAAGATTCCGCCTGATGAAGCACAGGCTCCAACAGCAATTACCCAGCGTGGTTCAGACATTTGTTCGTAAACCTGTCTTAAAATAGGTGCCATTTTTTTTGAAATAGTTCCCATTACTAAAAGCATGTCTGCCTGACGAGGAGAGAAACTCACACGCTCAGAACCAAATCGTGCTAAATCGTAATGTGAAGCCATTGTTGCCATGAATTCGATACCACAGCATGAGGTTGCAAAAGGTAGTGGCCATAATGAATTGGCTCTTGCCAAACCTACAACATCATTCAGTTTTGTAGCGAAGAAACCTTCACCAGTAACTCCCTCCGGCGGCGCAACCATATTTACATTTGAATCGCTCATTTTTTATTTAGATTTCTGATTTTAGATTTTAGATTGTTGAAACCTTAAAAAGTAAAATCAATTTTTTTAAATCAGTATTAAATTTAGTTTAAGATTAAATTTTAAATTTTAATTTCAGATGCTTAGATCTAAAATCAGAAATATAAAATCTAAAACTTCTTTATTCCCAGTCTAAAGCTTTCTTTTTGATGATATAAAAGAAACCCACTAAAAGAAGCGACATGAAAACAATCATTTTAAGCATTCCTTCTACGCCTAATTCTTTAAAGTTTACTGCCCATGGGTAAAGGAAAATTACCTCTACGTCAAACAGTACAAATAAAATGGCTACAAGGAAATATTTTACAGAAAAAGGAATACGCGCGTTTCCAACAGATTCGATACCACATTCGAAGTTTTTATCTTTTACTTCAGAACTTCTTTTTGGACCTAATTTTCCGGAAATAACGATGGTTCCTGCGACAAAACCCACAGCCAAAATGAACTGCATTAAAATAGGAATGTAACTGTATTGATCAGATTGCATAAACTTAGCTTTTTTACTTAAAGAATAAGCCACAAAGATAACTTTCAACTCTGTAAATCACAAGCTAAAAAATGATTTAAGTGTACCCTGAAACCGCGTTAACAGCTAATTTTTATTGATTATAAATAAGATCCAAGGATTTTAGTATTTTTTTAAGATTTGAGCAAAAAAAAACGCCCCGATACTTCGGGACGTTTTGAAAACCATTCAGAGGCAAAAAAAATAAATTGCTATATTTTTCTTAGATTACTGCTACTTTAGCAGCAACTTTCCCTTTTCTTCCTTCTTCTTCTTCGTAGCTTACACGGTCTCCTTCGCGTAATTCTTCCGCGTTAATTCCTGAAGCGTGAACGAAGATGTCTTTTCCTGTTTCTTCGTCTGTAATGAATCCATAACCTTTAGACTCATTGAAAAATTTTACTGTACCTGTACGCATTGTAATTGTAATAATAATTTATAATAAAGCAAATGTAACATATAAATTCATACAAAAGACATATACCTGTTAAATTTTTGTAAAAATTATTGATTAACAGTCTTTTCGCTATTTATATTGCATCAAATTTGGTATGTGTATACTTTATTTGAGAATCATTAATTATTATAATTAAATGTTAAAAAAGTAGCTTATGTTTTACAAAAATTTCATATATTAAGCGGAGTTTGTTTTTTTAAGACTTGTTTTTGTGGGAAAAAGCCTGTATTTACTAGGGTTTCCTTTTGCGTTTTAAGATTTTATTAACACGAAAAAAGGGTAAAATGACGACAAAATGCATAAAAAAACGACAACTGAAACTTTTAGTTGTCGTTTTTTATTTTCTAAAAAAAAGAATAAAAATTATTTCAAATCCAATTTTATGGCAAGTTCTTTCAATTGAGCTTCATCGATTGCGGCAGGAGCATCGATCATCACATCGCGTCCCGAATTGTTTTTTGGGAATGCAATAAAGTCTCTGATGGTTTCCTGACCTCCTAAGATGGCTACTAAACGGTCTAATCCAAAAGCTAAACCTCCGTGTGGTGGTGCGCCAAACTGGAAGGCGTCCATTAAGAAACCAAACTGTGCTTTAGCTTCTTCTTCAGTAAAGCCTAAATATTTGAACATTAATTGCTGTGTTGCTTTATCGTGAATACGAATCGAACCTCCGCCAATTTCATTTCCGTTTAACACCATATCGTAAGCGTTTGCGCGAACTTTCCCTGGTTCAGTTTCCAGCAATTGCATGTCTTCCGGTTTTGGAGAGGTAAACGGGTGGTGCATTGCGTGGTAACGCCCTGATTCTTCGTCTAATTCCAATAAAGGGAAGTCAATTACCCATAATGGTGCAAATACTTCCGGATTACGCAAGCCTAAACGGGTTGCCAGTTCCATACGAAGTGCCGAAAGCTGTGCACGGGTTTTATTGGCAGGTCCTGAAAGAACAAAAATCATGTCTCCCGGTTTTGCTCCTGTAATTTTTGCCCATTGGCCTAAATCATCCTGATCGTAAAATTTATCTACAGAAGATTTGTAAGTTCCGTCGTCGTTGCATTTGGCATATACCATTCCTGATGCTCCAACCTGAGGACGTTTTACCCAATCAATTAAGGCATCGATTTCTTTACGGGTATAGTTTCCTGCTCCCGGAACGGCAATACCTACTACTAATTCTGCAGCGTTGAATACCGGAAATTCTTTGTGTTGTGCAAATTCGTTTAATTCACCAAATTCCATTCCGAAACGAATGTCCGGTTTGTCATTTCCATATGTTTTCATGGCATAGTCGTAGGTAATTCTTGGGAATTTGTCTACTTCAATGCCTTTGATTTCTTTTAATAAATGTCTGGTCAGACCTTCGAAAATGTTTAAAATGTCTTCCTGTTCCACAAATGCCATTTCGCAGTCAATTTGTGTAAACTCAGGCTGACGGTCCGCACGTAAATCTTCGTCACGGAAACATTTTACGATCTGAAAATATTTATCCATTCCACCCACCATCAATAATTGTTTGAAGGTTTGCGGTGATTGCGGCAAGGCATAAAATTGTCCTTCGTTCATACGGCTTGGTACAACGAAATCTCTGGCTCCTTCCGGAGTTGATTTGATAAGGTATGGAGTTTCTACTTCGCAGAAATCTAAGTCCGATAAATATTTACGAACTTCCATAGCTACTTTATGACGGAACAATAAACTGTTTTTTACAGGATTTCTTCTGATGTCTAAGTAACGGTATTTCATTCGGATATCTTCACCACCATCCGTTTCATCTTCGATTGTGAAAGGAGGTGTTAAAGCGGCATTCAGAATGGTTAGCTCCGATACTAAAATTTCGATTTCACCGGTTGGAATATTTTTGTTCTTGGCTTCACGCTCAATTACGGTTCCTTTTACCTGAATTACAAATTCTCTTCCCAATGTTTTGGCAAGTTCAAAAACCGCTTTATCTGTACGGCTTTCGTCAAAAATAAGTTGTGTAATTCCATAACGGTCACGTAAATCAACCCAATTCATAAATCCTTTATCGCGTGATTTTTGAACCCAACCCGCTAGTGTAACTTCCGTGTTAATATTTGAGGCGTTTAATTCGCCACAATTATGACTTCTATACATGATCAAAATTTTAGACTGCAAAAGTAAACACAAAATTCAAATTAATATAGTAAAGTGATCACTTGATGCTTAGAAATTTGAAATATTTTGTTAATTCTTAAATTTCGAGAAGCTAATTTCGTTAGATTTGGATTACAAAATCTAAACTCTAATTGATATGAACAAATTTTTAATAACCGGTTTGTTGATTTGCAGCACCTTGGGTGTGATCGGTCAGGCCAAGAGCCCAATTAAATTTACCGCTAAGATTACAAATAGAAATAGCGATACTTTAGTAATTAAAGGAAAAGATAATTTCAAACAGGTGATTCCAATTAATAAAATGGGAACTTTTGTGGCCTCTTTTAATGCTCCAAAGGGTTTTTATATGTTTTCAGATGGGACAGAAGGTTCTAATTTGTACTTAAAACCCAATTCGGATGTTAATCTGACAATGGACGCTAAGGAGTTTGATGAAACAATTGTGTATAAAGGTAAAGGGGTTGAGGAAAGTAATTTTTTGGCTCAGCAGGCTTTAAATGATGAGAAGTTTCAGAAGGAGGCTTTTGTTAAGGAAGCAACAGAATTTGCATCGCTATTGGAGGCAAAGTTGAAAACGGATCTGGCAAGTTTAGAGAAAGGTAATTTCGACGCTGAGTTTACGACGGCTTTGAAAAAGAAATTTGAAAGTTTTAACAGCTATGCTAAAGATGATTATGAGAGTGCTGCAAAAGCCAAAAAAATGACGGGAACTTTGTCTCCTGATTTTAATTATGAAAATCATAAAGGAGGAAAAACGAAGCTTTCTGATTTAAAAGGGAAGTATGTTTATATTGATCTTTGGGCTACCTGGTGTGCGCCATGCAGAGCTGAGATTCCGTATTTACAAAAACTGGAAGAAAAGTATCATGGAAAAAATATTGAGTTCGTGAGTGTATCTGTGGATAAAGCGAAGGATAATGAAAAATGGAAGAAGTTTGTGACGGATAAGAAGCTTGGAGGGATTCAATTGTTTGCGGATAAAGACTGGGAATCTGAGTTTGTAACGAGCTACGGTGTTACCGGAATTCCAAGATTTATTATTGTGGATCCAAGCGGTAAAGTAGTAAGTAGTGATGCGGAAAGACCTTCATCTCCAGAACTTCAGACGCAATTAGATGCCTTATTAAAGTAACTTATGTTTCAAATTACAAGTTTATAAAAGTTTTATATTTTTTTAGGAAATAGTAGTAAAACCAAGGCTTAAGCTTTGGTTTTTTTGTTTTTGAAAAATTTCCAATGTTAAGCTTTCATCTAATGTTACCAAATTGTTAAGTAAAAGTTTTTTTAATGTAAACAATTGATTATATTTGATAAAGATTTGATAACATTAATACCTAAAGATATGAAAAAGTGTGTAATTTTAGTTGCAATATTGTTCTCTGGAATTTTAGTTGCACAAGAGATAAAACCGGAATTGGAAGCTGTTGGAAATAGAGTAAAAGCTACGTATTACTATGAAAATGGTAGTGTTCAACAAGAGGGTTTCTTCAAAGACGGTAAGTTAGATGGTGTTTGGGTATCGTATGATACAAAAGGAAATAAGATGGCTGTTGGAGAATACACTGAAGGAGTAAAAACCGGAAAATGGATTTTCTTCAATGATAAAAATCTTTGCGAAGTGGCGTATGAAAACAGCAAAGTAACATCTGTTAAGAATTTACAGAAAAATGCTTTAGCCAATAGAAATTAATAAGATTTCGAATGATTTATAGAACCGTCTCGTTTTTAACGAGACGGTTTTTTTTATGTCTTTGTATTTCGGTATTTTAGTTTTCTCCCGCAGATTTAGCAGATATTTTTGTTTGGTATACTGCAAAACAATCTAAATAAATCTGCTAAATCTGCGGGAGTTAAAAAAAACTTGTGGATAAATAAGTCAATAAAATGGAGGAGAGTTCTTTTTTATGCGCTGCTTTTTTTAGATTTTTTATTTCTTCCGTACCAGATGATAAAACCGGTTAAAGGAAGTGCGGCTGCAATTAAGCTTACGATAAAGGCCATAATTTTGCCGGGCAGGTTTAAGATTTGTCCGGTATGGATGCCATAATTCATTTCGACAACCTGTAGGCCCAACGTTTTCTTTTGGAACGGTTCGCTTTGAATCAGTTTTCCGGTGTTCGGATGAAAATAATAGTTGCTTTGATGGTCGTATCGTAAAGCATGCGGATAAGCTCCTGTTTCGATGATATTGCCTTTTTGTTGTGGAAAGGTAACAAAATACATTTCGGCATCGGGTTGAAGTTTTGCGGTTGTTGTAAAAGCGCGATCGACGGCAGTAACGGAGTTGCTGTTGAATTTGGTCGTATCGATGACAGGTACTTTTATTTCCTGCGTTTTATCTCCCCCAAAATTGAATGCACTATAGATTCCGTCGCCCACCCATTCGTAGGTAAAAGTTAAACCGGTTATGGCTATAATTACGGCAATTATTGAAATGTAAAATCCGGAAGTATTGTGCCAGTCGTAATTGACACGTCTCCATTTAGCGGACCATTTTACAGTAAAGCTTCGTTTGAGATCGCTTTTTCGTTTGGGCCACCATTGAATGAGTCCTGAAATTACTAATAAAATAAAGATGATGGTCGCGCTTCCAATGATATGTTTTCCTATATAATCCGGTAGGAGTAAATACAAATGAATGCGCTCGACAATAATGAAAAAGTCGGTATCAGGATCTTCGGTTTTTAAGTATTTTCCCGTGTAGGGATTGAAGTAGAGGTATCGATTTTCGCTATCAGCATAGGTGTAAACAATTGCAGAACGATTTTTTCCGTAATACGAAACCATACTCGATTTGTAATTTGGAAGAATCTCTTTGGCTTTTTCCTTTAATACGGAGGGTAGAACAAAAGGTTTGTTCTGAGGTTCAACGATTCGCCATTCTTTGCGGGTGATGTCTTTTATTTCATCATGGAAACAAAAAATACAGCCCGTAATACTGATAATAAAAACAATAAGCCCGGAAATTAATCCGAGCCATTTGTGTAGAAATCGTATTTGTGTTTTGAATCCCATTTTATTGTAAAAACGCAAAATTATACGCAAAATCAATGGGGAGCAAGTAATTTTATTTATTTTTTAGAAACGGCTTCGTTTTTAGGTTTTAATGAATAGGCAACATAAAGGGTTATGGAGGCCAGGAATATCCAAAAAACATCCACAAAGAAGACCTGAATTCTGTTCTGCATGAAAGAGGTCCAAAACCAATTTCCGGAGACAATTCCGTTTGTAATTGGGATTAAAAAGCCTAATACACTTCCTGAAATTAAGCAGCATTTGTTGGTAAAAGCATCATTCTTTTTAAGGATGAAAAATACGGTAAGAATAAGCCATCCAATAAAGTAAACCATGTATAACTGATCCTGAGTAAGAGGGTGGAATATTTTGGCCGCAATAAAAGCAAAAGCTGTGATCGGGTACATGCTCAGGCATATGGCCAAATAAATACGAACGACTCCGGCATTAAAGCGTCTTTTCTTTTCGGGTAAGTTGTTTTTTTGTCTGGCGACTAACCAAATCATAACGCCCGAAATGATGACAAAACAGGTAATTATACCTAAAACGAAACTTACAATTTTGAGAGCGTAACCTCCGTAATCGCCAAAATGTATGCGGTATAGCACATTTTTTACGACATCTAAATAACTTGTTTGGGTAATCGGATTTTTTCGGGCAATTTCTTTTCCGTCCGCAATTCGATACACGATCTTCCCAATTCCGGTGAATTTTTTGTGGCTTAACATTTCACCTTCAACCAAAACGTGCATGTTGGCATCTCTGTAATTCTGAATGAAAACACGGGTAATTTCAAAATCTTTCCAGCTGCTTTTTGTTTTCGCAACAAGCTGATCGATATTAAATGGGGCTGCTAATTTTTTATTATCGAATTTGTACTCAGGATCTTTATATTCCAGTTCTTTGTATAATTTGTCCTGATCGCCTTTGTATAAAGCCATTACTGCCGGAGCCACAATTAAGAGTTTAATCATGAAAAAGGTTCCGGTTACGGCATATACAAATTGAAAAGGCAAACCAATCATTCCTAAGGCGGTATGTGCATCTGTCCATAAGGTTTTTAGTTTTTCTTTTGGACGGAAGATATAGAAGTTAGAGACGATTTTTTTCCAATGCAGTAAAAGCCCGGTTACGATGGCAAATAAAAAAAACAAAGCGGTGAAACCCGAAAGGTAATATCCAACCGGATAAGGAATTTGTGCCAGAAAATGCAAGCGGTATAAAAACTCTCCTAAAGAATAAGAATCTTCGTAAGTAAAGGTTTTGAAGGTTTTGGTATCAAGGTAGAAGAACGACCCTTCTTGTTGTTTTTTAGGGGCCAAAGTATCTTTTGTACCTTCCATATAAACAGCCACTCTTCGTTCCGTACTTGGTTTCGAAATGGTAATATTTCTTCCGTGTAAGACGTATTCTTTGTCTAGTTTTTGTAAAGCTGAAGTATAGTCGAGCTGGATTTCTTTGGTTAAAGCAGTAGATTCATTTCTTTCCCAATTGATAATTTCATCTCTGAAGAAAGAAAAGGACCCTGCGAAAAAAATCACAAAAAGTACTACGCTAATCACAATTCCGCTAACGGTATGGGTATGAAAATAGATGTTGTAATTACGATTGTTCATGGATTATTTTGCTATTGGATTGTAGGTTTGACCCAGGTATATTAAAAGAGAGAAAACTAAAGTAAGAAGAATATAGATTCCCCATATTTTCCATCCACTTTTGGCCAGAAAGGCAACGATCATCAGGGCTACCCAGAGGATGAATCCGCTAAAAGCCATAGTCATCAATATATCGGCACGGCTGAACCAGGCTGCTAAAGCCAAATGAAAGGTGACTGAAACAAAGTAGCCGCCTAATATGGCAGCTGTAATTTTGGCAAATCTTTGCCATTTGGATTGGGTTAAATATTTTGGATTGGCCGGCATATTTTAATTAGAAATGAATTAGTAGTAATAAAATTCCAGTAGAGCTGCAAGTATAAAAAAACCGAGAATAGTAAAGCGGCTTATTTTTTTTAGAGGAGCCAAAATGATGATCAAACTCCCAATGGTCATGAGCTGAATAAAGAACATTAGGGTGCCGCAGCACAAAGATTGTGTGAACAGCCAGAGCGCATAAGCCAGTAAAAGAAGCCCCAGGCCTAAAAACCTGGTTGATTTAGGATTGCTTTTCATCCATTTTTCAAAGCCTAAATCATACGATAATGTGGCTCTTTTCGAGGTGTAGTACAGTGTGTAAAAAGCTAAAAAAACAATAAGACTTGCAATTGTGATCATGATTGATGAAATTTAAAAAACACCTTTCCTGTAAAGAAAGGTGTTTTTTTGATTTTTATTAGAATTTATAAGCGAAACTTGCTGCTACACTTCTCATGTTTCTTGGATGAATCGTAGACCATCCATCATAAGTATCTGCATTTGCAATGTTATCCATTTTTAAGGTTAAAGTGAATTTCTCTGCAGCATAGAAAATAGAAGAGTTTAATACGGTATATTCAGGAATCGTAAATGCTCCGGTTGTTTTTCTGTTCATGATTTTGTTATCACCCACATAATTTCCTCCAAAACCTAATCCGAATCCTTGTAACGGTCCTTCCAAAAATTTGTAGCTGGCCCAAAGATTCGCTAAATTTCTTGCTCCTGCGCTTTCCGGTCTGAAGTTTACAAATTCAGGATCACCAGCTGTAAGCACTGCATCATTATAGCTGTATCCAAATACAATATTTAAACCGGCAACAGGGTTAGAAACGATTTCAGCTTCGAAACCTTTGTTTCTCTGACCTCCATTTTGGTAAGAAGTAGAGTTTGTAGCATCTGTTCTGATGCTGTAAACCTGATCGGTAACTTTGATATCATAGTAACTGAAAGTGGCGTAAAGTTTGTCTTTGAAAAGGTTCAGTTTGGTACCAACTTCAAATTGATTGGCATGTTCCGGGTTGTAAATTCTTGGAGTTCTTATGCCGGCATTTAGGTCTTCACCCGGGGCGACGTTTGAGAATCCATCCATATAATTGGCGAAAACAGAAACTTTATCCAAAATTGGCTGATACACTAATCCGAATTTAGGAGAAAAAGCAGTTTGATTGTATCCTCCGTTGTCTGCGTTCATAAAACGGTCTACACGTACACTTGCCATTGCAGACAATGCAGGTGTAAAGTTGATTACGTCCGAAACATAAACACTGTACACTTCCTGTTTTGTTTTGTTGTTGTTTGTCTTTGCCTTTGCCAAAAGATCGTCAGTTCCGGCTTTTGATAAATTTCCGTTATCACCGGTTGTAATGTATTTTGTAGGGTCGGTAATTTTGAAAACATTTTCATTTACGGTTTGTAAACTTGCGTTACCAATATAGATGCTTCCATTGGCAATATATCCCGTTCCGTTGTCTGTTGTAGCGTTGTTGAAGTAGTCGAAACCGGCAACAATTCGGTTTCTCAACTTACCAATTTTAAAGTCGCCAATAAAATTTTGTTGAATATCAGTGGTTAGTGTCGTAGAATTCTGGTAGTTTATAAAACGTCCTAACACAATACCTTCAGTGACTTTTGGATAACCTTTAGTTCCTTCGTATAAGTAAGAATAGTAGCCTTCTGATCTTGATGATCCTCTTGAAATAACAGTTTGAGAAGTCCATTCGTTAGTAAACTTGTAAATCATCTGTCCTTGCAGATTGTAAGAAGGCGTTTCTATAGCAAGCTGGTTGCTGGTATAAGAACGTTTGTTATCATAGCCTAGTTCTTTCATATTGTGAACTCTTAAAGCAGTACCTCTGTCTAAAAACAACATGGTTGGATTGGTCGCTTTATTGTTCATGAATTCAGTATTAACAAAGAACGAAAGTTTATCGTTTACTTCGTAAGACAGAGAAGGGGCAAAAAAGAATGATTTTTTAAATCCTGCATCCTGAAAACTATTTTCATTGTGATAAGCAGAATTAATGCGCAGGTTTACTTTGTGCTCGTCGTCTAATGGGGTGTTGACGTCGGCAGTAACTCTGTTTAATCCGTAACTAGCTGTAGTGTAGTTTATTTCTCCTCCGAAATGATCGTAAGGTCTTTTGGTTGTAATATTGATTAATCCTCCGTAGGAAATAAGGCTGCTTCCAAACAAGGTTCCTGATGGACCTTTGATGACTTCTATTCTGTCGATATTTGCAGGATCAAGGCTTCCGTTTGTTAATCCTGGTAATCCGTTAATCATAGTAGGCTGAACAGCAAAACCTCTTAGAGAAAAGTAGCCTGCACCATCATTTCCACGTCCTGTAGAAGCCCAAAGTGTGGTTAATCCCGGTGCGTTTTTAAGAGCGTCGTCGATATTGGTTACGACTTGTTCTTTTAGCAATTCGCCTGTAATAGTAGAATAAACTTGTGGGTTTTCAAGATTTTTAAGAGGTAATCTTGATACTTGTTGGTTTTCTTTGCGGGCTAATGGATTCTTTTTTCCGTGACCGTTGATTACAATTTCGTCCAGTTGTTCAGAATTGGAACTGATTGTGAAATCTTCAATTATTTCGTCTCCGCCATTAAGAGAAATACTTTTTTCTTTTGAAGAATGCCCAACCGCAGAAACTTTAATCACATAGTTTCCCGGTTTGATGTTTTTAATTTCGTAAAAACCTCTGCTGTCCGTATTGGTTCCTATTTTGGTCCCTTTTAAGATAATGGTCACATTATCTGCGGCCTGATTGTTAGTAAGGCTAATTTGTCCTTTTATGCTTGCTCTTTGCTGTGCCCACATGGTTGGAGTTGCAAGCAGTACAAAGAGAAAAGCCAAAAATGTGGTGGTGTATTTGGTTTTCATTATTATTTAGAATTGATTTTAATAGTGCAAATTTAAGTGCAGAATACAAATCAAACAAACTATTCTTATTTATTCTAAATAAAACAATTTTTAAAGGGTAAAATTTTTTATTGTTTAATTTTTTAACATCTTAAGTCGATTTTAAGTTAATATTAAGAAAAAAAACCTGCTTCAGTTAAGAAGCAGGTTTTGTATGATTGTTGAAAAGTATTACAATTACAATTCTAAAGCGCGTTTAGCATCTCCATTCATCAATAACTCTAATGGATTTTCTAAAGCTTCTTTTACAGCTACTAAGAAACCAACTGACTCACGTCCGTCGATGATTCTGTGATCGTAAGAAAGAGCTACGTACATCATTGGGTGAATTTCCACTTTACCGTTTACAGCAATTGGACGCTCGATGATGTTGTGCATTCCTAAGATTCCTGACTGAGGAGGGTTGATGATTGGAGTACTCAACATACTTCCGAAAACTCCACCATTAGTAATAGTGAAAGTTCCTCCTGTCATGTCGTCAACGGTAATTTGACCGTCACGTGCTCTAAGTGCTAATCTTTTGATTTCAGCCTCGATTCCACGGAAAGTTAATAATTCAGCGTTACGAACTACTGGTACCATTAATCCTTTTGGTCCTGAAACTGCGATTGAGATGTCGGCAAAATCATAAGCAATTTTGTAGTCACCATCCATCATAGAGTTAACATCAGGGTATAATTCTAAAGCTCTTGTAACTGCTTTTGTAAAGAATGACATGAATCCTAAACCTAAACCACCATGTTTTGCTTTGAAAGCATCTTTGTATTCGTTACGAATTTGGTTGATTGGTGTCATGTTTACTTCGTTGAAAGTAGTAAGCATAGCCGTTTCGTTTTTAGCCGAAACTAATCTCTCTGCTACTTTACGACGCAACATAGATAATTTTGTACGCTCAGTTCCACGGCTTCCTCCTGTTGGAGTTCCCATTGAAGGTACTGCGTTTACAGCGTCATCTTTAGTGATTCTTCCACCTTTACCAGTTCCTGAAACTGAAGCCGGAGCAATGTTTTTCTCGTCTAATATTTTTCTTGCTGCCGGAGATGGAGTTCCTGCTGCATAACTTGTTGCTGCCGGAGCCTGAACCGGAGCAGCTTTTGGTGCCTCAGCTTTTACTTCCGCTTTTGGTGCTTCTGCCTTTGGAGCTTCAGCAGCCGGAGCAGATCCTGATGGTTTAGCTGCGTCAGTATCGATTAAACAAACTACAGCACCTACTGCTACTGTATCACCTTCTTCTGCTTTAAGCGTAATAACTCCGCTCATTTCAGCAGGAAGTTCAAGAGTAGCTTTGTCTGAATCAACTTCAGCAATAGCCTGATCTTTTTCTACATAATCGCCGTCTTTTACTAACCAAGTTGCGATTTCAACTTCTTTTATAGATTCCCCTGGTGAAGGGACTTTCATTTCTAAAATCATCTTATTTCTTTGTTTAAAGTTTATTTTGTTTAAAGTTTCAGGTTTTGTAGGGGCCCGAAACTTTAAACTTGAAACATTGTTTTTTATCTGAATAAATTTTTATCGAATACCATTCTGATAGCATCGGCGTGACGACGTTTTGAACGTGTGTAACTTCCTGATGCCGGAGCAGAGTAAGCTTTTAATGAAGCTAATCTCCATTTCACAAGGTCAAAGTTCATCAACATAAAGCTGTAAGCTCCCATGTTTTTAGGCTCTTCCTGTGCCCAAACGTAATCGTCAGCATTTGGATATTGTGCGATGATTTCTTTGATTTGCTCTACAGGGAAAGGGAACAATTGCTCGATACGAACCACTGCAACATCATTTCTTCCGTTGTTTTCTCTTTCAGCTACAATGTCGTAGTAGAATTTACCGGTACAGAATACTAAAGATTTTACGTCTTTTTTGTTTACTGTAGTATCGTCGATTGTTTCCTGGAAGCTTCCGTTTGCTAATTCCTCAACAGTAGATACACATCTTGGATCACGTAATAAACTTTTTGGAGAGAAAACTACCAATGGTTTACGGAATTTCGTTTTCATCTGTCTTCTGATCAAGTGGAAGAAGTTAGCCGGTGTTGTACAATCGGCAACATACATATTGTGTCTTGCACAAAGTTGTAAGTAACGTTCCATTCTTGCAGAAGAGTGTTCCGCTCCCTGACCTTCATATCCGTGAGGCAATAATAAAACAATACCGTTTTGGTTGTTCCATTTGTCTTCTCCACAAGAAATATACTGGTCAATCATGATTTGGGCTCCGTTAGAGAAGTCTCCAAACTGTGCTTCCCAGATCGTTAAAGCATTTGGATTCGCTAACGCATATCCATAATCAAAACCAAGAACACCATATTCAGATAAAAGCGAGTTGAAAACGCCGAATTTTCCTTTTTTGTTCGCTATAGTGTCCAGTAAAATTACTTCTTCTTCAGAATCTTCCACTTTAACTACCGCATGACGGTGAGAGAATGTACCACGCTCTACGTCCTGACCGGAAATACGAACGTCAAATCCTTCTGTTAAAAGTGAACCGTAAGCCAATGCTTCTGCAGTTCCCCAATCAAGAGTGTTGTTGTCGTATCCTACTTTTCTGTCGGTAACAATTTTAGTGATCTTGTTGATGAATTTCTTGTCTGCCGGTAACGTTGAGATTGTATTGATGATAGAATCCAGTTCCTTCTTGTCAAAAGTAGTATCTGTTTTTCCTAACATTTGGGTATCTGTTACCTGAACAAATCCATTCCATTCATTTTGCATGAACGGAGTTATAATAGTCAAATCTTTTTTACGGGAAGCTTCTAAGTTTTCCTCTAAAGCAGATTTGTATTCTTTTTCTAAAGCATTTACATAAGAGGCATCGATTATGCCTTCAGACAATAATTTCTCTGCATAAATATCTCTTGGATTTTTATGTTTTGCAATGATTTTGTACAAGACAGGTTGTGTAAAACGAGGTTCATCACCTTCGTTATGACCGTATTTTCTGTATCCTAATAAATCGATAAATACGTCACGTCCAAATTGCATTCTGTAGTCTAATGCAAAAGATACAGCATGTACAACAGCCTCAGCATCATCAGCATTTACGTGTAATACTGGTGAAAGCGTTACTTTGGCAACATCTGTACAGTACGTAGACGAACGTGCATCTAAATAGTTAGTGGTAAAACCAACCTGATTGTTGATTACGATATGAATAGTACCGCCTGTTTTGTATCCGTCAAGCAATGACATTTGAATGATTTCGTACAAGATTCCCTGACCTGCGATTGCAGCATCTCCGTGAACGGCAATAGGTAATACTTTAGAGAAATCGTTCGGATAGTATTTGTCTTGTTTTGCTCTTGTGATTCCTTCAATTACAGCTCCAACCGTTTCTAAGTGAGAAGGGTTTGGTGCTAAATTGATATTGATGTTTTTTCCTGTTCTTGTTTTTTTGTCGGCAGTAAGACCTAAGTGGTATTTTACGTCACCGTCGAAATATTCCTGATCGTAATCTTTACCGTCAAACTCACCAAAAATATCCTGAGTTGATTTTCCGAAGATGTTAGCCAAAACGTTCAAACGACCACGGTGAGCCATTCCCATTACGAATTGTTCCACTCCTTTTTCGGCAGCCTGCTCGATCAAAGCATCCAAAGCCGGGATGATAGATTCACCACCTTCTAATGAGAATCGTTTTTGACCTACATATTTAGTGTGTAGGAAGTTCTCGAAAGATACGGCCTGGTTTAATTTATTTAAGATTGTTTTCTTTTCGTCAGAAGAGAAGTTAGGCTGGTTTACGTTTATAGCCAATTTGTCCTGGATCCATTTTACAACGCCGGGATTTCTGATGTACATGTATTCGATACCAATGTGCTGGCAGTAAATAGTCTGAAGACGTGTAACAATGTCCTGTAGTGTAGAAGGAGCTACTCCGATTGCCTGAGCAGCATCAAAAACTGTTGAAAGATCAGCAGTTGTTAATCCGAAATTTTCAATGTCTAAAGTTGGAGACGATGTTCTGCGATCACGAACAGGGTTTGTTTTAGTAAACAAGTGCCCGCGAGTACGGTAAGCATCGATTAATTTTAGGACATTGAATTCTTTTTGTAATTTATCAGAAACTAAACTACAATCTACGTTGTCGTTTGTTACGTATTCAACGATTCGTTGAACCGGATTTTCGTCATTATAAGTCGTTTGTCCAAAATCGAAACCTTGAAAAAAACTTCTCCAGCTTGGCTCAACGCTATCTGGGTTTACTAAATACTGATCATATAATTGTGCGAAAAACTCTGTATGCGCTGCATTTAAAAATGAAAACCTATCCATAATATGAGTGAATATACTTTTTGTTAAATAGAATCGCAAAAGTACAACAATCACATTTATTTAAATCTTTTTTTACGTACTTTTACGTAAAAATTTGTTAAAAATAGACCCAACTATGGATAAAAATCAAATTTCAATCGTTTTCAAAACTTTTTTTGTGATTTTGGCTGTCTCATTTTCGAGTTCTGCTTTTGCACAGCAAAAATATGTCATAGACAACAGCAATCATTTTTGGGAGAAAGTTCAGTTTGGAGGAGGGCTTGGTTTAGGAATTGGTTCCGGATATACGGACATCTCGGTTTCACCAAGTGCCATTTATAATGTAAACGAAATTGTAGCGGTTGGTGTTGGATTGCAGTTTGGTTATTTATCTTCTAAAAACTATTACAGCTCTTTTGTCTATGGCGGAAGTGTGGTTGGACTCGTGAATCCGATTCCTGAAATTCAGCTGTCAGCAGAATTGGAACAGGTTCGTATAAATACAGACTATAAATCAACGGCCTATCGACCAAGTTACTCTGATGATTATTGGAATACCGCCTTATACCTCGGTGCGGGTTACCGAACCGGAAGTGTTACTATTGGAGCACGTTATGATGTTTTGTATGATAAAAATACCAGTCTCTACGGATCAGGGTTTATGCCTTTTGTGAGAGTTTATTTTTAGAGGTGCTAAGGTTCTGAGGTACTGAGATTCTAAGTTTTTTGTAGATATGAATAATACGATACGTTATACCTCTAGTGAAATTTTCGAAATATTTAAAGAACAGCATAGACTTTGCAGTTCTCTTGATCCGGAGACAGATGAATCTTTTGTATTAAAAACAAATACAGTAATTAGAGACTGGAGAAGAGCAGGAGATTTAGTGAAGTGGGATAAACTTGCTGAATTTTTAAGCAGAGAATTTAGAATTAATGAAACCTCAGAAAAATGGGATTCTATTTTAAATCCAGAGAAGAAAAAAACGTTGGGTGATCTCTGTGATTTTTTATCTACAACTGCAGAAAAAGAAATTATAAATCCAATTAAGATTTTAGGTAATGAGTGTTTATCTGCAGCAACGTTTATCGCTTTAAAAAGAAACTTAAAAGATAAAGGTGTTGATGTTGCGGATTTAAGACCCTCAACAAAAATCAAAGATTTTCTAGATGTCTATGAAAATTTTTCCCCTCTTATGGAAGAAGTCACTTTAACAGGTGTTAGGGTTTTTGATAAATTAGAATATGAAAAACAAAAACCACAAAGACGATATAAATATTGGATAGATCAAATATTGCCAATTTATGTGTACAAGAAAAGTAGTGTTACAACTGGAGAAATTGAAACATTTCGAGATTTGATTCAAAAAATAGTCGAAAATGAAAAATTAGGAGTGACGGTATAAACCTTAGAACCTTAGCATCTCAGCACCTTAGTACCTCTACTTATAATGTCTTCGAAACCAAACCTTCTGCCATTCTCTTTTTAAAATCAAAAAAGAAACCTGCTCGGCTAAGATCACCAAATCAGAACCGTCGAGTTTTTTGATTTCATTTTCAGGCACATCGATAATGTAAAGCAGATTGAGGTACTCCGCAAATTTGTACTGAATCATTCTGTAGATTTTCTCGTGAAGCTGAATTTTTAGTTCTTCGGGAGAAATACTCATCGGAAAATCTATTCCTTCGTTGGCCAAATTAAAATCTTTGTTAATCTGCTCAATCAAACTTAAATATAGATTTTCGCTTTCGGCATCGGCCAATAAAATATCGGTATTTGCGGGGATTGGAAACATTGATGCTTTTTAAGAATTGACGCAAAGTTAAAACTAAAAAATCATTTAACAGTCGATTCTCTTTCAATGATTCTTGTAGGGAGTTCAATAATTTGATGCGTCACCGGTCGATGTTCTTTCAGGTCTACTATCTCATCGATTAAAAGAGAAACGGCCTGATGGCCCATTTCAAAGCCTGGCTGGTCAATTGTTGTTAATTTAGGCGATATAACCGTACTCATAAACCAATTGCTAAAGCCAAAAACCGCTACCTGTTCCGGTGTTTTGATTCCGGCCTCATTAAAGTATTTGATAATTCCGATAGCGACCAGATCAGTAATGGCAAAAATCGCGTCTATGTCCGGGTGTTCCGTCATTATTTTCTGGGCATTTTCGTAACCGTCTTCAAAATCGGTATTGTTATCGCACACGTAAACCAGTTTGGAATCGTATTCAATTCCGTGTGCTTCCAAAGCTCTTTTGTACCCTAAGAAGCGATCAATGGAATTTTGCGGAACATAAGAACCTCTAAAATGTGCGATCTTTTTGAATCCTTTATTAATAAGATAGGAAACGGCGTCGAATGCCGCTTTGGCATCATTGATCACGACTTTGGAACAATCGACTCTTTTGGCAATTTTATCAAATAAGACAACGGGTGTATTTTTACGGATGGCATCATTAATATGAGTAAAATCATCCGTTTCGTTAGAGAGCGACATTAAAACCCCGTCAACACGTTTTTGAATTAATAGGGCCAGCTGTTTTTTCTCCAGTTCGTATTTTTCGTTGGATTGTAATATAATGACAAGATATCCTCTTTTTTCGGCTTCTTCGAGAATACCATTTAAGACACTGGAGAAGAAATGATGCACGGTAGCCGGAATGATTACGCCAATTGTTTTGGTTTCGTTGGTTCTCAGATTTACCGCAACCGAATTGGGCATGTAATTCATGGTTTCGGCCATCTCGATCACACGGGCACGTGTAGACTTACTGATGTCGGTATAGCCTTTTAATGCCTTTGAAACCGTGGTAACCGAAATTCCCAATGCCGATGCTATATCTATTAATTTGGTGTCATTCATGAAATAAAAGTACTAAAAAATAAAGTGTATTAATAAAAAATTAACTTCCGAAAACGTTTTAGGGGATTTCGAAAACGTTTTCGATTTAGAATTCTTAAATTAGAGTTAATTCCTTGAGTAAGTTTACATTTCATAAATGAAAGATTAACTAACTAAACCAAAAAATCATGAAACAGCAACATTCTTATTTAGGCATATTATTTTTGATATTGTGCTTAATCTCTGTTCCAAACCATCTGTTTGCACAGAATAAAAATACCGTTTCCGGAAAGGTACTTGATGATAGCGGACAAACGATTCCGGGAGCCAATGTTTCGCTTAAAGGAACAGATAAAAATACGATTACAGATGAAAACGGAAGATTTGTATTTTCCAATATTCCCGCAGGAGATTACACCATTGTAGCGACCAATGTGGGCTATAAAACCTTTGGAAAACAAATCACCGTAAAAGAAGGAGAATCTCTAGAGGTTAATTTACTTCTGGAAGGAGAATCGCAAAGTTTGAAAGAAGTGGTCGTAACAGGATCTTCAAGTCCGAGGTCGAAATTAGAATCCAGTGTGGCCATTACCACCATGGGAGCTAAGGCCATCGAAGACAGAGCGCCGGCAAGTACGGCTGCTTTATTGCAAACGATTCCCGGATTTGTGGTAGAAGCCTCGGGAGGAGAAATTGGAAATAACCTTTTTGCAAGGGGGATCCCGTCTGCTGGAGCCTATGAGTATGTGCAGATTCAGGAAGACGGATTGCCTGTTTTTGAAGATGGAGCTTTGCAGTTTGCAAATGCCGATACTTTTTACAGACTAGACGAAACGGTGAGTAAAATGGAGGCAGTTCGTGGAGGTTCGGCATCTATTTTTGCCAATAATGCGCCGGGAGGAATCATCAATTTTATTTCGAAGACAGGACAGAATGACTTTCAGGGAAGGGCTAAATTCTCGACTTCAGATTATGGAATGTTCAGAACCGACCTTAATTTATCGGGGGCTTTAATTCAGGATAAATTGTTCTTTAATGTTGGAGGTTTTTACAGAGCTGATAATGGGGTAAGAAATACAGGTTTTACAGCCAATAAAGGAGGACAGATAAAAGGAAATATTACCTATAAATTTGATGACGACGATTATTTGAGAATCAACTTCAAACATCTGGATGACAGAAATACGTTCTATTTACCGATTCCATTAAAAAGTAACAATGGTAAAATAGAAGGAATTCCGGGTTTTAACCCAAATTACGGAACCTTGACGTCAGTAAATTTCAGTCGTTTAAACGTGCCTCAATACGGTGGCGGAACTTTTAGTGCAGATTTAGAAGACGGTTCTCATCCGATCATCAACTCGATTGGTGCTGAATTTAAAAAGAAGATATCTGAGAAAGTGACGTTCAAGAATGCCTTTAAGCAAACCAATATCAATTTGAATTACAATGCTATTTTTCCAAATGGAGGTCCGTGGACACAAGATGCGTATGCAACAGGGGTTCAGAATACAACAGCCAGTAATCTTACCTATTCTTATGTAGATAACGGCGCAACACTTGATCCAAACGCTTTAATTATGAGAGCAGATCTTTGGCACATCGAGAAAAAGATGAACAATTTTGCGAATAATTTCTCTTTTGCGTTTGATTTAGATCCTGTAAAACTGACTGCGGGCTACTATTATTCCAACTGGAAATCGAATCAATACTGGAATTGGAATTCGTATTTAGTGGGAGTTTCAGACAATCCGAGATTGTTAAATGTAAAAGACAATACATCAGGTGTAAATCATACCTGGAATGGGGTGGAGAGAATTACATGGCTGGAAAGAGACGCGCAAACTAAAGGAGTTTTGAATGATGTTTATGCCGATGCCGAAATTAAAGCGACAGACAAGCTGACTTTCAATGCAGGTTTACGATATAATAAAGACAAATATTCAGGGTACCGAGACAATGCGAGATTTTTTGCAGAGAATTTGGGAGTTTTAAGCAACAATACGGCCGATGATAAGGTAACAACGGTAAAAGGAAATCCTTATACGTATTGGAGATATGATGTGAGTGAATGGTCGTATACCGCTGCCGGAAACTATAAGTTCAATGACAATATGGCTTCGTATGTACGTTACAGCCACGGTTTCAGATCGCCTATCGAAGAGTCTTTTTATGATAATGCAGCCGATTTGAGCAAACTGGAAAACACCGAAGTAAATCAGTTTGAGCTGGGGTATAAATATTCTAATTCTTTCTTCAATGTAAATGCCAACCTGTTTCATATGAATTTGAAAAATGTTGCCTTTACGGATATTTTATCGGATGGATCTTCTGAGAATAAATTCGCCGATGTAAACAATATTGGTCTTGAAGTAGAAACCAATGCCAGATACAAAATGGTAAAAATGAACTTTACTTTCACCGTTCAAAAACCGGAGTACGATAATTTTACGGGTACCAACGCTGACGGATCTACTTTTAATTTTAACGGAAACACAGCCAGAAGAATTCCTAAGTTTTTCTGTAACTTAAGACCGGAAGTTGATATTACAAAAGATTTTACAGCGTATGTGCAGTTCTCTTATTATGATAAAAAATTCACGAATCAGGACAATAAACAAGTTTTGCCGGCTTATAAAGAAGTGGGGGCAGGATTAAATTATACCTATCATAATCTTCGTTTTGCGGTTGATGCTTCAAACTTGTTCAATGAAATTGGTTTAACCGAAGGTGACCCAAGACAGACTACCTCTGCAGCAAGCGATGTGTTTATGGCAAGACCAATTTTAGGACGTGCTTTTAGATTTTCGGTGGCGATTAACTTTTAAGAGATGTGGGAGGTGAAATGTAAGATGTGAGGTGTAGAGTATGTTCGAAACCTGAAACTTGAAACTTGAAACTTGAAACCTGAAACATTTCGCCAACTAAAAAACAAACCAATAAGTACATGAAAAACATAGGAATCAAAATTTCACTTTACCTCAATTATTTTGTCTTCGCTATTCTACTGAATAGCGTAGGCATTGTGATTTTGAAATCGCAGAAAAATTATGGAGTAGATGAAGTTCAGGCGAGTATTTTAGAAGCGTTTAAGGACATGCCTATTGCGATTGTTTCCTTTTTTATAGCCTCTTTTTTGCCCAGAATCGGATATCGAAAATCCATGCTGATTGGTTTGGGGCTGGTTACTTTGGCTTGTGTTTCCATGTATTTTGGAAATTCATTCGACAATGCTAAAATTCTCTTTGCAACGGTTGGAGTTTCGTTTGCCTTGATTAAAGTTTCGGTTTATTCCCTAATTGGTACTGTGACCGAAACCAAAAAGGAACACAATGCATTGATGAGCAGTATTGAAGGTTTTTTTATGGTTGGAATCGCACTGGCCTATTTTCTGTTTCCGGCTTTTAATAAGGAAGAAGATCCCAATTCGTGGCTAAATGTGTATTGGTTTCTGGCCGGATTGTCGTTGCTGTCGTTTCTGTTTTTGTTCTTTGTGAAATTTGAAGAAACCGAAGTTGCCGCGGGAGCAGATCTCAGAGACGATTTCATGCAAATGTTCCGTTTAATGGCGAAATTGCTAACGGTTATTTTTGTCATCAGTGTCTTTTTGTTTGTAATGATTGAACAGGGGATCCTTTCCTGGCTGCCTACATTCAATACCAAAGTACTGCATTTACCTGAAAACATAAGTATTATGATGGCTAGTATTTTGGCCATTTCACTGGCAGCCGGAAGGATGATTGCCGGAATAGTAACTAAAAAAGTGGGCTGGCTCTGGGTGCTAAGTTTCTGTATTGTTTCAGCCATGCTGATTGTAGTTTTTGTACTTCCAAAAACCGTCGGATTAGAAGTAAAAAGTATCAATACCCTGGCAGACATACCTTTAATTGGTTTCGCATTTCCTTTAATCGGATTGTTTATTGCACCAATTTATCCGTTGTTAAATTCAATTGTATTGAGTGCGCTGCCTAAAAATCTGCAAAGTTCGATGACAGGATTAATTGTGATTTTTTCGGCTCTTGGCGGAACATTAGGCTCTAGAATAACAGGTTGGCTGTTTAAAAATGAAGGACCGGAAAAGGCATTTTATTTTACATTAATTCCAATGTCTTTATTATTAGTGTCCTTTTTTATTCTTAAAAAAATAACTGCAAAAGATGAAATTTAAATTACATATATCCCAAACTATCGAAAAACTATTGGCTCAGGAAGATACTGACGGCGATAAAAAAATAACGATTGATGATCATGGTCCGAAGCGATTTTTACTGAATGGTGAAGAGGGAAATTCAATCCTTATTGAAGGAACCTATCAGCTTTCCAACTTATTGCAGGAATTGGCTTTGGCTAAAAAAGAAAATACGGAATTTGCCGAAATCAGTCTCGATCAAATTGTAGAAGATCCTGTAAAAAGAATCTCCGGAAAAATAAAAAACCTGTACTGGAAAGGGCTAACACGTACAATTGATGCCAATGGGGTGAAAAAAATACTGGAAGACAATAAAATAGAAAACGCTATTTCGTATTTGTACGTGCCTTTTGGAGATGAAATCGTTTTTGATTATTTCAAAAAACTGGAAGCTGTAACTCCAAAGTTAAAAGTGGTACAAATGCCGAAACATATTTCACCGGAGTATGTATTGTCGCTCAATCAAAAACCGGGCATACTGGCTTTAGCACTTCAAATTAAAAACAATGAAATTTCGGGAGTTCCTTTTGTAGTTCCCGGCGGAAGGTTTAATGAAATGTACGGCTGGGACAGTTATTTTATTGCCAAAGGACTTTTAATCGATGATAAAATAGAGCTGGCTCTGGGAATTGCAGAGAATTTTAAATACCAGATTGATCATTACGGAAAAATATTAAATGCCAACCGGAGTTATTATTTAACCCGTACGCAGCCTCCGCTTTATACGTCCTTGATCAGAGATGTCTTGGAAAAATCGAATCCGGATATTTTCTGGATTGAAAGACATTTAAAAACAGCCATTAAAGAATATCTGACGGTTTGGATGGAGGAAGGCAAAAGACTAACCGCTAATGGGTTAAATCGGTATAAAGCCGAAGGAATTGGGCTTCCGTTTGAAGTAGAAGAGGGGCATTTTGATGATATTCTGGAGCAATACGCACCGAAATACAATTTGTCTACCCGTGAATTCGAAAAAAAATATCTGGAAAGGGAAGTGGTCGATGTCGAACTGGATAAGTATTTTATTCACGACCGAAGCATGCGCGAAAGCGGTCATGACACGACCAACAGACTGGTTGGAATTTGTGCCAATTTAAATACCGTTGCGATCAACAGTCTGCTTTACAAATATGAAACGGATATTGCGTTTTTGATTAGGAAGTATTTTAAAAACGAATTTCAATATTTTGAGGACCAGTCTTTTTCAACCGAATATTGGCTTACGAAAGCAGCTTCGAGAAAAGAAAAAATCAATCAATTGTGCTGGAATTCAGAATATGGATGTTATCTGGATTATAATTTTGTAAATGAAGAGCAGCATTTTTTTGAGGCTGCAACTACTTTTTACCCGCTTTGGGCCAAAATAAGCACACCCGAACAAGCTGATATTCTGGTAAAAAAGACCCTTCCAAAATTTAAGATGAAAGGCGGAATTGCCGGAAGTACCGAAGAATCTATTGCAGCTATAGACGAAAGCGCACCTGTGCGTCAATGGGATTATCCGTTTGGATGGGCACCACATCAAATGCTTTTGTGGGAAGGTTTGCTGAATTATAATTTTAATGAAGAAGTACAGGAAATGGTATACCGCTGGCTTTGGCTGATTACTAGAAATGCAGTGGATTATAACGGAACCATTCCGGAAAAGTTTGATTTATCGATCAGCTCGCATAAAATCTTTGCAGAATATGGAAACGTCGGAACCGAATTTGACTTTATCCCCGAAGAAGGTTTCGGATGGATGAATGCTTCGTACCAGTATGGTTTAACCATTTTGGAGGAAGATTTAAAACAAAAATTATCGGAGTTGGTTGATCCGGATGTACTTTTTTAGTTAAAAGGGGGCTTCGACTTCGCTCAGCCGGACACAACGTTATCATTTAAATTATTGTGTCCGGCTGAGCGAAGTCAAATGTCAGGCTGAGCGAAGTCGAAGCCTAGACCTTTCTCCCCATTAAGTTTTCCCCGAAAGTACGCAGTATGTTTTTCTTTTCAGCGTTAAGATCCATTTTATCCAGCGTTTCAAAAGCTTTAAAAGTATACATTTCAATGGCATCCTGAGTGGCTTTTGAAGCACCGGATTCATTAAAAATGTTTTTTGCAGTAGCTATTTTAGCTGTATTGTCTTCTAATTGTAAACTGAATAATTGCTCTAATTCTGAAGCTTTTTCAGGAGAAGAAAATTCTCTTGCTTTGAGGTATAAATACGTTTTTTTGTTTTCAATAATGTCTCCGCCCACTTGTTTTCCGAAAGTTTCTGGATCTCCAAAAGCGTCCAGATAATCATCCTGAAGCTGGAAAGCAAGCCCTAAATTCAATCCAAAATCATAAATTAAATCACCTTCTTTTTCAGATGTTTTGGCTACGATGGCTCCCATTTTCATGGCAGCAGCAACCAGAACAGCCGTTTTATATTCGATCATTTTTAGGTATTCCGGAATCGTAACATCATTTCTTTGTTCAAAGTCAACATCCCATTGTTGCCCTTCACAAACTTCAAGAGCCGTTTTGCTGAATAGTTTTGCTAAGTTCCTGAAAACAATTGGTTCGTATTGCTCAAAATACTGATACGCCAGAATAAGCATGGCATCACCGGACAAAATTCCGGTGTTGAGGTCCCATTTTTCATGAACAGTTTCCTGCCCTCTTCTCAAAGGCGCATCATCCATAATATCGTCATGTACAAGCGAGAAATTATGAAAAACTTCCACAGCCATTGCAGCCGGAAGTGCTGTTGTATAAGGAGTATTAAAAACTTCTGCAGCCATCAAAGTAAGTACAGGACGAATTCGTTTTCCGCCGAGGCCCAGAATGTATTCAATAGGTGCGTAAAGATTTTTGGGTTCTTTTTGTATGCTTTGATTTTTTAAATAATGAATAAAAAAATCCTGGTACTGACTAATATCGTGCATAAAATGAAATTCTGATTTGCGAGGTCCAAAGATACGATTCATTATGAATTATTGCGTTTTTAAAATTTTAAAAGATGGTGGAGGAATTAGATAATGGAGGTAATTTGATAATTTGATAATGGGTTTTGGTTGTAAGTGCGGGAGGCTTCAACTTCGTTCAACCTGACATTCATGTCATGATTGTGTTTGTTAACCTGAGCGGAGTCGAAGGCGGTTTTGGGTTTGTTTTAAAATTATTTTCAAAAAAACTTGGAAACTTTTTTGGTATTCAGAGTTTCCTGTCTATATTTGCACCGTCGAACAGGAAACTTGAAACACTAAAATAGTTTCCTTGTAGAATTGAGAAATGTATAACCTCAGTAAAAACAGTAATTTATGAAAACAACATGGACCTTAGATTCTAGCCAATCAGATGTTTTGATTAAAATGAGACATTCGATTATTGCTTACATGGGAGGAACTACAAATAAATTTGGTGGTTATGTGAATATTGAAGACAATGAAGTAGAAGATGCATCGGTTGAGTTTTCGCTTGACATTAACAACAAGATTGATAATTTTCAGCAAATTGATACTTATTTACAACTTCAGGATTTGTTTGATGTAAACGAACATCCGATTATTAGTTTCAAATCGACTTCGTTTCAAAAAGTAAACAACAATATTAATTTTTTCAAAGGTGACTTAACGATTAAAGATGTTACCAAAGTAGTGGAACTTGATGCCGAGTTTATAGGGGTTAATACGTACAATGGTGAGAAGAAAGTTGCTTTTGAAATCAAAGGAGACATTAAGCGTCAGGATTTTGGTTTAGATTATAATTCGTTCAGTCATAATGGAGGATTGGCTTTAGGAAAAGACATTAAGCTTATTGCAAATTTAGAGTTTAGCATATAAATCTTACAGAATGAAGTAAATTAATGTAAAATTATTACAAATATTACGGAAACTATTTTCGTGAGTTTAGTTTCCTCAGTATATTTGTAATGCAATTTGAAAATTAAAATGAAAGAGAAAATCATAGCAAAAGCAAGCGAGCTGTTTTTAAAACTTGGATTTAAAAGTGTCACAATGGACGACATAGCAGGAGAAATGTGTATTTCGAAAAAAACGATCTACAAATATTTCTGTAATAAAGAAGTCCTGATTGAGGAAAGTACCTCATTGGTTCATAAACAGGTACACGAAATAATTGACACTATTGTAGCGAAAAATTACAATTCTATTCATGAAAATTTTGAAATCAGAGAAATGTTCAGAGACATGTTTAAAAACAACATCGATACTTCGCCCATTTATCAGCTAAAAAAACATTATCCGGATATTTATCAAAATATATTGTGCCAGGAGATTGATTTGTGCAGCCATTGGTTCAGAAAGAATATTGAAAAAGGAATTAGTGAGGGGCTTTATCGTGAAGACCTGAATGTAGACGTTTATGTGAAATTTTATTATACACTAATTTTTCACATCAACGAGACTACCGTTTCGGAAAGTGAAGCACAAAAAATAGAACTGGAAGCACTGGAATATCACACCAGAGCTATGGCTACAGAAAAAGGAATAGTGGAATTGGAAAAGCAACTTAAGAAAATCAGAGTATAATCATCAATCAATAATAGTATGATTTTTTAAATCATCAACACAAACAAATATCTAACAGCATATGAAACGAATAGTTCTCATTTTTTTGTGTACAATAGGCCTGTCAGCCAGTGCACAAGTCACACGTTTAACCTTAAAAGACGCGCTTACTTATGCGCTTCAAAATAAAGCCGATGCTAAAAAGGCGAAACTTCAGGTTGAAAACAGTGAATACAAAATACAGGAAATACGCTCAAGAGCTTTGCCTCAAATTTCGGCAAATGGAAATTTAACACACAATCCGATCATTCAGACAACTGTAATTGATGGTGCAGGATTTGGTGCACCGGGAACTACGATTCAGGCAGCATTTGGTCAAAAATGGGTTTCGACTGCCGGAGTTTCTTTAACACAGGCCATTTTTGATCAGTCCGTTTTTACCGGATTAAGAGCCGCAAGATCTACCCGTGAATTCTATCAGATCAACAATCAGTTGACAGAAGAGCAAGTAATTGAAAGAGTTGCCAATAACTACTACTCTGTTTATGTACAAAAAGAAAGACTGACTTTGTTAGACAGTAATTATGTTAACACGACTAAAGTTCGTGATATCGTAAAAGGACAGTTTGACAATGGTTTGGCTAAAAAGATTGATTTAGATCGTATCATCGTGAAAATGTCAAACATTGATACAGAACGCCAACAAATTAAGAATCAGATTACTCTGGAGGAAAATGCTTTGAAGTTTTATATGGGAATGCCAATAGAAACTCAAATTGATATGCCAAAAGAAGAATTTGAAGTGGTTCCTGCTGCCTTAACGGAACAGCCAAATACGGCAAACAGAACAGAGTACCTGCTTTTGAAAAAACAACAAGAACTTTTAGTATTCAATAAAAAAGCCGTTGAAGCAGGATATTACCCAACACTTTCTCTGACTGCCGGTTATAACTACATCGGACAGGGCCCTCAAATGCCTTGGTTTGCAAAACCTTCTCAGGGAGTTTATTGGTCCGATTTCTCTGCAATTGCCTTAAACTTACATGTACCAATCTTTACAGGATTCGGAACTCGTGCAAAAGTAAGACAGGCCGATGTTGAGCTAAGATCACTTGAGGAAGATATCAAGGATACCAAACTTTCGCTTGATCTGGACTATAAAAATGCGATGGCACAAATCGATAATAACCTGGTGACGATCACCAATCAAAAAGAGAATATGCGCTTAGCGACAGAAATCTTAAGCAATACAAAAAACAATTACCTTCAGGGATTGGCCTCTTTAACTGACTTGTTAGATGCAGAAAATGCCTCTCTTGAAGCACAAAATAATTATACCAGAGCCATTTTAAATTATAAAATTGCCGAAGTAGCATTAATCAAATCAAAAGGCGAACTTAAAACTCTTATTAAATAACTAGAAGTACAATGAAGAAAACTATTATAACAATCGTAATCATAATCGCATCTCTGGGCGTGATTGGATATATCTTAAATAAAAATAAGAAAGAGAACAAGGAAAAGACAGATATCGTAGCAGAGAAAAATGCTGCAGTTTCCGTAAAAGTATCTCCGGTTAAAACAGAAGAAGTTTCACTTGATTTCGTAGCAAACGGAAACTTCCAACCAACCCAGCAATTGACATTTTCTGCTGAGAAATCAGGAAAAGTAATCAGTGTTCTGGCTAAAGAAGGAGACTATGTAAGAGTTGGTCAAACGTTATTAACAATGAGAGGAGACGTTATTAATGTTGATGCTCAGACTGCAGAAGCGGCTTATCAAAATGCAAAATCAGATTACATGAGATATGAGAATGCTTATAAAACCGGAGGAGTTACCAAGCAGCAAGTTGACCAGGCAAAATTAGCTTTAACCAATGCACAATCTCATTTGACACAAGCAAAAATCAATGTTGGTGATACCAGAGTAAAAGCTCCAATTAGCGGTTTTATCAATAAAAAATACATCGAGCCGGGATCTATCTTAACCGGAATGCCTGCAACAGCATTGTTTGATATTGTTAACGTTTCTAAATTAAAATTAGTAGTTACCGTAAACGAAAATCAGGTAGCGAGTTTAAAAACAGGAGATCATATTAACGTAACTGCAAGTGTTTATCCGGATAAAAATTTCTCTGGAAAAATTACTTTCATTGCTGCAAAAGCGGATGAATCTTTGAACTTCCCCGTTGAAATCGAAATTACAAATAACGTAAACAACGACCTGAAAGCAGGTATGTACGGAACGGCAAACTTTGCATCGAAACAACAAAAACAAAACCTTATGGTTGTACCTAGAAATGCATTCGTAGGAAGTGTGAGCAGTAACCAAATTTTCGTAGTAGAAAAAGGTATTGCAAAATTAAGAAAAGTAACTGCCGGAAGAATTTTGGGTGATAAAGTAGAAATCATCAACGGATTAACTGATGGAGAAACTGTAATTGTAACGGGTCAAATCAATCTGCAAGACGGTAACACAGTAGAAATTATTAAATAATTGTACCGCTTTAAGCCTTACGCCGTAAGCTTTAAGCCTTTAATAAGAGCCTAAAGCCTACAGCGTATAGCCTACAGCCTAAAATAACATATATGAAATTAGCCGAAATATCCATCACACGTCCGTCGTTGGTAATTGTACTCTTTACAATTCTAACATTAGGTGGACTGTTCAGCTACAGCCAGTTAGGTTATGAGCTGATCCCGAAATTTGAACAAAACGTTATTACCATTTCTACCATATATCCGGGAGCTTCTCCAAGTGAGGTAGAAAACACAGTAACCAAGAAAATTGAAGATGCGATCGCATCCTTAGAGAATGTTAAGAAAATTGACTCGAAATCGTATGAGAGTTTATCTATCGTTTCGATTACTCTAACATCTGAAGCAAAAGTCGATTTTTCTCTGAATGATGCACAGCGAAAAATAAACGCGATTATTAGTGATTTACCGGAAGACGTAAAAACACCGGCACTAACCAAATTCTCGCTAAGTGATTTACCAATCATGACGCTTGGTGCCAACGGAAAAATGGACGAGGCAGAATTTTATGACTTAATTGATAAAAAAATTGCTCCTATCTTATCCCGTGTGCAAGGTGTGGCGCAGGTAAATATTATTGGTGGTTCAGAGCGTGAAATTCAGGTAAACCTTGATGCCTTAAAAATGCAGGGGTACGGATTATCTGTTCCACAGGTACAACAAAACATTTTGACTTCGAATCTGGATTTCCCAACAGGGAATATCCAGACTCGTGATCAAAAAATATTAATTCGTTTAGCAGGTAAATATAAAAGTGTTGAAGAATTAAGAAACCTGGTAGTTTCTTCTCAAAACGGAATTCAGGTTCGTTTGAAAGATATTGCGGATGTTCAGGATACTCAAAAGATCGCTGAAAAAATATCACGTGTAGATCAGAAAAGTGCGATCGTTTTGCAAATTGTAAAGCAATCAGATGCGAATGCGGTTGCGGTAAGTGAGCATTTATTAAAGACAATTGCGACTCTTGAAAAAGATTATAAAGCAAACCAGTTAAAACTGGAAGTAGCAAAGGATAGTACCGTTTTTACTTTAGAGGCGGCAGACTCTGTAGTACACGATTTATTAATTGCGGTAGTTCTGGTAGCTTTCGTAATGTTGTTCTTCCTTCATAGTATCAGAAACTCGCTGATTGTAATGGTGTCGATTCCGGCCTCTTTGATTGCTACTTTTATCGGTATTTATTTAATGGGATACACCCTGAACTTAATGAGTTTATTAGGGTTATCTCTTGTAGTTGGTATTCTGGTGGATGATGCGATTGTGGTACTGGAGAACATCTACAGACACATGGAAATGGGTAAAAGCCGAATTCGTGCTTCGTATGACGGAACCGCAGAAATTGGTGGAACTGTAACTTCGATTACTTTGGTAATTGTGGTGGTATTCCTTCCAATTGCGATGAGCTCCGGATTAGTTTCTAATATTATTACACAATTTTGTGTGACGGTAATTATTTCAACGATGTTGTCGCTTTTAGCTTCTTTTACCATCATTCCTTGGTTGTCTTCTCGTTATGGTAAATTAGAACATATTGAAGGAAAGAATTTATTTGGAAGAATTATTCTTGGTTTCGAAAGTTATTTAACACGTTTTACGGACTGGGTTTCTCATTTATTAACCTGGTGTCTGGATCATTATATTAAAACATTTGCAGTAGTAATTGTATTGTTCTTTGCTTCAACAATTGGTTTAATGGCTGGAGGTTTCATCGGAGGAGAGTTCTTTGCTTCTTCTGATAGTGGGGAGTTTTTAGTTCAAATCGAAATGCCGAAAGACGCTTCGTTAGAGCAAACCAACTTCATGACCCAGAAAGCAGAAGCTTATTTGAAAGCACAAGAATATGTTCACAGTCAGATTACAACAGTAGGACAAACCAGTGAGGGTTTTGGAGCATCGCAGGCAACGGCTTACAAAGCGGAGATCGACGTAAAAATGATCGAGCAAAAAGACCGTACGGATGATGCTAACGTTTACGCAGCAAAAATCAAACGAAAGTTAGAAAAAGTATTAGTTGGTGCTAAAGTAAAAACCGTTCCGGTAGGTATCTTAGGAACAGCCGAAGATGCTACATTAGGATTGATCGTAACAGGTCCGTCAACAGAAAGTGCTATGGCATTTGCTAAATTGGCAGAAGCAGAATTACGCACGATTCCGGGAACAACAGAGATTAAATTAACGGTTGAGGACGGAAATCCGGAGATCAATGTTAAAGTAGATCGTGATAAAATGGCAGCATTAGGGCTAACACTTCAAACCGTTGGTTTAACCATGCAGACTGCTTTTAGTGGAAATACAGACGGTAAATACAGAGCTGGTGAATACGAATATGATATCAACATTAGATACAATGCATTCGACAGAAAAAGTATTACTGACGTTAGCAACCTGATTTTTATTAATGCAGCAGGTCAACAAATTAAATTGTCTCAATTTGCAGATATTACAGAAGGTTCAGGACCTAGCCAGTTAGAGCGAAGAGATAAATCGGCTTCGGTAACGGTAAAAGGACAAAACGTTGGGGTGCCATCAGGAACAATTGTTCAGCAATGGCAAGTGAAATTAGACAAACTGAAAAAACCAGCCGGTGTAAACTACATCTGGGGTGGTGACCAGGAGAACCAATCAGAAGGATTTGGTACTTTAGGAATTGCTTTATTGGCTGCTATTATCTTGGTTTACCTGGTAATGGTTGGACTTTATGACAGTTTTGTTCACCCGTTCGTAGTATTATTTGCTATCCCGCTTTCGTTTATTGGTGCGATGTTAGCCTTGGCTTTGACCAACAACTCATTGAACATCTTTACGATTCTGGGGATCATCATGTTGATCGGTCTGGTGTGTAAGAATGCGATTATGTTGGTCGATTATACGAACCAGAGAAGAGCAGCAGGGGAATCTATTCGTACCGCATTAATCCAGGCCAACCACGCTCGTTTGCGTCCAATTTTGATGACAACTATTGCGATGGTATTCGGTATGTTCCCAATTGCATTAGCATCTGGAGCAGGAGCTGAGTGGAAAAACGGTTTGGCATGGGTAATTATCGGAGGATTAATTTCGTCTTTATTCCTTACCTTAATTGTGGTTCCGGTTATCTATAATATCATGGAGAAAATTATTCATAAATTCTCTAAAGGAGAAAAAATCAACTACGAAGCTGAAATGTTCGCGGATTATACACCAACAGAATTAAGCGAAGATGGTTTTAATCCTAAACATACTCATTAAGATTTAAAATCTCAATAAAGAAATTCCAAATTTCAATCCCGACACTTCGGGAGGAACTGGTAAAAATAAAATCCCAAATTCCGAAAGGAGTTTGGGATTTTTTTATGGTTTAAATTTAGATAAGTTGTGGGTTGTGATTCATATAGAATTGATTTCTATGTGTTAAAAATAAATACTTTTAACAGCTTAAAATTATGCATTTTGTTAAATAAGAACTTTTTTGATGTGCTGGCTTTCTATAGCCGAGTGTATTTTTGTTGAGATCTCGTTATAATCAGGGTTGTAGTTGTCCCATATTTTCCAGACATCGTCTCTTTTTTTGATGAAATAAGTCTGTCTGTTCACCTTATTTAGTACAATTGTAGTAACGTCATTTTCGTTTTTCCACTCCAGATTCCAAAACTCCTTCACCGTAAGAATAGCGATATTTTCTTCGATACTTGAAATCTTAAAATCATAAAGCTCAAAATTAGACCGGTTATCTTCACAGTTTAAATGATATTTTAAAGTCGAATAATTTTCAAAAAGATCCTTAATCCTTTTTGCGAAAGGTCCTTCTTTGAATACAAAATAGCATAATCCATCCATACTAACGACAGGTAATTTTTGTAAAGAATTAAACTCTTCCTGACAATAATCGCTAATCAGTTTTTCAAAAAAGGCACCCGATTCTATTTTATTTTCAGACTCTAAAGTTTTTACAGCGTCTGTCGCTTCATCATTCAGAAAATGGTTTAAAGAAGGATAGCCGATAAAGATAGCCAGTTTGTCCAGACTCTTTAAAAACCGCAAATCAGAGTTTTTGGTTTTAGAAGAGTCATTGGTGAAAATCCTTTGCAAGGTCATGCTCGAGATCGAACATCCAAGCTCATTTCTTTTGGAGCCCTGCATAAATTCCGATTTCTCTAAAACATCAGAGATTATTTCCGAAAGGATAATGTAGTGCGCTCTTTTCCATTCTGTAACACCGGAGAGTGTACTGTTTTGTATGATTGGATGTGATTGTATGCCCTTTATTAATTTTTCTATTATGATTTCCATAGGCGAATTTTTTAATAATTGACGTTCGTTTTGACGATAATTAAATACAATTCCTGTTAATTAAATCCTGATTATAGATTTGTGTGTAAGATAAGTTATTGTTGTGATCTTTTTAGTGTTAATGTTCTGCTAAAATTAATAATAAATTCGTTAAATAATTTAACAAATTAAAAATTAACAACAAAACCCAAAAGAATTATGAAAAAACTATTTACCAAATTTTCGATTAAAAAACTGGCACTTGTACTGCTGGCATTGCTTGCCTTGTACTCTTGTGAAAAAGGAAATGACCAGGCTGATGCCGTTGCTCAGGACAAATTAATGGACGGTAATGTCGATCTTTTAGACAAAGGAAGATACGGACTTGCTCAGATGCCGGATGCCTATTTAAAGAGTATTGAATTTTTAACTCCCGTTGATTATCGTGCGAGAATTGCTGAATTACGACCAGATTTAGTGACAAGCACCCAAAAAATGTCTTTGACTGCTAAAGTTGCGGCCGCAAAAAACTTACCGACTCCACCGGTTGGAGATCAGGGAAGCGAAGGTTCCTGCGTTGGCTGGGGAGTGGGTTATGCGGCACACAGTATCGCCAGATATCTTAATAATTCAGTACATCAAAGCAATTGGAGCGGGGCTTCAAGAAGTGCAGCCTATATTTACAATCAGATAAAACTGGGGAATTGCGGAGCAGGTTCTTACCCGAATGATGCCATGAATTTGATCAAAAATCAGGGAGAATGTTCAGAGGCTCAAATGCCTTACATTGCCGGAGGATGTAATACTCAGCCTTCAGCGCAGCAAAAAACATGGGCTGCCGCCAGAAAAACGGGAGGATGGTTTAATGTGAATCCAAGAAGTACAGCTGATATCAAGTATTATCTGAATCAAAATTATGCCGTTGCAGTGTGTTTTGATGTCAATCAGAGTTTTTATGATATCCGAAATAATAACCATGTTTGGTCCAGTCTTTACGGCAGCAGACAAGGAGGTCACTGTGTTTGTATCGTAGGATATGATGATGCTACAGGACTTTTTAAAGTACAAAATTCATGGGGACCTGGATGGGGACGCAGCGGTTTCTTTTATGTAACGTACAACAATATTGCTAACGGAGCCTTCAATTGGGCAGGATGTATTATTCCAAATCCAGGGGCGAATTCTTAGTCATACAATTAACTCAATTAAAAAAGGAGACGGTCTAAAATCAGACAGTCTCCTTTTGTTTTATAAAAGTATTAAACTTTTTGTGACTTTATTTCTTCACTATTTTAACAGTTTTGATTTGTCCTTCAGCTTTTACTTTAAGGAAATAGAACCCTGCAGCTACATTCGATAAATCAATTTCAGATTGTGTATGGTTTATTCTCTTCGTTAAAATAGTCTTTCCAGAAACCGAGATTAATTCAATCTCATCAATAGCCGAACTGTTCTGTATCGATAAGTTGTGCTGAACAGGGTTTGGATAAAATCTGAAATCCGGTAGCGCAAAATCAGGTGTTGAAAGCGATCCGTTTACTTTTGCCGTAACCGCAAGACGTTCTGTACTTTCGATTCCATCTATGGTTTGAGAGGCATAATACGTAACTCCGTCAACTAAAACAGTGGTCAATGGCAAAGGAGTTTCTGAAGCTTTACTCGTTTTACCTGTTGAAAGGCCTTTAGTGCTGTACCATTTTATGTTCTGACCTTCGATAACAAGATCTCCTAAAGTTTGGCCAGATTTAAAATCGATTGTTATTGTTTTTTTACCGCCTATTAAAGGTGCAGGAGGATCTATGGTAACATGAATTAATGCAATACATCCCATAGCGTCTCTTGCAGCTACCTGATATATCCCGTAGTTGAAAACTGTAAAAGTATTGCTTGACTGAAAAGTATTTAAATCTAGTGAATATTGATACGGAGCAGTGCCACCGGTTGCTGTAACCGTTATATTTTGATTGTAGACAGTTGCTGAAACCGCTATAGGAATTGGTGCTTGCAACATTAAAGTGGTTGTTACGGTACAATTATTAGTATCTCTTACGGTTATGGTATAAACACCGGCATTTAAATTCACAAAGTTATTACTGGCTTGGTAAGGACTTCCATTTATGGAATAAGTATACGGTGCTTGTCCACCTATAGCATTTGCCATGATTGCTCCGTTTGAAACGCAGGATACTGAGGAAGTAACTACAGCGGTAAGGTGTAATGGATTTGGAGCTACAATCGTGGTTACAAAAGTATATATAGCATTATTAGCATCACGCACTTTTATGCTATAGCTGCCCGGAGAAACTGTAAAAGTATTGGAATGGTTATAAGTTACACCATTATCCATTGAATATTGATAAGGAAAGATGCCTCCCGATGCCGTTACGGTTATTGTTCCCATTGGATTATTACAATCTGGCTGAATAACAGTAGCTACAGCTGAAAGCGGATTAGGAGCCAAAATAGTTAGTTGTGTTTGTATTGAAGAACAGCCTTTAGCATCTTTAACAATCACACTATAGGTTCCGGGAGCCAGATTATTAAAGGTATTTGCGCTTTGCGCCGGAACTATGATTGTATTATTGCTGTTCAAAAGGGTGTAAGTATAAGGAGCTGTTCCTCTGATCGCATTTACGATTAGAGCTCCGTCATTACTGGTTGCGGTTGTTGCATTTGTAATAATTAATGTACTTTCAGGAGTAGTACGGGGGGCTATCGTAGCGTTTACTGTTGCGATACAGCCATTACTGTCTTTGGCCTTTAAGGTATATGTTCCGGGAGCTAAAGTGAAGGTATTCGCTGCTGAAAATGTATTAGATTCATTAAGAGAATAGGTGTAAGGCGGTTGTCCTCCGATTGCTGTAATGGTTGCGATATCAAAATCATTACAATTTTGAGCCTGATTAATGGCTACAGTTGCCACGAAAGAAACTGGTGGCACTATAGTGAATACTGTACTGAAGCTGCATCCGTTTACATCTCTGACTTCCAGAATATAATTTCCGGGATTTATACCTGTATAGAAAGAACTAGATTGAAAAGGAAGACCGTTTAAGGAATACTGATACGGAACTGTACCGCCAACAGCATTAATGATTACTTCACTTACAGGGGAAGAGCAATTTGTAATTGGCGTATGAGCGACAGTCGCTGTTAAAAGAACAGGCTGTTCCAGCGTTATAGCATTTACAAGTGCAGTACAATTTAGAGCATCTTTTACCAGAACAGAGTAAGTCCCTGCAATTAAATTAGTAAAAACAGGATTGGAAGTATAGGTAACTCCATTGTCTATCGAATATTGATAAGATCCGTTACCTCCTGAAGCGACAACATTTATAGTACCATTACTAATGCAATCTATTGTTTTGGTAATAGTTGCTGTGGCAGTTAAAGGATTTAAGGCAGTTATAACAGCAGTTATGGCAGCTGTAGTGGCTTGAGAATCTTTAACTTTTATCAGATAACTTCCGGCTACAAGATTAGGAAACACATTTGAGGAAGTATAACTATTCCCGTTGTCTATGGAATATTCATAAGGAGCCAAACCTCCAGTTGCAGTAACCGTAATTGTTCCATTAGTGTTTTCACAAGTTATAGGAGTTATTACAGCTGAAGCGAGAAGAACAGGAGCCGGAGAAATTTCTAAATAATCTGATTGAAAATAACATCCGTTTGCATCTATAGTTCGAACCGTATAAATTCCTACAGGAAGATTATTAAAAGTATTAGAGTTCTGAAGATCTACCACAACTACATGATTACTTTCTAAAGAGTACCTGTAAGGCGGTGTTCCACCTGTTGCGAATGCAGTAATCGAGTTACCATTAACAGCAAGTGTTGCTTGTATTAAAGTAGGTTCTGATAATGTGACAGATACAGTAGCCTGACAGCCATTTTTATCTAAAACACGTAGGGTGTGAGTTCCCGGACTAACATTCCTAAAAGTATCATCAGTTTGTAATGGATCATTATCAAGAGCGTAGGTATAGGGGGCCTGTCCCTGAGTTACATTTACTTTTACTACACCTTCACTGGAACCATTACAACTTATTGCTGAGATAATCTGTGCTGAAGCCAATACCGGTTTTGCGCTTGAAATTGTAATCGAAGCAGTAGTTCGAAAATTATTTGAATCCCGAACGGTTACCAGATAACTCCCGGCATTTAAATTAGAAAAGACATTTGAATTTACAAAATTCTCCGGATTCGACATAGAATACTGATAAGGAGCGGAGCCTCCGGTTGGTGTTACCGTTATTGTACTTTTTAAATCCGTACAGGTGATTGGAGTTGAAGTAGCTACTGCAGTAAATGGAGCCGATTCAGAAATAATGATATTAGAGAACAGCACCTGACCGCCTTGTGCGTCTGATACTATTATGTCGTAAGAACCATTGATCAGGTTTGTAAATACATTGGACTGAGTTGTCGTTAATGGAGATCCGGTCGACTTTTGAAGTCTATAACTATAAGGTGTGATACCCCCACTGGTAGTAATCGTAACGGTACCTTTGTCGACTACATAAGACGAAACAAGCGGGGTAGGCTCTACTACTGTTATAGGAATACTTACCGTACATTTATTAGGGTCTTTTATAGAAATAGTGTGATTACCATAAGTTACCATTCCAAAAATTCTCGAATCCTGATAACTACCTCCATCAAGGGCGTATTGATATTTTCCATAACCTCCACTTGCATTAACGGTTACAGTTCTGTAATAATAGGTAATTTCGGCAGTTATCGGAGTAGGATCTTCTAATACTACTGTTGTCGAAACAATACAACCGTTTGAATCTTTTGCAGATAAAACATAATTCCCTGCTGTTAAATTTTCAAAAAGGTTATTAGAAGAATAAGGCCCTCCGTTTATTGAAAAAAGAATAGGCGATTTTCCGTTATTGGTCCCCACTAATATGGAACCATTAGAATCTCCATGACACAATATACTTTTATAAGTTGTGTTTATTACGGGTATTGTTATTGGATCTATAGTTGCAGTTGTAATAACTACAGCGTTTTGTGCATCAAGAACTTTTACATTGTAAGTCCCTGCATTTAAATTAGAAAACACATTAGAATTGCTATAAGTATTTCCGTTATCTATGGAATACTGATAAGGAGCTGAACCTCCCGAAGCATTCACTGTTATAGTTCCGGTTGACATAGAACATGTAACCGGAGATATGTCTAAGACTGCTGATAAAGGCGTGGTTTTTTTAAGAATAGAAATATTGGTTTGCGATGCATTACAATTAGTGGCATCGTTCACCAGGACACCATAAGTTCCTGATTTCAAACCTTGGAAAACATTTGATGATTGGTAAGGTTTAAGAGGATTACCGGCATTATCGGTTAGGGTATACGTATAAGGTTTAAGCGCTCCATTGGCCGTTACGGTTATAGTACCGTCATTATCATCGTTGGTTGTAGCATCTGTTTTTGCTGTTGTTATGGAAAGAGGTACAAGTTCGGCTATCGTGACATTAGCATAACGTACCACATTTTGGACATCCTTTACTTCAAAAACATAATCTCCTGCAGCAAGGTTCGAAAAAACATTCATAGGTTGATAAGGACCTTTATTGACTGCGTAAACGTACGGAGCACTTCCTCCGGCTGCAAAAACACTAACTCTAGCCTTCTCAATACAGTCAATAGGTTTTAATATCTGGGTTCCCAAAGTCAGTGGATAATAAACATTCACCGATTCTGATGCTACACAACCCTGAGCATCTTTTACGCTAAAAGTGTAGGATCCGACAGGCATATTTGAAAAAACATAACTCGTTTGATAATTGATTCCGTCCGAAGAATATTGATAAGGCGATGTTCCTCCTGAGGCACTAACCACTACCGTTTGATTTTCAGTAAATAGTTTTACTGTCAAAGCAGAAGGTTCGGTTATCTGAAAAGTATAAAGCATCGATTGACAGCCTATAGCATCTTTTACAGCAATGGTATGTGTACCTGCTGACAAGTCAGTAAAAGTACCTATGGGATTACCATTATAAACGGTAAAAGGTCTTCCATCCAGACTATAAGCATAAGGTGTTTTGCCTCCTGACGGAGCTACAGTTAAAATACCGTTATTTTGTCCTTTACAACTTGCGGGTATTGTAAGAGGTGTAAAATTGATCTGATCGTATATTTTTAGATTAAAATAGTTTGTTGTAACCGTTCCTTTATTGTCTATTCTGGCATAAATAGTCGTAGACGGTGCCGTACTATTGTAGGAGGCTGGCTGTGCAATTGCGTTTGTATTAGCCGCAGCATCCTGAGCGCTAAGATGATAACTAAGCGTAGTTTCTACCGGATTTAAGTTACCAAGTAAAGCAGATTGATTGAGCGTTAAGTTAAACCGGGTATCCCCGTAACAATGCTCGATATCACTGACCTGAGCATAAAAATAATTAGAAAACAGTAAAATAAAAAAAAGTAGAGTTTTTTTCATACGTATCGGTTTGTTAAAATAGGCAAACAAATATATACAAAAAAACAGATTAAAACCCCGGTATTGAGATTTGGAATTTAAAATTTGTAATCGATTATTTTAAATACAAATAATGATTGTAATAATCGATAATTGCTTTGCCTTCAAGTAAAACGTCGGCACCAATAATACCATGAACCGGTTTTGCTTTGTAAGACTCCAGAGCCTCATTGACATGAGAGAGATCAAAAATAACCAGACTAAAATCGTGGTTTTTCCAACTTCCAAGCTGTAGGCGATTGTGCTTTGAAATTTGGGTTAACATACCCGTTCCTCCGGCACCCGAAGCTTTGGTTTTAGACTTTTTTGCTGTCAGTTCAAAACGTTCAATACTTTCAAACCCTACACAGGAATTAGAGGCACCGGTATCTAAAATAAAATTTCCTGAAACATCGTTGATTTTTGCCTTAATCAATAAATGCTGCGTTTTGGTAACCTTGAATTTTATTTTTCTGTATTTCTCTTTTTTGAGAACCTCGTGAAGATTTTCCATTTTCGATTATGATTGAAAACCAAAAATAAACCAATTACTCCCAATAAACTAATGATATAAAAGATATAATTTGTCGATTGTTTCTCTGTTTGGATAGCACCATAGTATACAAAAGAACTCCAGTAATACGGAGATTTTTTAGCATTCGAAATGGACTTGTCCTGTAAAAAAGCACGTTTTGCATTCGTATTGGCCTCCGCATAGGATTCCCCTTTTTTGATGTTTTCATAAAAATCGGTCATAAAAACAGAGGTCGTATAATCATTGACTTTCCATAACGAAAACAATAAATTCTGAGCTCCTGCAAATTGAAATCCTCTGGCCACACTCATGGCACCTTCGCCTTTGTACAATTTACCGATTCCGGTTTCGCAGGCGCTCAGAACTACTAAATCAGGATTGACATTCAGATTGTATAATTCAGAATATAAAATTTCCTGATCGTAAAATTTAATGCTCGCAGGAGTTTCAATATCACCTGAAGAAGCGTGAGTGCTCAAGTGTAAAATCGAATAATGGTTCGCATCATTCTTAAAATTAGAAAATGTAGCCTCTGAATTTTCCAGATATTTTCCCTTAAAATTACTTCTGATAGCCTCTAGTTCCTTTTTAGAATAACGTAATTCAAAAGAAGTATTTTCAAAAACCGGAAAAACACCCAAAATAGTATTTTCTGAATTTGAAACCGGGTTAGGGTTCAGATACAGGTTTGCTGAAGTAGCATAAGCAATCCTGAAATCATTCAGTAAATAATGCATCTTGGCAAAATTGGTGGTTTTTGAGTCCTTGGTAATCAAGGCCTCAAAAGGCAAGAAGTTTAAAATGCCATCGGGAACAATGATGAGGTTTTGGTAAATAGTATTTCGTGGCATTTGCAATAAATCGTATATTTTTTTGCCATAATAGTTGTATCCCGAAATATCGTTTGTAATAGCGGCTGAGGTATTAAAATAGTTTATAAATTTTATAATATTCAACATGGCTGTATGTGCCGTATCGAGGTGATGGAGACTGATTCGGTTGTTCTGCAAGGTGAAATAATACAAATTTTCAGCTCCCATAAAGTAGTACACCATCACCGCTTTGTCTTTTTCCAATTTCGAAAACAAGGTCTTTAAGTCACTGATTTCAGGAAGTAAATCCGGGTTTTTAGATCGAATTTGCTTTAGGGAGAGCATAACTTCGTTCTGTTTTTTGATTGCTTGGTTGATGTTTGCAATATTAGCCAGACTGCCCTTTTGCTGTTCTTTTACAATAACATTGTTTAAATTTTGAAGCTGCACTAAAAGTGATTTCTCTTCTGTAGTTGCCTTTTTGATATTCGATTGATAACTTTTTAAAACCCCTGATTTTGTTTTTTCGGCCAATTGAAAAGCGCTTTCCAGATATTCTGTTTTGTTTTCCTTTTGAAACAAACGATCATAAATCAAAAGACATTTTTCGGTACGATTTCGGGAACGAATCTGACTGATTATCTTGGAGTTTTCGTAAAGAGTAATGTTCATCAATACTTCTTCGATATGAAGCGAAAGTTCGTAAGATTCCAATGCTTTTTTAAGCTGATTTTGACTCAGGAAAAGCTGAGCCTGTAAATCAAGTGCATCAATTAAAACCGTTTCGGCATACAATTGATTTTGATTTGGAAGAACATTCTGAGGCGCATAATTTGCGATTAAAAGTTTAAAAACGGCTTTAAGCTGTTCGGTACTTTCAGCATATTTTCCTTCTTCAAAAAGTAATGAGGCTTTTTCATAGTACAGCTTTGCTATTTTTCGGGCTTGTATTTGAGGCGTTTCCAGTAGAAGCTTTTCTGCTTTCGCTAAATAAGAATTGGATGCTTCAAATTGATGTCTTTGCCGATTTAGCATCGCCAGATTCCGGTAAGAATTAGACAAAGTCTCGGATTGGTTTTTCTCGTTTTTCAGATAATTTACAGACGACTTAAAAGTGTTTTCAATTTTTTGATACGTCTCAGGACGCATTAAATTTTCAGTGGAACTCAGCAGGTAATTGTTCCCCAGATTATTTAGTGCGATTCCTTTCTGAGCATTAGACAGTTTCTCCGTTTTTAGGATTTGTTCCAATAAATCAATGGCCAGATTGAATTTACCTGAGCTCTGATAGACATTGGATAAATTTAGAATTGCAGCAAATTTTTGCTTTTGGGCATCCGGATAATTTGGAGCAGTGTTGACAATAAAGAAATACTGTTTTATGGTGTTTTCTGCGCTGTCGTAATCCCCCAAAACAGTATACAAATTGCCTAAGGGTTTCAGGCAGTATTCGATAATATCGTAATTTGAAAGTTTGTTTTTTTGATAAATTTGCCAGGCTTTTTCATAATTCGCAATGGCCTTTTCGGCTTTCCCAAATTGATTTTCATAATACGCTTTATTGCAGTTTAAAACTACAATCGCCAGTAATTCTCCTTTGGTTTTTGGCTTCGGATTTTTCCAGAAAACAGATTCTGTATTAGTGAGATCTTGTAGCGCTTTGGGGGAAGGGTGAGCAATAAAAGAGTCAATTGCGGTATATATTTGATCTTCCTGATTCTGTCCTAAAACATTCAGATTGAAAAAAAGGAAGATTGAAACATATAAGCGATATAAGTTCATATAATAGATGTAATACTACGATTGTCCGTCTGAGCGAAGTCGAAGACCTTTATTGTCAGGAAGCCTTCGACTTCGCTCAGGGTGACATTCAGTGACGAACGAAAAACATTTAAAACTTCCAAATCCCGTAAAACTGAAAATAGTTGAAATTCTGCTCAAAGTTAATGACATAGCGGGCTCCAAAACTGGGTCCGATTCTCGCAAATCCGGCTGTTAAATCAAACAAAACGCCCGTTTTTAAATTCCCAAAACCGTTCTTTATCGAATTGGACTGCGTTCGGGTACTGATTAAAAACTGATCTGTTCCACCTTCAAAGTTTTCAATTTTTTGGATTTGATTTTGTTCTGATGAGATATCAAAATTGGCCTGAATTCCGGCTCCGACTCCTATATAATTGTTAAGGTTATAGCGAATCAGGACCGGGATTTCCCAGTTTACATTTTTGTTTTCGGTTGTTGTGGTGGTACGTTGTAATTGCTTCACGCCATTGGCACCAGCCACAGTCTGATCGATCACTGTTAGGCCGCTTTCGTATTTGTTCAGGGCATTAATCCATTCTGCCTGCCAGTAAAAACGATACGATTTAAAAGGCGAAATAGTGGCACCCACAAAATAACTCGTCGATTTTTCCAGATCAGGATACAAATTATAACCGGCTTTTGCTCCAATTGAAATTCCGGGAAGGAATCGGGTTGTGGCATAGTTGGTAATGATGGGCTCGTTTTTATCAAAAATAATAGCAGTTCGGCTTCGGGTTTTTACTTTATGAAAATCCTCACCAAACTTCATTGAGTACTTTACAAAACCTTTTGTACTGTCTTTTTCATGTACATTTTTCTGTTCGCTTCCGGGTAAGTAAATGTTTTTGAAGGTAAAAAAGATTTGATTCTTTTTGATAATGGTATCCAGGCAGCTTGTCGTTGGAACTTCATTTTTTGGACAGATGGGACATTTGGGGTACATGTCTTCAATTTGGAAGGTTTTTTTGTCGAACATATCCGGAATATCAGTTTCAAGTCTAATCATTCGGGCAGGACCTTCACCGTTGTTTTGAAAACGTGTTTTAAAATTTACTCTTTTAAAACGAACCAGTCTGTAATTCATAAAACGCCCGTTGGATCCCATTTTGTTAGGATCGTGAGACGTTACGATTTCCATTTCCAGATTTTTGATTTTGTGGTTTTTATAACTTCGGTTCGGAACAAAAATACCGCGCATGGTAACCGTTGCGCTAGTATCTTTGATCATTTCGGGAGTCGTTTTAAAAGTATAAAAAACATTTCGGGTTTCATTAGGATTGGCATCGTCAAACTCTAAAACCGAAACATTATGATAGGTTTTATGGGCGTCGAGTAAGGAAGCATCCAGGTCTTCTTCGCTGGTTGTATTCCTGTATTTTTTGGCTTTAAAAGAGTTTTCAGCCGAAGCAACATAGTTTTTAGAATCGTCCAGATCGTCTACAGAAGCCACGGTTTTTTCCTTTACTTCACGCTCGCTGGCGTGGGTTCTGTAATCAACCAGTTCGAAATTATTATTCTTAAATTGCTTTTCGTTATAAAATAAATACAGTTTTCCGCTGGAAACATAATTTTCCATGTTCTGATAACTCACTACGACTACCATTTCCTGTTCCGGAATCGGGTCACAGTTTTTTAAAATCGCCAATCCGTTTTGATCGGCTATAGAAGCAATATCTTTATAATTGGTGTCAGTAAGGTCATTTACGGCTACTTTTTTCGGGCGTGTTGCCGGAGGTTTTCCATTGTCGTAATTGTTGGTTACGGCAAGTCTGGTAGTGTAGGTTCCTTTGTTTTTGTAGACATGTTTTAGTTCGGCTTCCTTGCTGTAATGTCCGTCACCGAGTTCCCACAAATAAGAATAACTGGGTTTGGGGGCACCGGCAATAGGAATTAAAGGCGGAGTTTCGGGTTTATACGTAACCGCATTTCCGTTCTGAATGAAAACAATATTGGCCCTTCGGGTTATGGTGTCTTTTACCTTCGTTTGTCCCATTGCAAGAATAGAAAATAGCATCAATAAAATAGACGATAGTGGTTTCATAACTAGAGGTTTTTAGCCCTGATGGGAGCGGCATCCTTTTGTCACGGGGTTCGGGACAAAAGATACAGCGGACAGCAGGATTAGCTTCTGAAAAGCATCAGAATTGATTTGAAAACTGGATTAAATGTAAAAAAAAGTGATGAGCAAATCATCACTTTTTCTTAAAAAGTATTTTGTAACTTACTGAATAGCATTGATTGCGGCTACTAATTGTGCTTCAGTTCCCACTGTTGTTTCCCCCAGTGTAAAGGTGTACACATCATTTGCAGCAACAGTTACCGCTTTAATTGCATATCGCCATTGGCCATTGTCTTCGGTTACAAAAATCACATGACATTTTAAGCCAATTGGAATTTGTCCGTAGTGCTCGCTAAACAATCCGGCAGGAGTATAAGTATCTAATTTTGCAAGCGCATTAGTGCCTTCGCCATCATAAGACAAATAAACTGCGCTATTATTATTGTCGTAACCGTCAGGAGCATCAACCAAAAGAGTAGTTTTTGGTCTTGGGTCACTGTAAAAACGGTCAACGTTTGTCCAGCCAAAATTACCAAAAGTCACAAAGTAATTGGTTCCTTCACCCTGAACGCCGCCTTTACCACCGGTTCCGTCAGCATTTGGTTTAGGTTGTTCCCATGCCAGTTCCCCTTTCTCATCAATCTTACCGACCCATAAAGTCATGGCATTGTCGACACCATCTGTTAAAGCCGCAGGCACAATTAAATTCATTGAACAGGAACTTTTAAGTTCAACACCACCCTGAGTAGCTCTGATGAAAAATTCTCCACCGGAAATCAATAAGTTTTTCTTTCCGTCAGGCATAACCCCCATAGTAGGTTTGTTGGTAACCAACATGTTCCCTTTGTCAAAAAGTTCGATGTACTCAATTGCAACTGCCCCCGTTACTGCAACTCCATTTTTGGTAAGACAATCCCCGTTGATGCTTAATTTTACTCCTTTAGCCGAAGTTAAAGTTACCACACCGGTTCCGGCAGTGATGGAAAAGTTCTGTGTGTTTTTCTTCACCCCTTGTTCACTTATGCTTTTAAAAGCAGAAGCCGAGGGTGGCAAAATAAGAGCATCGTCGCTGTCGCTATTGTCGCAGCTTACAAAACCCATTGCCAGTAAAAATAAAAGTCCGATTTTTTTAAAATGTGTGTTCATGATTTCTAGTTTTTTATAAATCTGTCCTGATGATCAGGTGGTTTTCAGATTTCGGTTGTTAATTATATTGCTATATCAATTTGGGTTTGATATTGTTACCCCCTGTTTTTGTTTTTTCTGAGTTTATTCTGAAAGACACCTGTCTTCAAATAAATTGCCGTCTTCATCTACAGCAACAAGAATGCTTGTCTTTCGTGAAAGCGTTATTGAAAAATAGATCCATACTGTAACCCAGAGTCCGAATGTGATACAGGTCAGAAAGAGGTGCAACGGATGGTTGATTGCTTTTGGTTTTTTGGATAAAACCACATACGGGAGCTTTTCATTATGCTCCACAACCACAAATCCATTTCGTGTTTTGGCAGAAATCATCTGATGAAATTGATCCAAACTCTTTTCGTTTACAAATTGATAGGTTTCCATTTTCCTGATTTTTGATGGTTTTTAGGCTCTTCTCTAAGACTATTTTAGAAGTTCTTTACTATTACATCAACTTGATTTGTTAATTGTTACCTTATGACATGAAATTTATTTCCAATTGTTTTTTAAATTAGCTACAAAATGATTCTTTATGGTTAAGAATAAAATTCATCCCGATCAAATGTATATTGATGGCATTGCTGCAAATAACTCTGCAGTTATTCAAAGCATTTACAAGAAATTCGTTCCCAAGGTGGTCATGTTTGTTATGAACAATTCGGGAGATAAAGAACATGCTCAGGATGTGGTTCAGGAAGTCATGATTTTACTTTTTAATCAGGCCAAAGCGAAGACACTGCAACTGACTTGTCCTTTTGACGCTTACTTTTTTTTATTGTGTAAAAGGAAATGGCTCAACGAACTTAAAAAAACAGCCAATAAAGGGGTAACAATTAATGAGGATGCGGTATCTATGAATGAATCTGCTCTTGAATTAATTGGTCAAACCGAAGAATTTGATGAAAGACAGCAGCTCTTTGATGCCATGTTTCAAAAATTAGGAGACAAATGTCAGGAGTTGTTAAAACTAAGTTTCACCACCAAAACGATGGAAGAAGTAGCAGCGAAACTCAACGTGACTTATGGGTATGTTCGTAAGAAAAAATCGTTGTGCGTAGGGCAATTGACACAGTGGATTCAGGAAGCCGGGAATTTTAAATCGTTAAAAAATAATTAGTCATGAACGAAGAACGTTACATATTATTCGATCAATATCTTCAGGGAGAAATGACTGTTGAGGAAAAAAATAGTTTTGAGAAACAATTGTCTGAGGATCATGAACTGGCTTCAGCCTTTGAAACTTTCAAAGAAGTGCAGTTACAGCTCAAAAGTAAATTTGAACACGAAAGAGAGAGAGAAGCCTTTACGGCAAATCTGACGGAGATTTCAGAGAAACATTTTAATGCCAACAAGCCTAAAGTGGTTCAAATGCGACCTTGGTATTTCGCAGCAGCGGCATCGATTGTTATTTTATTCGGACTGTTCTTTTTTGATTACAATCAGAATCCTGATTTTGAAGATTTTAATCATCCCGAAACCGCTTCTTTCGTCGAACGTGGGGATGCAGACGAAACTTTAAAACAAGCGGAAAAAGCATTCAACGAAAAGAATTATGAACTCGCAATTCCGTTTTTTGAGGAAATTTTAAAAGAGAATAAAACACCTGAAATACAATATTTTTATGGGGTTTCTTTACTGGAAGAAAGTGATTATAAAGAAGCAGAAGCAGTTTTTAATGAACTAAAATCAGGTACTTCAGCTTACAAAGAAAAAGCCAAATGGAATCTGGCACTGTCCAAATTAAAACAGAAAGATTACAATGCCTGCAGAGAAATTCTGCAGACCATTTCTCAGGATTATGAAAACTATGACGATGTTCAGGAGTTGCTGGACGAGTTAGATTGATTGTTTATTTAAAAGGGTAAAATTATTATACTTTCAAACCGGACAGGCTTTAAAACCTGTCCGGTTTATTTATATAAAAAAGGTTTTTACGTAAAGCCGTAAACGAATCCGGATTTTTAGTTCTACATTCGGCTGATTTTTTTTAGAAAAATTTACCAAAAAACAATTTCAACCTAACCGGATTATTTACATGAACAAAATTACTTTAGTTTTTCTTATTGTATGCACTCAAACGATCTTTGGCTATGCCAAAATCACAGAAACCGAAAAGCTTGCTGCTACCTGCAAAGTTTGGGGATTCTTAAAATATTATCATCCTGCAGTTGCTAGTGGGAAAATAAACTGGGATGAAAAACTCTTTGAGGTTTTACCTAAAATTGAAAAAGCACAGACGAAAGAAGAATTTTCTGCTACAATAGAAAAATGGATTGAAAGTCTAGGAGAAGTACCTGCCAATAGACCAGTGGCACTGGATCCAAAAAAAGACTATTTTAATAAAAATTTGAATTTAGAATGGACGCAGAAAGACAAATTGTTTTCTAAAAGTCTTTCTCAAAAATTGAAATTTATTACAGAGAATAGATTTCAGGGTGTAAATCATTTTGTAAATCAAGAGGGTAAAAATGTTCGTTTGCAGTTTGTTAATGAACCAGTCTATGCTGATTTTAAATGGACAGATAAAAATTTACGCCTTTTGGCACTATTTCGTTTTTGGAATTACACAGAATACTTTTTTCCGTATAAATATGTAATGGATCAGAATTGGGACGAAGCGCTTACTGAAATTCTTCCTCATATTGAAACTCCGGCTTCCGAAAAGGAATTTTTATTGGCAATGCGTGAAATATCGATAAAGCTTAACGATACACATGCCGGGACTACAAGTCCGGATATGGTTAAGTATTTGGGTGGAGAGAAGTATATTGCTTTTACAGCTAAATTTATAAACGATAAAGCTGTAATTGTTGCTTTAGCTAATGATTCTTTAGCCAAAATAGATGACTTAAGAATTGGCGATATTATAACGAAAGTTGATGGGAGCACAGTTGCTCAGCAATTAGCACAGCTTTCAAAATATATGCAGGGATCTAATAAAGCTGTAGCGACTTACTTGGGAGGTTTTATAATGTTTACAGGAGATACAGATGATTTAGAAATTGAATTCATTAGAGATAATGTGACATCAACAAAGAAAATACATCGTTACTCAAACGAAAAAATTAAAAGATCACCATTCAAAAAAACTGCAAAATGGGAAATTCTGGCAGATAATATTGGCTATGTAAGAATGAGTAAAGTACCAAAAGAGGAAGTTGCAAAGATGATGGAAGAATTAAAAGGGACACAAGCTATTATTTTTGATGTCAGAAGCAGACCAGCCTATACTGATTTTTTATTCAGCGAATATCTAAATCCGGAGCCAAAACCAATTTTGAGATTGCTTCGACAGGACTTAAGTTATCCTGGTCGTTATTATTTTATGGACGATATGGAAGAATGTGGTAAAATCAATCCAGATTATTATAAAGGTAAAGTAATTGCTCTGGTAGGCTCAGGAACTCATAGTTTTGGGGAACAAACCGTAATGAGCCTTCAGACAGCACCAAATGTTACCGTTGTAGGTACTCAGACATCGGGCTCCGATGGACCAAATTATGAATTTAACATTATCAACGGATTTGATTCTTCATTTACTTCAATGGGTGCTTTTTACCCAAATAAAAAAGAAACACAGCGTATTGGGATTATCCCGGATATTAAAGTAATCCCAACCATTTTAGGGGCTCAACAAGGTAAAGACGAAGTTCTGGATCGCGCTTTACTGTTTGTTAAAACAGGGAAATAACAAATTATTTCGTACTGATTCAAACCCGATAGGTTTTTAAAACCTGTCGGGTTTACTTTTAGAAAAAATCCGTTTTTATCCGCGTTTTCACGAAGTGAATCCGTAAAAATCCGCGTGACATTTTTCCTCATTTCATTCAAATTGGGAAAGTTTTTAATATTATCGTAATTTTGGGCCATTAAAAATTATAACAATTGAATTTGAAGCCCATAATTACCGATACACATACACATTTATATTCTGAAGAATTTGATCAGGACCGCGACGAGATGATGCAGAGAGCTATAAATGCCGGAGTAACCCGTTTTTTTATTCCTGCGATTGATGCCGCTGCCACACAGTCGATGTACGATCTGGAGCAAAATTATCCGGATTATGTATACTTGATGATGGGGTTGCATCCTACCTATGTGAAAGACAATTACGAAGAAGAGTTAAAGCATGTAGAAACGGAGCTGGCCAAACGAAAGTTCTACGCTGTAGGTGAAATTGGAATCGATTTGTATTGGGATAAAACGCATCTAAAAGAGCAGCAAATTGCTTTTAAAAGGCAAATTCAACTGGCAAAACAATACAAATTGCCTATTGTAATTCATTGTCGTGAGGCTTTCGATGAAATCTTTGAAGTACTGGAAGAGGAAAAATCAGCCGATTTATTTGGAATTTTTCATTGCTTTTCAGGTACATACGAGCAGGCACTTCAGGCGCTGTCTTACAATATGAAGCTGGGAATTGGTGGAGTGGTAACTTTCAAGAACGGAAAAATCGATCAGTTTCTAAATCAGATCGATTTGAAACATATCGTTCTGGAAACCGATTCTCCTTATTTAGCGCCAATTCCGTATCGCGGAAAGCGAAATGAAAGCAGTTATCTGGTAAATGTTATCGCCAAATTAGCGGATATATACAACGTTTCAGAGGAAGAAATCGCAGAACGAACCACTCAGAATTCTAAAGACGTTTTTGGGATTTAACCCGTACCTTACAATAGTTTAATTTTTTTTTTGTTCTTTTGCCCACTTAATACCAATATAAATAATGCAGAGATTTGATGCCATTCGACCGTTTTATGATTCTGAAATAAATGAAGCACTTCATGATGTAGTCAATCATCCGATGATGAAAACCATGATGAACTTTACTTTTCCGGAAGTAGCAGATGAGGTTTGGAAAGAGCAGCTAAAAAAGACACATTCTATTCGTGATTTTCAATGCAACTTTATTTATAACACCATACAAAAAGTTTTAGAGAAAAGTTCTGAAGGTCTTACTACTTCAGGATTTGAGAAACTGGAAAAAAACACCTCTTACTTGTTTATCTCTAATCACAGAGATATTTTATTAGATACTACTTTATTAAACGTTTGTCTTTTTGAGCACGGATTAGTCATGACGGCATCTGCCATTGGAGACAATCTGGTAAAAAAAGCATTCCTGAGTACTTTGGCAAAATTAAACCGAAACTTTTTGGTTCTAAGAGGTTTATCGCCAAGAGAAATGTTGCAGAGTTCTAAATTATTATCAGAATATATTGGGCAATTATTACTTCGTGAGAATCGTTCGGTTTGGATTGCACAGAGAGAAGGCCGTACCAAAGATGGAAACGATGAAACCAATCCGGGAGTTTTAAAAATGATCGGAATGGGATCTGATGAGCCTAATCTAATGGATTATTTTAAGAAATTAAAAATTGTTCCCGTGTCCATTTCATACGAATACGATCCAACAGATGTTCTGAAGATGCCACAGTTAATGGCAGAAGCCAATAATGAGGTTTATGTTAAAGACAAAAACGAAGATTTCATGAATATCCTGAGTGGTATCATGGGAACTAAAAAAAGAATACACATTTCTGTTGGAGATGTTTTAGATACAGAAATCGATCAGATTGTAGCTGAAAATGACAATGTCAACAAACAAGTACAGGCTTTGGCTCAGGTTATTGACGATTCGGTTTTGAAAAATTATCAATTATGGCCAACTAATTTTATTGCTTACGATATTTTAAACGAGACCAATAAGTTTGCGCACTTGTACAAAGAAAGCGAAAAATCGTTGTTCGAGCGTCGTTTAGAAATGCGTATCGGAAGTGATAACCCAGTAACAAGACAAGGATTTCTGGCCATGTACGCTAACCCGGTTGTTAATAAATTAAAATATCAGGATGTCATCTAAACCAAAAATACTACTAATCTATACCGGTGGAACTATCGGTATGAGTAAAGATTTTGAGACGGGCGCGCTCAAAGCGTTCAACTTTGGTAAATTATTACAAAAGATACCTGAAATCAAACAATTAGACTGCGATATTGAAACAGTTTCATTTGAAGAGCCGATTGACTCCTCGAATATGAATCCTCAAGAGTGGACGAAAATTGCCACTATTATCGAAGAAAATTATATTGCTTACGATGGGTTTGTGGTGTTGCACGGATCGGATACCATGTCGTATTCTGCTTCGGCATTGAGTTTTATGTTGGAGAATTTGGCAAAACCGGTAGTATTTACAGGTTCCCAGCTTCCGATAGGAGATTTGCGTACCGATGCTAAAGAAAACCTGATTACAGCCATTCAGATTGCTTCACTTCAGGAAAACGGAAAACCGGTAATCACTGAGGTTTGTTTGTATTTTGAATATAAACTGTACCGCGGTAACCGAACTTCAAAAGTAAATGCAGAACATTTCAGAGCATTTACAGCACCAAACTATCCGGAATTAGTAGAGTCAGGAGTTCATTTAAAGTTGAACACACATTTATTTCTTCCTGTAAAGACAGACGCGAAACTAATCGTTCATAAAGAAATGGACAATCATGTTGCAATCATCAAAATGTTCCCTGGAATGAGTGAAGTGGTTTTAGCTTCAATTTTAGCGATTAAAGATCTAAAGGGAATCGTTTTGGAAACCTACGGTTCGGGTAATGCACCAACAGAAGACTGGTTTTTGGATTTGATTGAGAAAGCAATTCAGTCCGGATTACACATTGTTAACGTGACCCAATGTTCAGGTGGAAGCGTCAATATGGGACAATATGAAACCAGTACCGCTTTAAAATCGCTTGGCGTTATCTCCGGAAAGGACATCACTACCGAGGCAGCCATAACAAAATTAATGTACCTGCTGGGACAAAATATTCCTCAAACTGAATTTAAGGCAATTTTCGAAACAGCTTTACGCGGGGAGATTTCGCTATAAGATAAAATTCCAAATTCCAATCGTTTGCTGATTATATCTTCATTTTGGAATTTGGAATTTCTAAATTTGGAGCTTATCAATTTTTGTAACGAACCTCACAAGTTCCAAACTCTTCTTCAGGGCTTTGTTTTTTGTAATACACATAAACTATTACAGAAAGAATGCAAATAATACCCTGAATAGCCACAGTTTCTCGGGTTCCGATAATGTGTGAAACATATCCGATAATCAAACTTCCCACAGGAATCATTCCCTGATATGCCATCAGATAGTAACTAATACTTCTCGAACGCAGGTGTACAGGACTTTGTGTCTGAACGTAAATGTTTATAGACGAGGTTTGTGCCATCATTCCCAGACCGCTCAGAGCCATGCAAATAAGTGCCACAGTCAGACTATTGGAATAGGCCAATACGATAATGCTAAAACCTAATAATAAGCTCGCAACGATCATTATTTTGCCCATATTGTCTGCTTTTTTAAGATTAGCCAGATAAATAGCAGACAGTATCGAACCAATTCCGGCAGCACTTTCAAACCAGCTGAAAGTCTGTGCATTTCCGCTAAAAATATCCTTGGCAAAAACAGGCATTAAAGTGTTGAACGAAATCACAAACAAGCTGCTGCACATTAACATCAGAAGCATTTTAGCCATTTCACTTTCTTTTTTAATATAATCCAGACCTTCAAGAAAGTCGTCAACCATTTTCATTTTTTCGGTGGCTTTAATATGCGGTGTGATTTTCATCATCAATAAAGAAATCAGAACAGGAATGTAGCTTAAGAAGTTTCCAATAAAACAAATGTCCTCACCATAATTGTGCAGAATAATTCCGGCTAAGGCAGGTCCGGCAATTCGGGCAAAATTATTCAGCGTAGAGTTTAAGGCCACTGCATTGGGTAAGTCCTCTTTATTGTCAACAATATCTATCATCATCGTTTGTCGGCAAGTCATGTCAAAAGAATTGATGATTCCCTGAATTAAACTCAAGGCCAGAATAAAGTTGATGTTGTATATTTTCAGATAAATTAACAGTGCCAAAGCACCTGCCTGAAGCATAGCCAAAGATTGTAATAGAATCATAGCGCGGTGTCTGTCGTAACGGCCAATAATACTTCCGGCCAGGGGAGCCAGAAATAAGGACGGGATCATGCTTAAAAATGTCGCTAATCCCAGTAAGAAAACCGAACCAGTAACGCTGTAAATCATCCAGCTTACAGCTGTTTTCTGAAGCCAGGTTCCAATTACAGAAACAGATTGTCCGTAAAAGAACAACTTGAAGTTTTTTGATTTTAACGCTTTAAACATAATGCCTGATATTTTTTTACAAAGTTCGGAATTATGATTTCATTAGAAAAATTAATAATTTTACTTATAATAAGTATTAAAACTTATCAGTATGGAAATTTATCAACTAGAATATTTTATAAAAACCGCTGAGGTACTTCATTTTACCAAAGCGGCCGAGTTGTGTTTTGTAACACAATCGGGTTTATCACAGCAAATAAAAAAACTCGAAGAAGAACTCGAAATGCCTTTGTTTAAAAGGATCGGTAAAAAAGTACAGCTTACCGAAGCCGGTGCTGTTTTCCTGATTCACGCCAAAAAAGTTATCGAAAATGTAGAAAACGGAAAACAGGCTATTGAAGATTTAAACGAAATGATTGGCGGTGAACTGCGAATTGGCGTAACCTATATCTTCGGACTTTTAATTCTGCCCGTTATCAATACGTTTGCAAAACAGTACCCTAACCTGAAAATTGTCGTCGAATACGGCACGACAGAAGCTTTAGAACAAAAATTATTAACCAACGAATTGGACCTGGTTTTGGTGATTTCGTCACATGAAATAAATATTCCCGTTGAGAAAGTTCCTTTGTTTACGTCACAAATGGTATTGGTGGTTTCGAAAACACATTATTTGGCAACATTAGACAAAATTGCTTTCAAGAAAATAGAGGAAATTCCGCTTGTTTTACCGGGAAAAGGGTCGAATTCAAGGGAATTTGTTGAAGAACTATTTGCCAAAAACAAAATGAGACCCAAGATTTCCATCGAACTAAACTCCATTCACGCCTTGCTGCAAATGGTTCAGGACAGTGACTGGGCCACCATAGTGGCCGAGAAAGCCCTAAAAGGCTGGGACGACCTGAAAGCGATTCAGATTACGGGAGTTCCCACAAAAAGAGAATCGTTTATGCTGACTCTTGGAGGCTATCAAAAAAAGGCCGTAAAACTGTTTATGGAAGAATTTCGAAAAAGTATGTAAACTAATATCCGATTTTGTTTTTCTAAGTCATTTTTTTTTATGTTATTTGCAGACCAATTTAGAAAGGTGTCCGAGTGGTTGAAGGAGCTAGCCTGGAAAGCTAGTATATGGGTAACTGTATCGAGGGTTCGAATCCCTTCCTTTCTGCAAAACCTGTAAATGTTAATTTACAGGTTTTTTTTATTTAATTAATTAAGAGATTCTGGTTGATTTATTGAAATGAATATACGAGTTGAGTTTTTAAATAGTTTAAGTATGGTTAAATTCTTGTCGGGGGTCTTATTATTAATTGTAGTTTCTTTATTGGTTTTTTCTTCAATTGGTTTTGGACTTATACATCTGAAGCTTTGGGATCATGGGGTTGATATATCTCCAAAAGGTGTTGAGATTTATATTCATGAATTAGGAAGTTATAAGGGTTTATTTTTGGCTACTGTAACTGTAACAGCAGCATATTTGGGATTAAAGCGTTTAAAAGCTGCTACGGATGCAAACGAGGATAAATTGCGTAATGATAGATTCAATGAGTGGAAAATTGTACTTGAAAGTAGAATACAAGAACAGTTAATTTGGGATCCATATATGAAAAGGTGTTTTGTACATATAAGATATCGATTATTTCAGACTTTATACAGACTTGATTTCAATATTGAAAGTATTGATGATTTGAGAATAATGTTTTCTCATTTTGAGACACCAAATAATAACATACCAGCATTTTTAGAAGAACAAAGTAATAGATCTAAAGATATGGGAGGATATTATCCTAATGAAAATTATTTGTATTCGTTTGATTCATTTAGATATATTATTTATGGTTGTATAAATGAAGCATATGATAACTTTGAAAGCGATTTAAGAGCATTGTATTTAGACCGGGCAAAATTATCAACGATGAGAACTGTTGATAAGGAATTATATATGATAGCTATGGATAATTACAAACCAACTAAAAGGGATTCAAATTAATAGAACAGTAGGTTTTCTGAGCAAAATGATTAATTTAAAAAAATGTTGTGAGATTCTCACAACATTTTTTTAAATTAAAATAGTTACAATTATTCAAAGCTTAATCTCAAACAAACTAAAAGAACCTTCTTTATAATGTTCCGGTAATTCACTTGTCCATTCGATGGTGCTGATTCCTTTGTAATTAAAACCACAACTGGTGTAGTACTTATTTATCCTTTCGTTACCGCTATGCGTATCAAGCCTGATGTATGATTTGTTATTCTCGTGAGCATATATTTTTGCCCATTCGATGATTTTTTTAACATACGACTGTCCTCTGAATTTTGGGTTCGTAGCAATACGATGAAGGTAGATGGCAGGATCGGCGCTGGCTTCTTTCCAGATAATCAAATCGTTAAAAGTAAGCACAAATGTACAGGCCACTTCATTTCCTTCTTTGATGATGAAATGGCGATTTTCGGCAATTTCTGTTTCTATAAGTGTTCTCTCAAAGCCTCTCCAGCTTTTATTATTGACCGTTTTTTGATAAGAGGTAGCTTCATTATAAAGATCAAAAACGGCATCGATATCTTCATTTGTAGTTTTAAAAAATTCCATTATTGGGCGGTATACTGTAGATTAATGAATTCCTCAAAGGTAAATCTTTAAGAAGCGTAAAGTCCCATGAAACATCAGTTTTAACTTTTTTCAGAAGTATTCAGCCATACCACATTTTGTTCGGATTGATGCTCCTGACCAATAATATCGCGATATAATTCTGGTCTTCTTGCTTTTATGTAACGGTTTCCGCCAGCCTGAATGCATTTTTCAGGAGTTAATAGTGCAGTTACAAAAGAGTCTTCAAAAGAGTTGCATTCAGAAAGAATATCCCCAAAAGGATCAATAATCATCGAACAGCCATTTTTCAGTTGATCATCGTCCATTCCAATTGGGTTCGAGAATACGGCATAAATAGCATTGTCATAGGCTCTTGCAGGAAGCCATTTCATAAGCCAGTCTCTGCCCTTCATTCCTTCAAATTCCAGTCGGAGAGAAGTAGGATCAGCCTCACGGTTTTCCCACAGCTGTGGGGCAACAAATCCGGCACCCGGTCGGGTAGAAGGAGTACACATCGTAACGTGAGGCATAAAAATAATCTGGGCACCTAAAAGAGTGGTAGCTCGAACATTCTCAATAATATTGTTGTCGTAACAAATTAGAATACCACACTTCCATCCTTTAATCTCAAAGATGCAGTATTGGTCGCCCGGAGTAAGGTGTGGATTGATAAACGGATGCAGTTTTCGGTATTTGGCAACCAAACCATTTTCGTCTACGCACACATAAGCTTTAAATAAGTTATCGTCTTCGTCTTTCTCAAAAAGCCCAGCCAGAATCACGATATTATGGTTTCGCGCAATTTCAGTTAATTTCAGAATACTTTCTCCACTCGGAATTAATTCTGCCAAATCTAGCATTTGCTCTTTTGACAGATGTCGGGCAAAAGTATAGCCTGTTACAGAACACTCGTGAAAGGAGATAACATCGCAGCCCTGACTTGCTGCCTGTTGTGAAAGTTTTTCAATTACGGATAAGTTATAACTTTTATCGCCACTTTTGTTCTCGAACTGAGCCGTGGCTATTTTTAAATTTTTCATAATGCTTACTATTGATTTGAGACAAAGGTAGCATCGGTACTATTTTAAAAATTGTACAAAACCGACATTCTAAAGCAGAATAGGCGGAACAGTCTTGATGAGGTTATTGGTTAATTTCCCGGTATTGTTTAAGTATTCTTTTGGCGTGATTCCGGTATGTTTTTTGAATTCCTTTATCAGATGAGACTGATCCGAAAAACCGGCATTGTAGCTAATGTTTGTGAGATTTATATCGACAGACTTCTCTTTTAGTAGTTTTAAGAAATAATGCAGTTTGATAATATTTCCAAATTTCTTCGGATTTAATCCGATGCACTCTTTGAACTTTCTTTCCAGATGACGTTCCGTATAACCTGTAAATTTAGCCAGTTGGTTTACATTAAAACTCCCTTTATGTGCGGTAATAAAACGAAGCGAACTTTCAATAATTAATTGGTAAGAAGCTGTTTTGTTGGAAATATAAGTGCCGAAAAAATGATTGAGAAGTTCAACTTTCTCTGAGATCGTGTAATTTTCGCATAGCTGCTCCTGAAGAATTAAACCCTCTCTGTTAAAAATAGTATCAATAGAAACAATAGAGTCGAGAAATTCATAAGCCGGAATGCCCAACAATTGATGAATCCCGTTAGGCTGAAAAACAACAATTATAAGAGTAATTTCCTGGTTGGAATAAATGTCTTTAAATCCCGTAAGTTGTCCATACAAAAAAGAATCCGGTAAGAAGCTCTGAATTTCTTGATGGTTTAGATCAGAAGTAAGATTGCCTTTTAAAGAAAACACAATACCGGTATTACCATCCGAAAACAGACGAAGCTTTTGTTCGGATACTTCTTTGGTATCTAAAAAAAGATAATGTTTAATGTAAGGAGCTAATTCTACTGATGGTGAAATCTGCATTATTTAAAAGATTATGGACTGCAGTCAATTGTATGAGATCATTTTTGATTTATGAAGAATAACTTTTGATAAAATTAAGGATATTTTTCCAATTAAGATTTTAAATATTAGTTCTGTAAAGCTACTCTCACCACAGGTAAAATACGTTCTGTAAATAAAGTATAAGCTTTGGCAGAAGGATGTAAGCCATCTGCGGCCACCAAATCAGGATTATCAAGACCTTTACGGGAAATGTCGGTTATCGAAACAAAAACAATATTATTGAGTTTGCAGTAGCTTTCGGCAAAGGAATTGTATTGATTGATTTCGCTTGAAATTCTTTCGCCTTCTCCCTCCATTTGTATTTTGCCAAAAGGAGTATAAGCATAATCCGGAATAGAGATAACAATTACCCTTTTTTTATTCCCTTTTGCTAAAACAATTGCTTTGTTTACGAGTTCCGGAAGTTCTGTCTCATAGATCGAAAAGCTTTTTCCCTGATACTGATTGTTTACCCCGATAAGAAGTGTGACTAAATCATAGTTAGGATCCGGATTTTGGGTGTTTATTGCCGAAATTAAATTAGTGGTAGTCCATCCGGTGGTCGCAATAATCTTTAAAGAAAAGCTGGCTTGCGGATAAATTGCGGTTAAACTCGATTTTAACTGTTCAGGAAACCCGCACGTTTCGCATACGCTTTGTCCGATGGTATAGCTGTCTCCTAAAGCCAAATACTTTATCGAGCCCAAAAGAGGTGTAGTTGGAAAAGTAGATATTTCCGAAGTGTTTTCGTCAGAACTACAGCTTAGCAGGAATATAGAGAGGATAACAATAACTATTTGTTTGAAATGCAGTTTCATAATTTTGACAAATTAATTTTCGGTTCATTTTAAACAAATAGTTACGTTAAATAACTTGTTTCGGTTTTTAGACCATTTCAGTCTTCATCAGAATTTCTTCTTCAATAGCATTCCAAAGTCCGATACGTTTTTCTAATGCCAAAATCGAAATTTCTTCCACTTCTTTCCATTTCTGAGCATCATCTTCACACAAATCAGAGATCATTTGCATCGCCATTGGTCCGTGTTCATCGGCATCCAATTCGATATGTCTTTCAAAATAGTATAAAAGTTTACTTAGATCCGTTTCAGGAAGGTTCTTCTGGAAGTTTTTCAGGATTGCGGTAAACATACTCGGAATCAAATCTTCTCTTCCGAAAGTAAATGCTGCAGCAATTTGATGAGGCTTTCCTTCTTCAATTACTCTAAAAGTAAAGTCCAGGAAAGCTTTTGTATCAGGATGCAAGGAACTTTGTTTTATGGCAACAAAAATATTATGCAAGGAGTTTACTTCGGCTAAAAAGTTGTTGATTCCGCTTGTATCGGCACCACAATCTTCCATAGCTTCAATATACATTTCATAGTGACTTTGTCTTTTTCCATCAATACTTAAATCGGTTTCTTCTGCCAAAACGATTTCATTGATTAAGTATCTTGTTTCAGGATTTTTTGTCGCGAACCAAGGAGTAGAAGTACAGGTAAGCTTAGATTGTAATGCTTTTAATAAGGACATAAAATCCCAAACAGCGAAAACATGAGTTTCTAAAAAACGATGTAAGTCATCGATATTTTGGATTTTATTGTATAATGAGTGTTGTAGAAGTTGATCTTTTTGGGGTTGAATGCTATTGTTTATAGTTTCAATATTCATTTTCGAATTTTTTATGCAAATATAAAAAGCTTCCCGTTAAGAAGAAGCTTTTTGTATTGGTTTTGTATATATTTTAATAAATATTCATTATTTAAATGCTGGAATTCCAGTTACATCCATACCCGTTATTAGTAAATGAATGTCGTGAGTTCCTTCATAAGTAATAACACTTTCGAGATTCATCATGTGACGCATGATCGAATATTCGCCTGTAATACCCATTCCGCCCAGCATTTGTCTGGCTTCACGTGCAATATGTATGGCCATATCGACATTGTTGCGTTTTGCCATTGAGATTTGCGTGGTTGTAGCTCTTCCTTCGTTGCGTAAAACACCCAGGCGCCAGGTTAATAACTGTGCTTTTGTGATTTCGGTAATCATTTCGGCTAATTTTTTCTGTTGCAATTGTGTTCCTCCGATAGGTTTCCCAAATTGAATTCTTTCTTTAGAATAACGTAAAGCAGTATCGTAGCAATCCATTGCAGCTCCAATAGCTCCCCAGGCAATTCCGTATCGTGCTGAATCTAAGCATCCAAGAGGTGCGCCAAGACCGGATTTGTTAGGTAATAAGTTTTCTTTAGGAACCTTTACATTATCGAAGATTAATTCTCCGGTTGAAGAGGCACGCAAAGACCATTTATTATGTGTCTCAGGAGTTGTAAAGCCTTCCATTCCGCGTTCAACGATCAAACCGTGAATTCTTCCTTCCTCATTTTTTGCCCAAACAATTGCGATATCGGCAAAAGGAGCGTTAGAAATCCACATTTTGGCACCATTTAAAAGATAATGATCTCCCATATCTTTAAAATTAGTGATCATGCTTCCGGGGTCAGAACCGTGATCAGGTTCAGTCAAACCGAAGCATCCCATGAATTCTCCTGTAGCCAGTTTTGGCAAATATTTCATTCGCTGTTCTTCGTTTCCATATTTCCAGATCGGATACATTACCAGGGAAGACTGAACGGATGAAGTCGATCGAACACCGGAATCTCCGCGTTCTATCTCCTGCATGATTAAACCGTAAGAAATCTGATCCAGACCTGCACCTCCGTATTCTACCGGAATATACGGTCCGAAACCACCGATTTCGCCGAGTCCTTTTATAATTTGTGTAGGGAATGCTGCTTTTTGAGCATATTCTTCTATAATTGGGGAAACTTCTCTCTTGACCCAGGCTCGCGCCGATTCTCGAACTAGTTTGTGTTCGTCTGTCAATAAGTCATCTAAGTTATAGTAATCTGGTGCTTGAAATAGGTCTGGTTTCATTTTTGATAGTTTTATAATACAAATCTACGCAATAAAAATATAACAAAATACGGTTAAATTGTTATATTTTTATAAATAGCAAAGAAGGAAAATAGTATAAACACGAATTAATTTTAGTTTATTGTGAATTTATAAGCTATTTTTGAGATTCAAAAAACGAATTGAATGAGGCTGATCATCTCTTTTATACTCTTTTTTGTTGTAAATGTCGCTGTTTCTCAGGAGAAAAAGGATTTTACGGAACAAGAGTACTTAATATTACAAGACAAAATTCGACTAACGGCAAATGCTAATGTTGACAGTTCGATCGTATATGCTAATCAGCTGGCAAGATCTAATAACAATAAACATCTGGCTTTTGCAAATGCTGCATTGTCTTATTTGATTCAGTTAAAAGGAAATGCAGTAAAATCTAAGGAAAAATACCAGTTAGCCTTAAATTACTTAGATAAAATGCCGGATGATAAAGAAAAAACTCAACTTCGGTCTTATTTGTATAATTATGCCGGATTATCAGAATGGAAAAGAGAGAATTACAGTGATGCGATCGAAAATTACCAACAAGGAATAAAACTCTCTATAAAGATTGGGGATATTATTCAAATTGTTAAGTTTAAGAGTAATATCGCGGCTATAAATGTTGCTGTAGGTAATTATCGATTAGCGATTAAGGATTTGCGGAGTCTCAATGATTTTGTGGATAAAAACCAGAGCGTTTATACCAAGCAGCAGTATCTTAATAATAAGAGTAACATCAATCTTAGTCTGGCAGGATCATATGAAAGCTTTTATATGAAAGATCCTAAAAAGAAGGTTTTGCTTGACTCTGCGGAGTATTTTTACCAAAAAACCATTAGCTATTCTCAAAATTTTCCGGACAATAAGATTGTAGCGAAATTAAGTTTAGGGAATATTTATGGTGAGCTGAAAGAATATAAAAATGCCGAAAAAACGTATTACGACATCATCTTTCTGGCCAATCAAAATAATATGCAGGAAATCTTATGTACTACTAATTATAATTTAGGAGACTTGTATTATAATACCAAGAAGTATGATAAGGCATTAGTGTTTTTTAAAAAATCAGATTCGATTGGCGAGCTAACTAAAACCAATCAGGTAGATCATCTGAAGTCAAATTATTATCAGGCAAAGATTTATAACATACTAAAAGAACCAGAACTGGCTTATAAACATTCAAAAATTTATCTTGATAATTATGAAAAATCAGAATCAAAATTAAATGATGAGATTCTGGAAGTAAATTATAAACTTGGAGTAGGAGATTTGACCAGTGAGATGGTTACCATTCAGGAGAAGTATAAATACGACGTTTTTCTGAATAAAGCGCTGAAAGTATTTTATGTTGTTATATTTATTGGTATCGTGTTCTTGCTGATAAAAAACATACGGGATAAAAATAAAGCACATAAAAAAATGAATGCTTTAATAGAAGAGTTTAAAGCTAATTTAGAGAAGAAAAACGACCCTGAACCAGAGATTGCTGTTCTGGAGTCTGAGGAGTTACAACTTAAGAAAGAGAATGTCAATTTAAGTATTGATGAGGCAAAAGAGAATAAAATAGTAGAAAAATTGCTGGCTTTAGAAAGTAAACAGGAATTTTTGCATGCTGATTTTACCTTGCCTTATGTGGCTAAGAAGATAAAAACAAATACAACCTATTTGTCTTATGTGGTAAACAAGCGATTCGGTAAGTCTTTTGGTGAATATTCGAATGAGTTGAAAATTAATTATGTTATTAATGAAATGATCACGAACCATATGTATCGTAAATATTCAACTCAGGCGATAGCAGAAAGTGTAGGTTTCAAAAATGCAGTGTCTTTTGCTAAATCATTTCGCAAAAGAACTGGAGTGTCTCCAGCTCAGTTTGCGAATAATATTTAAAAAGTTTCTTGTGTTTTTATTAAGGAATTTCGTCAGTGCTTCCTTTACCATTCCCTCTGGAAGGGTCACCGTCACCTCCGAAAATTGTTTGTTGCTCTTTTCTTGATAATTTTTCGTTTCCAAAATCTTCGAATTTTATTTTTTTAGTTTTCATTGTTGTAGGTTTATTAGTTGTGTAGATCCGTTGCCATTTCCTCTATTACTATCGTTGTCACCTCCACGAACCGTTTTTTGTTCTTTTTTTGAAAGTGTATTGCTTGTAAAATCTTCGAAATTTAATTTTTTATTTTCCATTTTTAGTAGATCTTTAATGATTAATTAGATCCCTTTCCATTTCCTCTACTTGGATCACCGGTAATTGTATCGATGGGAGTATTAGAATCGTCACCTCCACGAACCGTTTTTTGTTCTTTTTTTGAAAGTGTATTGCTTTTGAAATTTTCGAAGTTTAATTTTTTATTTTTCATGATTTGATTTTTTTTAAATGATTAATTAGATCCTTTTCCATTTCCTCTACTTGGATCACCAGTAATTGTCTCAATAGGAGTAGTAGGATCGTCACCTCCACGAACCGTTTTTTGTTCTTTTTTTGAAAGTGTATTGCTTTTGAAATTTTCGAAGTTTAATTTTTTATTTTTCATGATTTGATTTTTTTAAATGATTAATTAGACCCTTTTCCATTCCCTCTACTTGGGTCACCTGGAATATTAGATTCGTCTCCTCCCTGAACCGTTTTTTGTTCTTTTTTTGACAGTTTTTCAGATTGAAAATCTTCGAATTTTTGTGCTCGATTTGCCATGTTTGTTTGTATTAGGATTATTGATATATCAAAACTATGCAAAAAGGAAAACGCTTAATCGAGAATGGAGTTTTTGGGGTTTTTGACAAATCATTTCAATATTAAAATACTGATAATCAATTAATTGTAATTTTATTCAGACTGATATAATTTATAAATTGTATGTAGTATAATTAATAAAATGTGTACTACTAGCGTTTTTTTCTCAACAAAAACAACAATCTTTGCAGTGTAATTATGATTTTAAAGACTCGAAAAGATGTTAAAGCTTGTCCAAAAATTTCTACAAATAAACAAGTACTCGGAGATTAAAAATGAGTTTAAAGATTTGTTCCTTTCTCATCCAAATTATCCTAGTTTGTTTGCGATAACAGATTCTCTGGATTTACTGTCTGTAGAGAATGCTGCGATAAGAGTTCCGAAAGAGCAAATAGTAGATTTGCCTTCAAATTTTTTGGCTTATTTCAAAGAGGAGTTAATATTAGTGGAAAAAGCAAAGAATTTTGTTCGAATCAATACGATGAAAAAAGGAAGTCAAAAAATGGCTTATGAAAAGTTTTTATTAGACTGGAATGGGGTTATAGTTGCAATTGAACCAAACAATGTTATAGCAAGAGAGAGAATAAAAGTTGAATTCAGCTGGTTGAAATATGGTTTGCCGCTTTTGTTGGTAGTTGGATTGTCATTTTTTTACAATACATACAATTTATTTAGCCTGGTTTTTTTAACCACATCAATTTTAGGATTCATTGTAAGTGTTTTCATTGTTCAGGAAAAACTGGGATTTAAGAATAGTATCATTTCAAAATTTTGCAATTTTAGTTCTAACTCTTCCTGTAGCTCTGTAATCAATAATAAAGAAGGTAATGAAAGCAAATGGATTAGCTTTCCGGACTTACCACTAATGTTTTTTGGGGCCAGCTTGATTGCAATTTTGGTAAAACCACTGGAGTCTTCGATTTTCATAGGTTTTTTAAGCTTATTAGCGATACCGGTTATTGTGTCTTCTATTTGGATTCAAAAATTTGAAATTCAAAGATGGTGTGTAATGTGCTTAGTGGTGTCTTCTTTGATTTTTGTGCAAAGTGCTATATGGTTTGCGTCAGATTTGTTTACGTTGAGTTTTAGTTTTGCTGAAATTTTTCCATTCTTGTTCTCGTTGGCACTTCTTGTTCCTATTTGGGCAGTTTTGAAAACAATTATAAAAAATATATTAGGGACTGAAAGCTCACTTAAAGAGATGAAAAAGTTTAAAAGAAATTACTCTTTATTGAACTTCTTGTCTAAAAAAGTGCCTCATATAAATGGACTTGATGATCTAAGAGGATTGCATTTTGGAAATAGAAATGCGGCCGTTAAGTTATCAGTAATCATCAGCCCTAGTTGTGGACATTGTCATAAAACATTTCAGGAGGCGTTTGATTTAGTATTGAGATTTCCGGATAAGATACACTTGAACGTGTTGTTTAATGTAAATCCTGAGAATGCCGAAAATCCATATAAAGTGGTAGTTGAAAGACTTTTAACAATAAACAGATCTACACCGGGAAAAACAGTTGAGGCTATTTCAGACTGGCATATTAAAAATATGAGTCTTAAGAAATGGTTGAAAAAATGGACTGTTGATTCTGTAAGTATGATGATAACACAGGAAATAAACAAGCAATATGAATGGTGTTCTAAAAACGATTTTAATTACACACCTGTTAAGATTGTAAATGATAAAATTTTTCCGGCAGAATATGAATTAGGAGAGTTAAAATACTTTTTAAATGATTATATCGAAGAGAAAGAAGAGGTTGTTTTAGAAAAAACAGCATAATATCTGAAAATAGTTACAACAGACAGAAGCTTCAACTGTCTTAAAATGATTGAAGTATGAGTCCAAAAAACAAAAGCCTTTAGTTATGTTAAAAATCATTTTAAACTTAGAAGGTGCTCAAGAGCTAAGTGCGTTCGAGCAAAAAAGCATGGTAGGAGGACAGCCAATTAATCCGCCTAAAAGATGTTGCGTTTGTCCGGGTAGAGGTTCGTCTACTCTTGTAACGTGTGATTCGATTTGTTCGAATGGTACAATACCGGCAGTGCTTGAGGATTGTTTGTAGTCTTACTCTAATGAGGAGCATTTAATATAAGAAGGAGGCTAAATAAATCTTCGCATTTAAAGAATGTTTCGAAATTGAAGTATATAAGACAAGGTAAAATGACTTTGGTCGTTTTTGATATTAATTTTTTAGCGTTTTAATAGAAGTACAAAATAGCCTTTTTTAGAATTTAGTCATGTTTTTTTTAATTTGTAGGCGCTCGATCGTGGAACATTGAGCAAATTTCCCCACATTGATGATTGGTGTAGGGATTCTTAGGAAATTGGTCACTGAGTTGATTTTAATTGGTTAGGGTTAACCAGTGCCATGTCCTAAAGAAATTGTATTTCTAATAGATATGTTTTTAAATACTCTAACAGAGAAGATTTGTTTCTTCTCTGTTTTTTTTTGGATTAATCCGTCGCTTCGTAATGAACTTAATGAAATCATTTATATGGATTGATTGTTAGGTTGGTAAAGAGTAGAAATAAGGTCTTTAGATGGTTTAGTATTGTGGTTAGTAGTCTTAAATGTGATCTGAAAAATTCTTGTAAAATCCTTTTTTTAGGATCATTGTTGTTTTTTAACTATAAATCAGAAGGAAAAACAAATAATTGCGATTTTTTGGCGGATAAATATTATATTTTTGTAAGGCAGATAATGGTAAGATTGTTTGTGCATAAATGATTAACCCTAAATTAAATTGAAAAAATTCACCAATTATAAACAGGCCGATTATAAAGATTGTGGGCCGACGTGTTTAAAAATAATAGCGAAACATTACGGCAAAACAATCAACATTCAGGAGTTGAGAGACATCAGTGAAACAACACGTGAAGGAAGTAATTTGCTTTTTTTGAGTGATGCGGCCGAGAAAATTGGTTTTAGAACTTTAGGTGTAAAATTAAATCTCGAACGATTAGAAGAAGCACCGCTTCCTTGTGTTTTACATTGGAACAAAAATCATTATGTAGTACTTTACAAAATTAAAAGAAATACCTACTATATTTCGGATCCTGCTTTTGGTTTGATCGAATACAACAAAGAAGATTTTATTAAATTCTGGATCGGAAACAATGCGGATGAATCTACTCAGGAAGGAATAGCATTATTGATTGAAGCGACTCCTAAATTCTTTCAATCTGATTTTGATAAAGAAGACAATCACGGACTCGGATTTGGATTGTTGGCACAATACGTGCTTCGGTACAGGTCGTTTCTAATACAATTAAGTATAGGATTACTGGCCAGTAGTTTATTGCAGCTTATTTTTCCGTTTTTAACCCAAAGTATTGTCGATGTCGGGATTCAAAACCAGAACATTCATTTTATTTACCTGATTCTTTTTGCTCAATTGTTCCTTTTTGCCGGAAGGACAGGTTTGGAACTTATCAGAAGCTGGATTTTGTTACATCTTTCTACCCGAATCAACATTTCTCTTATTTCGGATTTCTTTATTAAACTAATGAATCTGCCCATTTCATTTTTCGATGTACGAATGACTGGTGACATCATGCAGCGTATTAATGACCATCGCAGAATTGAACGAATTTTGACAACATCATCATTGAATGTCTTATTTTCTGTGATCAATATGTTTGTGATGGGAGGTGTTTTAGCTTACTTTAATCTGAAGATTTTTCTAGTGTTTTTTGCGGGCAGTTTGCTTTATTTTGGATGGATTACTTTGTTCTTAAAAAGAAGAGAAGTACTCGATTACAAGCGTTTCGCAGAGGTTTCCAGTGAGCAAAACAAAGTGATGGAGCTTATCAACGGAATGCAGGAAATAAAGCTTCACAACGCCGAAAAACAAAAACGCTGGGGATGGGAATACATACAGGCAAGGCTTTTTAGAGTTTCAATAAAGGGGCTGGTTTTAGAGCAAACACAAACTATAGGTTCTTCTGTAATCAATGAATTAAAAAATATCTTTATTATATTCCTATCGGCAAAATTAGTAATTGATGGTTCTATTACACTGGGGATGATGCTGGCAATTAGTTCGATAGTAGGGAGTTTAAACGGGCCAATTACGCAACTTATAGAATTCGTCAGGGAGCTTCAGGATGCGAAGATATCATTGGCCAGATTATCTGAAATTCATGAGAAAGAAGACGAAACGCAGCAAGAAGTCTATCAGACGAGTGATGTTCCTTTTGATTCAGATATTGATATTAATAACCTTTCCTATCGTTATTTAGGTTCTGATATTCCTGTTCTGGAAGATCTGACACTGAAAATCCCGGCCAATAAAGTAACAGCAATAGTAGGAGTCAGCGGAAGCGGTAAAACAACTTTAATGAAGCTTCTATTAAAATTCTATGAACCTGAAAAAGGGGAGATAACCATCGGAAATGCGCAATTGAAAAATATTTCGCAAAAAGCATGGAGATCCAATATCGGAGCTGTTATGCAGGAAGGGTTTATTTTTAGTGATACCATTGCGAACAATATTGCAATTGGTGTCGATAAAGTAGATAAAGAACGTTTGGTTTATGCTGCTGATGTAGCTAACATAAAAGAATACATTTCAGGTTTACCGTTAGGATACAATACAAAAATTGGCGCCGAAGGACTTGGGATGAGTACCGGACAAAAGCAACGTTTGTTAATAGCAAGAGCAGTATATAAAAACCCGGAAGTTTTGTTTTTTGATGAAGCTACATCGGCATTGGACGCGAATAATGAAAAAGAAATAATGCAAAAACTGGATATTTTCTTCAAAGATAAAACGGTTGTGGTTATTGCCCATCGCTTAAGTACTGTGATGAATGCAGATCAAATTGTGGTTTTAGATAAAGGAAAAATTATCGAAATTGGCAGTCATTCTGTTTTGGTAGAGCAAAAAGGAAATTATTTTGAACTGGTTAAGAATCAATTACAATTAGGAAATTAAAACATGGCAGAAGATACTACATTTGAACTAAGAAGTGAAGAAGTTCAGGACATTCTCACTAAGGTACCACATTGGATGATTCGTTGGGGAACCGTTTTGATATTCGTTATTATTACGATGCTTTTTTTCGTGTCCTGGTTTATCAAATATCCTGACGTTGTTGCTACTCAAATTGTAATTACAACCAATATTCCCCCGGAGAAGATCGTTTCGAAATCATCGGGTCGTATTGAGGCAATTTTAGTAAAAGACAAATCGATTGTTTCAAAAAACAGCACACTTGCTGTTATTGAAAATACCGCTAATTATAAAGATGTTTTTTTGTTGAAAAAAATCGTTGACGAATATAATATCAATGATCCCAGAAAAGCCTTTCCTTTCGAACTGTTGAGAAATGCTCAGTTAGGAGAGATTGAAAGTGCTTTTGCTGTTTTTCAAAAAGACTATCAGGCAGAACAACTAAATAAAAATTTGCAGCCTTTTGAAGTAGAAAACCGGGCACAGGTTTCTGAAAAAGTTCAGATTAAAGACCGATTGGAAATTTTGCAGCAGCAAAAAGTGATTAATGAAAGTGAATTGCAGCTTCAGAAAAATGAAATGGCTAGATTTGAAACCTTATTCAATAAAGGAATCATTTCTGCACAGGAAATGGAAGCTAAAAAACTGGGATATCTCCAGGCGCAAAAAAATTATAAAACCCTTTTGTCTTCCATTTCTCAGTTAAAGTCGGCTTTGATTACTAATACTAAATTAAGTCAGAACTCACAAATCAGTGGGACTAAAGAAGAAGTTACCTTAGGAAGAAATATGGCGCAGTCTTTTTATCAGCTTAAAAAAGTAATAAAAGACTGGGAGCTGGCCTATGCTTTAAAATCATCGGTGAGTGGGGTTGTTACTTTTTTGCAGGTTTGGACAGAGAATCAAACGATCAATACTGGGGATAACGTCTTCTCGATTATTCCGGATACCAAAAATGGTTTTGTAGGTAAGGTAAAAGCACCGGCATTGAATTCAGGGAAAATAAAAGTAGGTCAGATGGTGAACATCAGATTAGCGAATTTTCCCGACAGAGAATTTGGAGTGTTAAGAGGAAAGATCCAAAATATTTCTTTAGTTCCGGATAAAGATGGGAATTTATTATTGGATGTAGCGCTTCCCAACGGATTGGAAACGTCCTATAAAAAGCAAATCGTTTTTCAGCAGGAAATGAAAGGAAGTGCCGAGATTGTGACCGAAGATTTACGTTTAATCGAGAGAATTTTATATCAGTTCAAAAGCCTTTTTGAGCATGTTTAAAATTTTAAATAAAAATCTTTAGTAAGCTCGATATACTCAGAGGTATAAACGTGTCGGTCAATTTCTATTGTTAATTCATCAACTCCAGGTTGTGCGGTTTGGTTACGGCTAAAAGCCAAAAGGCTACGCTTTACAACAGCTGTTGGAGTACCTTTTACCCGCGTAATTTTGACAGGGTATAATTCGGATTCTTTGGCTAAGGCAATAAATTTTTCTTCTTCTTTAAAAGGAAGAATTATGGCAAGTATTCCATTTTCAGATAAAAGTAAATCAGCCGCTTCAACTAATTCTTCAAAAGGCATTGCGTCCTGAAAGCGTGCTAAATCACGTTGTTCGTTTTCGCTTTTATAATCTTCAGCATAAAAGGGGGGATTCGAAACAATCAGATCATATTCGTCTTCCGGTTCTTCTATAAATTCATCCAAACCTGCATGAAAACAAAATAGACGGTCTCCCCAAGGCGAGTTTTCAAAATTTTCTACGGCTTCTTCATAAGCATCTTCGTCAATTTCAAGCGCGTCAATTTGCTCTGCATTTGTTCTTTGTGCCAGCATTAAAGCAATAATCCCGGTTCCGGCGCCAATGTCTAAAACGCTAAATGGATTATGATTTATAGGTGCCCAAGCGCCCAGTAAAACACCATCAGTGCCAACTTTCATAGCGGTTTTGTCTTGTAGAACTGAAAATTGTTTGAATGTAAACATATAGGGAAATTCCAATTTTTTTAAATTCCAAATTCCAACTTGACAGAAGAGAATTTCAAAGGAGAAGATCCAAATTCTAATTTTAGTTGTTTGTTGGGGGCTTATTTTACGATGCAAAAATAAGATTAAAATCCGAATTAATTATTTTGATGTTTTAGTGATTATTGCCGATAAAATTTTTCGCAATTCGTCTATTTCAAATAATAAAGAATCTGAAGCTATTCTCTGATCAGGATTTAATTCGTGTAGTAATCTCAGCCAATATTTAGATTCTTTGGCTTCTTTTCTGGCGATTTTAAGTCTGAATAATAAATCTTTGTCTCCTAGTTTTTTGTTTGCTTCAATATAATTAGCGCCAACAGAACCAGATGACCTTATGAGTTGTTTGCCGTCTTCAATATTTGATATTGTTTTTGGCAGACTTCTAATATAATTTCTGCATTCTTTTGCAAACAAAAAAGTTCTCTCTTCTAGATCGTACGGTTTACCCATGATATGATTTTCCTTTTTTTATTTCAAACTCCAATGGTTAGGGTTTAAAAGTAATAAAAGACAATTAAAAAGCGAGTTTTTTCTTTCAAAAAAAATACTGATAATTCCCTTCTGTCAAGTTGGAATTTGGAATTTAAAAAAATTTGGAATTTCTAAACTTAAAGGTACATCTCCACTAAACCTTCAGGAAGATTCATGATAACCTTTTTGTTTTCACGGTCTATTTTTACAAGGAATTGATCGATCATCGGAATTAACATTTCGACTTCGCCATTTAAAACTTCAAAAAGAGGTTGCGCCGTCGTATCGTTTACGGCAGCAATTTTTCCAAAAACACCTAAGCGCTGGTCTTCGATTTCAAAACCGATTACTTCGTGGAAATAAAATTTGTTGCCGGAAAGTTTTGGCAACATTGTTAAAGGAAGATAAATGGCATTGCCAACAAGGGCATCTGCATCTTCTTCTGTGTTTACATCTTCAAAACGAATTCTTAGAAAGTCGTTTTTGTGCAAAGAACTTGTTTCAATAAAAAAAGGAACCAAGTGTTTGTTGCATTCAACAAACACTGATTCCAGATTTTCGTATAACTCAGGTTCGTCCGTGTCTAAATAAGCCAGAACTTCACCTTTGAAACTAAATTTTTTAGCGATTTTACCTAAATAAAAACATTCTTCTTTACGCATTCTCGCCAGCTAAAATTATGCTTCAGTTGTTTCGTTATTCTCTTCAGTAGCAGTTTCTTCAGTTGAAGCTTCAACTTCAGCAACTTCTTCTGTAGCCTCAGCAGCAGTAGCAGCAGCAATTGCGTCAGCTTCAGCTTGAGCAGCAGCAGCTAAACGTTTAGCGTTAACTTCTTGTTCTGCTTTTAAAGCTTTAGCTTTAACATCAGCTTGCGCTTTTGATAAACCATCTTTTTTAGCATCAACTTTTCCAGCTTTAGCTTCTAACCAAGCAGCTAATTTAGCGTCAGCTTGCTCTTGAGTTAAAGCTCCTTTACGGATACCTCCATCAAGGTGGTGTTTCAATAAAGCACCTTTGTAAGAAAGAATTGCTCTAGCAGTATCAGTTGGTTGAGCACCATTGTGTAACCATTTAACTGCACTATCAAGGTTTAAGTCGATAGTTGCCGGGTTTGTGTTTGGATTGTAAGTACCGATTTTCTCTAAGTATTTACCATCTCTTTTTGAGCGTGCATCTGCAGCTACAACCCAGTAAAAAGGTTTTCCTTTTTTACCGTGTCTTTGTAATCTAATTTTTACTGACATAATCGTATGATTAAATTTTGAGGTACTCGACCCCTGTTAATTAAGGGCGCAAAGATATAATTTTTTTATGAATTATACGTTCGAAATCATATTAAATGTATTTCAGGTGTATTTCTGAGGCATTTATGTCCTTTTTAACTTCATTTTTTAAATAATTATCTTAATTGAGGTTATTTTTGCCTCAAATTTACTGTGATATGAAAAAAATAATTTCTTTAGTATTACTGCTTTTTATTGTTTCTGCTTGTTCTGAAGATATAAAATTCAATAATCCGGCCTTCCAAAGCTTAAAGGAAAATGTGTTTTGGCGTGCTGTAAACTATAATGCTTCCAGTGTTACGAACAGCGGTTTTGTTATTGTGGGCGATCTTGGATTTGAAAAAGTAATTTTAAAAGTTCCGGAGCCAACAGCACAAACCTACATTCTGGGGCGTGACAATGTAACGACGGCAACTTACTTAAATACACAATCGACGTCGCCATCCCGGTTTTCTACAGGTGCAAATAAAGGGGATGGGCAAATTGTGATTACCGAATATAATGCCGAGAACAAAACGATCTCAGGGACGTTTAAGTTTACTGCTTTGAATGAGGATGAAAAGGATCTCGAAAAACCAAAAATTAGTTTTACTGAAGGTGTTTTTTACAAAATTCCAATTTCGGCAACATTTGAAAATTAGAGTTTTAATTTGCGATGGTTTGGTTTTATTGATATCTGTTTTTTTAAATCAAAATAAAAACATAAATAAACTAATATATAGTAGATTACAGAAAAATAAAGTTACATTTGCTACATTATTATAAATAAGTACATATGAACATTTTTGTTGGAAGCCTTCCATTCAGTATTGAGGAAGCAGATTTAAGAGAGTCTTTCGAGGCTTACGGAGCAGTAGATTCAGTTAAAATTATTACTGATAAATTTACTGGAAGAAGCAAAGGATTTGGTTTCGTTGAGATGCCAAACGACAGCGAGGCTCAAAAAGCAATTGATGAATTGAACGGAGCTACTGTTCAAGGTCGTACAATTGTTGTTAATAAATCTGAACCAAAACCTGAAGGTGAAAGAAGAAGCTTCAATAACAACCGTGGAGGTGATTCTCGCGGAGGTTACGGAAACAACCGTGGTGGAAATGACCGTGGTGGTAACAGAGGAGGATATTAATATTTTTTTCTAAATATATAAAAGGGATCAACTTGCGTTGATCCCTTTTTTTTGTTTCACGTTTTTTTTTGTTTCAGGTTTCAGGTTGTTGGAACGTGAAACTTGAAACCTGAAACTAAAAAAAACTATAAGTTAGCTACAAGCCAGTCTCCAACTTCACTGGTTTTATAAGCTTTAGTACCCTTTGAAGCCAAATCTTCGGTAACAATTCCCTGTTCTAAGGATTGGTTTACAACTGCTCTAATGGCTTCGGCTTCGTCTTTTAATCCAAAAGCATCTTCAAACATCATGGCAGCTGATAAAATAGTAGCCAGCGGATTTGCGATATTCAATCCTGTAGCTTGTGGGTAAGATCCATGAATTGGTTCGTAAAGAGAAGTGTGTTCTCCAACAGAAGCAGAAGGCATTAATCCCATAGAGCCCGAGATTACAGAAGCTTCATCAGTTAAAATATCTCCAAATAAATTCTCGGTAATTAGAACGTCATAAGAATTAGGCCATTGAACCAATCGCATGGCAACGGCATCTACAAACTCGTAAGATACGGTAACTTCCGGATAGTCTTTTTCCATTGCCTGTACTGTTTCTCTCCATAAACGCGAAGTTTCCAGAACGTTCGCCTTGTCAACACAGCATAATTTTTTGCTGCGGGTCATGGCTAGTTCAAAGCCTTTTTTTGCCAGACGTTGTACTTCAGCTCTGGTATAAACACAATTGTCAAATGCTGTGTCGCCATTATCTTTTCTTCCTTTTTCCCCAAAGTAAATCCCTCCTGTCAGTTCTCTTAAGAAAACCAGATCAGTACCTTCGATTCTTTCTCTTTTTAAAGGAGAATTATCAATTAAGGATGGAAAAGTGAAGGTTGGGCGTACATTCGCAAACAATCCTAATTTTTTACGCATGAGTAATAAACCCTGTTCCGGACGTACCGGCGCACTTGGATCATTATCATATTTTGGATGACCGATTGCGCCAAATAAAACAGCATCGGCTTTCATGCATATTTCGTGAGTTTCATCAGGATAAGGAACTCCAACGGCGTCAATTGCGCATGCTCCGGTTAAGGCAGGTGTCCATGTTATTTCGTGATTGAATTTTTTTGCAATAGCATCAGATACTTTTACCGCTTCGTTTATTACCTCAGGACCAATTCCGTCTCCTGCTAAAAGGGCTATGTTTAATTTCATTCTATGGGTGTTATTTAAGGTTCTAAGATTCTGAGTTGCTAAGGTTCTAAGATTTTTTCTAATTAGCACATTTAGTAACTTGATGTTGTTGTTTGTTCTCAGGTTCTGAGTTGCTTGAATTCTGGTTTTTTTTCTCAGTACCTTAGAATCTTAGCAACTTAGCACCTTTTATCAAGTAACTATATTAAGCATTTTTTGAGTTGCAATAATCGCTGCAACGGTCTGGTCAGAATCTAATCCTCTCGTTTTAAATTCTTTTCCGTTGTTGACCCAGGTGATGATGGTTTCGCACAAAGCATCAGAGCTGCTTCCGGGAGGGATTCTTACGGCATAGTCAATTAATTTGGGAAGTGTTAGTTTTTTGTTTTTATAAATTTTGGATAAAGCATTCATAAAAGCGTCAAACTGACCATCACCCTGAGCATTTTCTTCGATAATTTCATCGCCGAATTTTAAGCATAAAGTCGTTGATGGACGCATTCCTTTTGAGTGAACTAATATATAGGATTCAATTTTTATTCTTTCTTCGTAAGTATGGCTGTCCAGAACATCAGAAATAATGTACGGGAGATCTTCTTTGGTTACCGTCTCTTTTTTGTCTCCCAGTTCGATGATTCTTTGTGTGACCAATTTCAAATCTTCCTGATTCAATTTTAAGCCTAATTCCTGAAGATTCTTTTCGATATTGGCTTTTCCTGAAGTTTTTCCTAAAGCATATTTTCGTTTTCTTCCAAAGCGTTCCGGAAGTAAATCATTAAAATACAGATTGTTTTTATTGTCTCCGTCGGCATGAATTCCGGCAGTTTGTGTGAAAACATTGTCTCCCACAATCGGTTTGTTGGCAGGAATTCTGTAGCCAGTAAAAGTTTCTACCAGTTTACTTACGGTGTACAAAGAAGTTTCCTTAATGTTGATGCTCACTTCAGGCAGGTAATCGTTTATCACGGCCACTGTGCTTTCTAAGGGCGCATTTCCTGCACGTTCACCCATTCCGTTTACGGTTACATGAAGTCCGTTGATACCGGCTTTTATGGCTTCCATAACATTGGCAACGCTTAGGTCGTAGTCGTTATGAGCATGGAAATCAAAATGAATTTTAGGATATCGGGCTCTGATTTTTGAAATAAACTCAAAAGTCAGGGACGGAATTAGCACACCTAAAGTATCCGGAAGCAAAATTCGTTTAACAGGCTGAGTGGATAGAAAATCCAGAAATTGAAAAACATAGTCAGGAGAATTTCGCATTCCGTTACTCCAGTCTTCCAGGTAAACATTGGTTTCAATATCATTCTCCCGGGCTAAACTTATGATGTGTGCGATTTCAGAAAAGTGCTGTTCAGGTGTTTTTTTTAATTGATGAGTGAGATGATTTAGGGAGCCTTTGGTCAATAAATTTTGAACTCTTGCACCAGCTTTTTTCATCCATTCTATCGAAACGCCGCCGTCTACAAAGGCAAGAACTTCAATACGATTGATGTATTCTTTTTCGGTTGCCCAGGTAGTAATGCTTTTTACGGCCTGAAATTCTCCTTCGCTTACACGTGCAGAGGCAATTTCGATTCGGTCAATATTTAATTCCTCCAACAGTAATTGTGCAATGGTCAGTTTTTCTGCAGCAGAAAATGATACTCCCGAGGTTTGTTCGCCATCACGGAGTGTCGTATCCATTATTTCAATTTTTCTTTTTTCCATATTGATTTTCCAAATTCCTTTATACAAATAGATTGTTGTTGTGTTGTCTGGTTTTGTTTAAGTTATAAGACCCGACAGATTTTAAAAAAAACCTGCCGGGTCTCATAGGACTGAACCTGATTTTTTAATAAGGAAGTTTGTCAGCAAAAGCAACAATGTCTTCTTTAATGTTTTGTAAATAATCAATGTCGTCAAAGCCATTAATCATGTTGTTCTTTTTGTATCCGTTAATGGCAAATGATTCCTGCTGGCCTGTCGACAATAAGGTAATCGTTTGATTCGGTAAATTGATTTCCAGTTCTGTTTTAGGATCAGCCTCGATAGCTTTGAAAATGGTTTCGGCAAATTCAGGGCTTACCTGAACCGGAAGAACTCCAATATTTAAACAGTTTCCTTTGAAGATATCTGCAAAGAAGCTTGAAACGACAGCTCTGAAACCGTAATCGTAAACTGCCCAGGCAGCGTGCTCTCTCGAAGATCCTGAGCCGAAGTTTTTTCCTCCAACCAGAATTTTTCCACTATAAGTTGAATCGTTTAAAACGAAGTCAGTTTTTGGAGTATCGTCTCCGTTGTATCTCCAGTCTCTAAACAAATTGTCTCCAAAACCTTCACGTTTTGTAGCTTTTAGAAAACGAGCCGGAATGATTTGATCGGTGTCTACGTTTTCAATTGGCAGTGGCACCGCACTGCTGGTAAGTATGTTGAATTTATCGTATGCCATTTTTTTCTGCTTTAGGCTGTTTTTCTGCTTTAGGCTATAAGCTGTATGCTTTAAGCTTTTTGCACAGCGTTTTGTTTTTTTATTTGCTTCAGGCAGTAAGCCTTTTTTTATAATCTGATTAAAGCTTAAAGCCTATTGCTTAAAGCTTACAGCAAGAATTAAAATAATTCTCTTGGGTCTGTTAGTTTTCCGGTAACAGCAGCTGCGGCAGCCATAATCGGACTTGCTAATAATGTTCTGGAACCTGGGCCCTGACGACCTTCAAAATTTCTGTTGGAGGTACTTACTGCATATTTTCCGGCAGGAACTTTATCGTCGTTCATAGCCAGACATGCAGAGCAACCAGGCTGACGTAATACAAAACCAGCATCCGTAAGAATATCTAAAATACCTTCTTCTTTAATTTGAGCTTCAACAACGTGAGAACCGGGAACTAGCCAAGCCGTTACATTGTCAGCTTTTTTTCTTCCTTTAACAATCTCGGCAAAAGCTCTGAAGTCTTCAATACGCCCATTGGTACAACTTCCTAAGAAAACATAGTCAATTGGCTTTCCAATCATTACATCGTCTTCTTTAAAGCCCATGTAAGCCAAAGATTTTTTGTAAGTTTCCTCACCACCTTCAACTTCTTTTGCATTTGGGATATGTTTTGAGATACCAATTCCCATTCCCGGGTTAGTACCATAAGTAATCATTGGTTCGATATCAGAAGCATTGATGTTCAGTTCGGCATCAAAAACAGCATCAGGATCCGTTTTTAGGGTTTTCCAGTAGGCAACCGCTTTGTTCCATGCTTCTCCTTTTGGAGTGAATAATCTTCCTTCAAGGAAATCAAAAGTAGTCTGATCCGGAGCGATCATCCCGCCTCGGGCACCCATTTCAATACTTAGGTTACAAACCGTCATACGGCCCTCCATGGTCATATTTTCGAAAACATCTCCGGCGTATTCAACAAAATAACCGGTTCCGCCTGAAGTCGTTAACTGAGCGATAATGTAAAGTGCAACATCTTTTGGTCCAACTCCTTTGCTTAACTGACCGTTTACGTTGATACGCATTTTTTTTGGTTTTGGCTGCATGATACATTGCGTAGAAAGAACCATCTCAACCTCAGAAGTTCCGATACCAAAAGCAATCGCTCCAAAAGCACCGTGAGTAGAGGTGTGTGAATCTCCGCAAACAATAGTAGCACCTGGCAAAGTAATTCCGTTTTCAGGACCCACTACGTGTACAATTCCATTTTTAATGTGTCCTAGTCCCCAGTGTGAAATTCCGTATTCATTGGCGTTGTCTTCAAGTGCTTTCAGCTGATTGGCGGACAGAGCATCTTGTACTGGCAGGTGTTGGTTAATAGTTGGAGTATTGTGGTCTGCAGTTGCAAAAGTACGCTCCGGATATAAAACGGAAACGCCTCTGGCTTTTAATCCTAGAAAAGCAACGGGACTTGTAACTTCGTGAATAAAATGGCGGTCAATAAAAAACACATCTGGTCCATCTTCAATTTTACGCACTACATGTGAATCCCATACTTTGTCAAATAATGTCTTACTCATTGTTTTGTTTTTTTAATTGTAATTTCTATAACCACAGCAATTTCTGCTTATATATAATAGGAAAGCAAAATTAAAAAAAGCTAAAAAGTGGTCAATTTCAATATTTCATTATATACGATACCCAAACTAAAAATACGAATTGCGATTGGCTTTTGAAAAATCTGTTTTTGGCCGCAAAAAGAATGGCAGATCAGTATTGTTTTTCTTTCCGAAGTTAATTTCCAGAGTGTAGCTTTGAATTTTAGCAGTTGATGGATTTGCCTTGAAATCACCATAAAATATAGGTTTTAGGGTTGAAAAATGTAATAAAATCAACAAAAAAGGCGATTTTTATTGATTTTGAATTCCTTTTTAAGTTTTTGTGATCTCAGATAAAAACACTTTTTAAGCGTACTTTGACGCCTTGAGGAGGAATATGTATTTGTGTTTTTTTACTGGAAATAATACGACATCCAAGAAGCGTATTTTTTTCTTTTTTAGAATGAAATTAAATGAAGAAGTAGAGGATTGCTTGTGGAGAAATTGACGGATAATGACGGGTATCTGACATTTGCTTTTAAAAGCTAGTGCTAATTTTGAACAATCTAATTTTAAAAATAATGTTATGAATTTAAATGAATTTGCGTACAAACTGGGAGTTTTGGGAACTGTAATTATTTTGCTTTGGGTAGGACTTTTTAAGTTTACAGCAGTGGAAGCCGGAGCAATAAAAGAATTGGTCGAAAATCATTTTGCTATGGGCTGGATGTATAAAGTAATGTCGGTTCAGCAGGTTTCAAATCTTATTGGGATTTTTGAAGTGTTAACGGGGATTGGTTTACTGGCTTCTTTGTTTTTAAGAAGAATTGGTTTTTATGCAGGCTTTGCATCAGCGGTTATATTTGTGACCACATTGAGTTTTCTGGCGACCACTCCGGGTGTTTTTAAAATGGTGGAAGGATTTCCTGTAACCGATTTTTTTATTTTAAAGGACATTCCGTATTTGGCAATTTCGCTGATGGTTTTTGTGAATGGTAAAGAATAAAAAATATTGAGCGGTGTTGATAAAAACCTGCATTCTTTCTCTAAAAAAAAGACTAAATTTGAACTTCCTCAATTTTGTATCTCAACTTTTCTTATGATTCATATAATCAGTTGTTTATGTGATGCGGAACGTAGAATTTGGAATTTTAAATTTGTCTTTTTATACCTATGTACTTAATATTCGATACTGAAACCACCGGATTACCAAAACGATGGGATGCTCCGATAACCGATTCTGATAACTGGCCTCGCTGTATTCAGATCGCATGGCAGCTCCATGACGAAATGGGGCAGCTCATAGAGCATCAGGATTATCTGGTTAAGCCTGATGGATTTAATATTCCGTACGATGCCGAGCGTATTCACGGAATTTCGACAGAATTGGCTGAAGCCGATGGAATCACGCTGGCCGAGGTTTTGGAGAAATTCAATATCGCTTTAAGTAAAACCAAATTTATTGTGGGTCAGAACTTAGGTTTCGACGTCAATATTATGGGGGCTGAATTCCATAGAATGGGAGTGGACTCTCCTATGAGTTCGATGCCGGTTTTGGATACTTGTACAGAAGTTACCGCTTCGTTGTTAAAGCTTCCGGGTGGACGTGGAGGAAGATTCAAATTGCCAACGTTAACAGAATTACACGAATATCTTTTTAATAAACCTTTTGCAGAAGCCCACAACGCAACTGCCGACGTTGAGGCAACTACGCGTTGTTTTCTGGAGTTAATCAGAAGAGAGGTTTTTACCAAAGAAGAATTGGATGTTCCAAAGGATTATTTTAAGGAATTCCAAAGTAGAAATCCACAGGAGTTTCCGTTAATCGGATTAAAACACATCAATTTAAAGGCTGCTTCTGACAAGATTAGAGAGCAGTTAAAGGCTTTAGAGTCTGTTGGACAAGAACCTACCATTTCGCATTCAGACAGAGAAGATTTTAAAGCGGCAAAATATGCGCATTTGCACAATCATACACAGTTTTCGGTACTTCAATCTACTATCGGAATTGGAAATATTGTTTCGGCTGCAGCCAAAAACGGAATGCCGTCCGTGGCTATGACGGATACCGGAAACATGATGGGGGCTTTCCATTTTGTGAGCGCCGTTATGAACCATAATAAAGCAGCTTCAGGAAAAAATAAAGCCTTGGTTGAAGCTGGAGAAGAACCGACTGAAACCGAAGTAAAACCAATTGTAGGCTGTGAATTTAATATCTGTGAAAATCACTTAGACAAAAGCAAAAAAGATAATGGTTACCAAGTTGTTTTATTGGCTAAAAATAAAGCAGGTTATCACAATTTGGCCAAAATGGCTTCGATTGCCTATACGGAAGGTTTTTATTATGTTCCGAGAATTGACCGTGCCATTGTAGAGCAATATAAAGGTGATATCATGGTTTTGTCCGGGAATTTATACGGAGAAATTCCGAGTAAAATTCTGAACATTGGTGAAAATCAAGCTGAAGAAGCTTTGATTTGGTGGAAAGAACAATTTGGTGAAGATTTCTATCTGGAAGTAATGCGCCACAATCAGGAAGATGAGAATCGTGTCAACAAAACTCTGATTGAGTTTTCTAAAAAACACGATGTAAAGTTAATTGCTACTAACAATACTTATTATTTAAATAAAGAAGACGCCAATGCGCACGACATTCTATTGTGTGTAAAAGACGGTGAAAAGCAGGCAACACCAATTGGTCGTGGGCGAGGTTACCGCTACGGACTTCCAAATCAGGAATATTATTTCAAGTCGCAAGAGGAGATGAAAAAACTCTTTGCCGATTTGCCGGAAGCCATTATCAATATTCAGGAAATTATTGATAAGGTTGAAGGATATTCGCTTTATCGTGATGTATTGCTTCCTAAATTTGATATTCCAGAAGAATTTGTTGATCCGGAAGATGAAAAGGATAATGGTGTTCGTGGTGAAAATGCTTACTTGCGAGACCTTACAATGCGAGGAGCCGAAAGAAGATATGGCGTAATAACCGAATCGATTCAGGAACGTTTGGATTTTGAATTATTAACGATTTCAAATTCAGGATATCCGGGTTACTTTTTGATCGTACAGGATTTCATTGCCGAGGCTAGAAAAATGGACGTATCGGTAGGTCCCGGCCGTGGATCTGCAGCGGGTTCAGCCGTTGCGTATTGTCTCGGAATTACGAACATTGACCCCATTAAATACGATTTACTTTTTGAGCGTTTCCTAAATCCTGACCGTGTATCGATGCCCGATATTGATATCGACTTTGATGACGAGGGGCGTGGACGTGTAATGGATTATGTAATCAACAAATACGGTCAAAAACAGGTGGCACAGATTATCACGTATGGTAAAATGGCAACCAAATCGGCAATTCGTGATACGGCTCGTGTATTGGATTTACCATTATTTGAAGCAGACAGAATTGCAAAACTGATTCCGGGAATGATGCCGTCCAAATGGAATTTGGCACGTTTTATTTCTGAGAGTGAAGACGAGGTTAAAAAAGCACTTCGTTCGGACGAATTTGATAATGTAAAAGAGTTAATCGCTATTGCCAATGAAGATGATTTGGCGGGAGAAACCATTCAGCAGGCAAAAATCCTTGAAGGATCGATGCGTAATACTGGTATTCACGCCTGTGGGGTAATCATTACACCTTCGGATATTACGAATTATGTTCCTGTTACCACCGCAAAAGATTCGGATTTATATGTAACTCAGTTTGATAACTCGGTTGCAGAAAGTGCCGGATTGCTGAAAATGGACTTCTTGGGTCTGAAGACCCTTACACTGATAAAAGATACAGTAAAACTGGTAAAATACAGAACGAACATTGATCTGGATCCTGATACTTTTCCGATTGATGACGAAGAAACGTATGCGCTTTTCCAAAGAGGTGAAACGGTTGGAATCTTCCAATACGAGTCGCCCGGGATGCAGAAATATATGAAAGATCTAAAGCCAACGGTTTTTGGAGATTTAATTGCCATGAACGCATTGTATCGTCCGGGACCTTTGGAGTATATTCCGTCTTTCGTTCGAAGAAAAAACGGTGACGAGGAAATCAAATACGATTTGGATGCCTGTGCCGAATATTTATCAGAAACCTACGGAATTACAGTTTATCAGGAGCAGGTAATGCTTTTGTCTCAGTCTTTGGCAGGATTTACAAAGGGTGAGGCCGACGTTTTGCGTAAAGCGATGGGTAAGAAACAAAAAGACGTACTGGATAAAATGAAGCCGAAGTTTGTGGAACAAGCAGCGCAAAAAGGCCATGATGCAAAAGTTTTGGAGAAAATCTGGAAAGACTGGGAAGCCTTTGCGAGTTACGCCTTCAACAAATCACACTCGACTTGTTATGCCTGGATTGCTTACCAAACGGCTTATTTGAAAGCACATTATCCGGCAGAGTATATGGCTGCGGTACTTTCGAATAACATGAACGATATCAAACAGGTTTCCTTCTTTATGGAAGAATGTAAACGTATGGGCTTACAGGTTTTGGGGCCGGATGTAAATGAATCGTACTATAAATTTACTGTTAATGATGATTATGCCGTTCGTTTTGGAATGGGAGCAATCAAAGGAGTAGGTTCCGGAGCCGTAGAGACAATTGTAGAAAATAGAAAAGACGGAAGATATAAATCGATTTTTGACTTGGCCAAGCGAATTGATTTGCGTGCAGCTAACAAAAAAGCGATTGAAAATTTAGCATTAGCAGGGGGGTTTGATTCTTTTGAAGGAACAACCAGAGCACAATATTTCCACGATGAGGGAGATGGAATTACATTCTACGAAAAAGCGATGCGTTACGGATCGAAGTTTCAGGAAAATGAAAACTCCTCACAGGTAAGTTTGTTCGGAGAAACCAGCGAAGTACAGATTGCTGAACCTGTCGTACCTCCTTGTGAAGACTGGAGTACCATGGAAAAACTGGCGAAGGAAAAAGAAGTAGTTGGAATCTATATTTCAGGACATCCTTTGGACGATTTCAGATTTGAGATGAAATATTTCTGCAATAACAAATTGGAATCCTTGAAAAGTATGAACGAGTTTGTGGGTAAAAATCTGAATTTTGCCGGAATCATAAACAATGTTCAGCATCGTGTGGCTAAAAACGGAAAAGGCTGGGCAGTTTTTAACTTAGAGGGGTATGATGAAAGTTATGAGTTCAAGATTTTTGGGGAAGAGTATTTAAAATTCCGCCATTTCTTAATTCAGAATAATTTTGCATTCATCAAAATATTGATAAAAGACGGTTGGGTAAATCATGACACCGGTAAGAAATCGGATCCAAGAATGCAATTTGTTGAAATCAGGCAATTGCAGGATATCTTGGAAGCTTTTGCCAAAAAGCTGATTTTGCTGTTAAACATAAAAGACCTTCAGACAGATTTTATTCATAGGTTAAGCCATTTGTTTAGTGAGAATAAAGGAGACAATTCAGTGACTTTTGAGATCATGGAATTGGAAAAAGTAAAGAGATTGGTTGAGGTAGAAACGCCAAAAGATTTTGAAGAATCTACTTTTGAAGAAGAAAATGACAGGGAAGATGATGGAATAGAGGAAACAAAGATTCAGGAAGTAAATGAAGTTGAGGAAATTAAGGTGGTAAACAAATTAACGATGCCAAGCCGCAGGTTAAAAATAAAAATCTCAACAGAGCTATTGATAGAATTGGAAAAAATGCAGGTGAATTTTAAGTTAAATTAGATTTTAACAGTTAAAATTTAAAAGAATGTATTTTTTTTACGTTAAAATTATGCATGCATAATAGTTTTTTAGTAATATTGCTCAAAATTACAACGATTTCGTTCCAAGTCTAACAACGCAAACCAGAAGATTATGTTAAAATAATCTATGTTTGTAAAAATTAATTAAATCAAAATTATGAAAAAGAACCTATTTTTATTAGGGTTATTAGTTTGCTCTATGGCCACAATGGCGCAAACAGAAAAAGCAGATAAACCGGAAAGCTGGTATTTTAAATTGGGTGCGTCTTACTTCAACCAAACTGCTTCTACAGAATTTCCTGTCGTTGGAGGTCAATTGCCAAACAGAGATGTTTATGCAGGTACTTTAGCAAATAATAAATTGGCATCTAGAGAAAGTGTTACTGGGTCTTTTGGACAAGGTTTCAGAAGTGGAATTACTGCAGGTTATAGATTCTCAGCACGTTTAGGAGTTGAGATGTCAGCTAACTACTATGTAAGTAATGAAAAAACCATGTCACAAACGACTAACAGACTTATTTCATATAATCCAGCTACTAGTCCGGCAGCTACTTATGTAAGTTTTACAGCGAATGGAGAAATTAAAGCTTTTGATTTAGCACCAGCAATCGTGATGTTTTTAGGAGAAGCTCATGGTTTTGAACCATACACTAAAGTAGGAGTTATTGTTCCTGTTCATGGTACATTGGATATTAAAACGGATAGACAGTATACGACGTTTGTAGGAGCCAATCAAGTTGCTTCAACAAATGCTTTCTCAAAAGATGTAGTTAAACCAAATCCAACAATCGGATTTATGGCATCTTTAGGTACCTCTTATAAATTAGGGAAACATATTTCTGCTTTCGCAGAATTGGAATACCGTAACTTTACAGTACACGGAAAGACTAAAGAAACTACAATATATACTGAAAATGGTGTAGATAAATTAAATGAAACAACTGCTTTCAGAGCTGCTTCATATTCTGCAACTCATACTAAATATGTAGATCGTTTAGACGGAAACTCTAATAATAAGGAGTATAATCCATCAGGGTACGATTCTACTAAACCAATGAACGAATTAAGTTCTTATGTTGGAATTTCAGGTTTAGGATTGACTTTAGGTCTTAAATACAGCTTATAATTTTATATAGTTTTAGTTTTTAGAAAAAGAGGATATTCGAAATGAATATCCTCTTTTTTTGTTCCCTGTCATTTCGACTGAAAGGAGATCGCACAAACAATTCCGCAAAGAAACTCCGCGTTGAAAGTCGCCAATCTTTGTCGATCTGCTAATGTGATTAGCTTCGCCTGTTCGCTATCGCTCGAGTCTCCTTTCAGTCGAAATGACAATATTGAGGTCAAGACTAATGATCGCAGGAAAAAATCTGCAAAATCTGCAGGATCTGCGTGAAACAAAATGGGCTTGCTCTTTATCTAGAGTTTCTAAATTCTTTCAAAACTTCATCGATAACCCAGGTTGTTCTGGCAGCAGAGGTTCCTTTTGATGGTGAGAAACCGTCCTTGCCTAAAATTTCAGCAACAACAGTTTCAACAAGTGGTAATTGAATGTGAAGCGGATTTTCGATCGTAATACTTTCTTTTTCACCATTTGCATACTGAATATGAATTGGGTCATTACCGAATGTAGAGAACGAAATTTTACCTTTATCGCCTACAATATCAGTATTGTCGTAACGCTCAAAACTGGCAAAATTCCATAAACCGGTTCCGTGGATTCCGTTTTCGAATAAAAATGACATCGAAACCGAATCTTCTGCCGGATAAGCTTTGAGCTGTGAACTCGCATGCCCGCGGACTGATTTAATCGGGCCAAATACAAAATCAAGAAAATCTAAGGTGTGGCAAGCCAAATCGACAAATATTCCGCCACCGGAAATGTGTGGTAAAACCGTCCAGGGTAAATTGATTTCGTCGTCGTAACGCTTCTCAAATGGATGGTATAAAACACAATTTACATGTCTGACAGTTCCTATTTTACCTTGTTCTATAAGTTCTTTTATCTTCAGGAATCTTGGAAGGCTTCTTCTGTAATAAGCAACAAATAAAGGCACATTGTGTTCTTTACAAACGCTGATCATTTCGTTGCATTCTTCAAAATTTAAAGCCATTGGTTTCTCTACGTAGACAGGTTTCCCGGCCTTGGCACATAAAATAGTGTATTCTTTATGAGAAGATGGGGGTGTAGCAATATAAACGGCATCAACTTCAGGATCATTAATTAAATCGATGGCGTTGGAGTACCATTTCGGAACATTATGACGTTTGGCATAATCTTCGGCAAGAGCTGCATCCCTTCTCATAACAGCAACTAAAGCTGAATTTGAAGCTTTCTGAAAAGCAGGACCGCTTTTAACTTCCGTTACATTTCCGCAACCTATAATTCCCCATTTTACAATTTTCATGTTTTAGATTTTAGTTTTTCAAATTTAGAAAGTTTGCCACAGATTAATATGATTCTCACAGATTAAAAATTATATTAATCTTTTTAATCTGTGACAAAAAAATAAAGCCACGAACTCACAAAATAATTCGTGAATTCGTGGCTAAAAAATTTAGCATAAAGTATTACTTTTTTGGTAAAGCTTTAAAGCCCATATTGTAAAGTGTAAACGCTTGAACATCTACATTCTCCTGGATAGTTGCGGCAACAGATTTTCCTGCACCGTGACCTGCTTTTACGTCAATACGAATTAATACCGGATTTTCTCCTGTTTGTTTCTCTTGCAGCTCAGCCGCAAATTTAAAACTGTGTGCAGGAACCACACGGTCATCATGATCACCGGTAGTTACCATAGTTGCAGGGTACTTAACGTCTTTTTTTACGTTTTGTACTGGTGAGTAACCTTTTAGGTATTCAAACATTTCTTTGTTATCCTGTGCTGTTCCGTAATCGTAAGCCCAACCTGCACCGGCAGTAAAAGTATGGTAACGTAACATGTCCATTACACCAACGGCTGGTAAAGCAACTTTCATTAAATCAGGACGCTGTGTCATAGTCGCACCCACTAATAAACCCCCGTTAGAACCTCCGCGAATAGCAAGGAAGTCTGAAGAAGTATATTTTTGTGCAATTAAATATTCGCCAGCCGCAATAAAATCGTCAAATACATTTTGTTTTTGCAATTTAGTTCCGGCATCGTGCCATTTTTTACCGTATTCACCGCCACCTCTTAAATTGGCAACAGCATAAACGCCTCCGTTTTCTAACCAAACGGCATTTGCAATACTGAAACTAGGAGTTAAGCTAACGTTGAATCCGCCGTATCCATAAAGAATAGTTGGGTTTTTGCCGTCTAATTTTAATCCTTTTTTGTAAGTGATGATCATTGGGATTTTTGTTCCGTCTTTTGAAGTATAGAACACTTGTTTTGATTCGTAATCCTCGCTTTTAAAATCAACTTTTGGTTTTTGGTAGATTTCAGATTTACCTGATTTTGGTTCAAATGAATAGATCGTTCCGGGAGTCGTGTAATTGGTAAAGCTGTAATATAATGTTTTATCCTCTTTTTTGGCTCCAAATCCACCGGCACTACCTACTGCAGGAAGTTTGATTTCACGGATTAGTTTTCCGCTGTAATCGTATTGTTGTATAAATGAAACTGCATCTTTGGTATAATTGGCAAAGAAGAATCCTCCACCGGTTGTAGGGGATAGGATGTCCTTAGTTTCTTTGATAAAATCTTTCCAGTTTTCCGGTTTTGGATTGCTGATATCAACAGTAACTACACGTGAGTTTGGTGCATTTAAGTCTGTATCGATAAATAATTTAGTTCCTTCATTCTCGATAATCTGATTGCTGCTGTTGAAATTGTCTACAATCGTTACAATCGGACTATTAGGTTTCGTTAAATCTTTGATGAACAACTCATTTCCGTAAGTAGAATTGGCTGCAGAAATTACCAGATATTTGTCGTCTTCTGTAACATATCCGCCAATATATCTGCGTTTTTGATCAGCTCCGTAGATAACTTTGTCTTCTTTTTGAGAAGTTCCCAGTTTGTGGAAATACAATTTATGCTGATCGGTTTTTGCAGATAGTTCACTTCCTTTTGGCTTATCATAACTGGAGTAATAAAAACCGGTATTTCCATGCCATGAAACTCCGCTGAATTTTACATCAACGATGGTGTCTTCCAGAACTTTTTTAGTGATAGCATCAATAATGATTACTTTTCTCCAGTCGCTTCCTCCTTCAGAAATAGCATAAGCTGCTTTTGATCCGTCTTTAGAGAAGTTTAATCCTCCAAGAGAAGTCGTGCCGTCTTTAGAAAAAGTATTCGGATCTAGAAAAACCTCTTCTTTACCGTCTTTCCCTTTTCTATAAACTACAGATTGATTCTGAAGTCCGTTGTTTTTAGAATAGTAAGTAAATTTTCCTTCTACAAATGGAGCACTGATCTTTTCATAGTTCCATAGTTTTTCCATGCGCTTTTTAAGTTCATTGCGGAATGGAATTTTGTCTAAATAACCATAAGTTACCTCATTTTGAGCCTTTACCCAGGCTCCAGTTTCAGCCGACTTATCGTCTTCAAGCCAACGATACGGGTCGTTTACTTTAGTGTCAAAATACACATCAACCGTTTCGCCTTTTTTAGTTTGGGGATACTGAATTTTGCCTTGCCCGAACGAAATTCCTGCAGTTGTGATTGCCATTAGAAGAAATGTTTTTTTCATAATTTTTGTTTAACGATTGTAGCAAAAATAGCATTTTTGTTGTGAAATAATAATGATAAAAAGTTAAACCATATAAGGCGTACAAGCTTGCTTAGTCAGGTATTAACTAATCTTAGCTATATGTCGTATAGGGTTTAAAAATGTTACAGATTGAAGTTAACTCCAAGAACAATATTTCGTCCTATGTTTGGTATACCGTCCGTTTTTAATCTTGACAGGTGAGCAATATATTTTTTATCCAATAAATTGTTTCCGTTTAGGTTAACATCGAAAGCATGTTTACCCAGTTTTACTGTTCCACCAAAACCTAAATTCACTAAAGTATATCCTTTTGAAGCAGTTTCAAAACCGCTTACATTATTTTGGCTAAAAGTAGAAGAAACATTTAGAGAAGCATAACCTTCCTCAAACCAATTTTTGATTTTGAATTCAGTTCGTAATGTATTATTCCAGTTATTAGCAGGAATTAAAGGCAGGTAATCATTGTTTTGTTTTTTACCCGTTACCGTTTCAAAACTGGTTTCAAAATGCAGCCAGTCCAGCGGATGAGGGTGGAAGTGTAAACCTGCTTCACCTCCGTATAATTTGGCGTCATTCTGAACATAAGCAAAAACATCGTTGTTATCACGTACTTCGCCTGTTGGTGAAGTGTAAATGTAGTTGTTCACATGATTGTAAAATCCGTTGATGAAAAACTCAAAGTGTGTGTTTTTATATTCTAAGTTTAAATCGGTTTGAACGTTTTGCTCATTTTTTAAATTAGAATTTCCAACTTCATAACGGTTCGTTCCTTCGTGAACCCCGTTTGAAGTAAGCTCGGCTAAGTTTGGCGCTCTGAAACCTGTTGCTACATTCAGTCTCAGTGTTAAAGGTTCTGCAAGTTTGGTTTTATATCCCAAAGAAGCATTAAAACTATCAAAGGAACGGTCTAAAGGCAGAAAATAACCTTCTTCACCTTCGGTACCGTGAGCTTCAGAAGTTACTTTTCGATTGTCAAAACGTAATCCGGCTTGTAAAACATTATTATTCCATTCGTAATTTGCAGTTCCAAAAGCACCAAAATCATTTGTAGTCGCATTTGGAATTAAATATTCTTCCCCGGAATTTTTATTAGTCTGATGCATTCCCTGAACACCAACAATCGTTTCAATTTTACCGAATTTTGGAAAATGATATTTGGCATTGTAATTAAAAGTATTCAGTTTCATATGAAGTGCAGCAACATTACTGTCTTCAAATTCACTTCTGTCATTCGCAATGTAGCCTAAATCAACGTCCAGTTTAGAGTTTTGAAAAAAGATCACATTGTTCAAACTCAATAAATGGTTGAAGATTCCTTGTCTTGGGAACAATGTGTTTTTGCTTGATGACTGCTCTGCGATTCCTTCTTCGGGAATACCAATGTCGAGCTTGTTGTAATTGTAACGCAAAACACTTGAGAAACTAGAGTTGCTGTATCCAACTCCGGTTTTAAAATCGGTTTCATTATAGCGGGTATTGGTTACACGATCACCGTCGGCAATTTTATAATCAGAATGAGTGTTGAAGCTTCCTCTGGCTAAGAATTTCCAGTTGTCTGTTGAAGTTTTTAAGCCAATAGAAGAGTTACTTCCCTGTGTATTGGTGAAGTATTTTTGACTAAAATTAGCCTTGAAGGTATTTGCGTCGGCAAATTTTTCAGGATTAAAATACAAAACACCACCTAAAGCATCAGATCCGTATAATAAAGAAGCAGGCCCTTTGATTACTTCGACACTTTCTATTCCGGCATCATTAAGTCCCAGGCCATGTTCGTCTCCAAATTGTTGATTTTCGATACGAACTCCTTGCGAGTACACTAAAACACGATTTCCGCTTAAACCTCTAATAACCGGTTTTCCAATAGAAGTTCCCGTAGAAATTTGAGAAACTCCCGGAATAGTTGCCAGACCTTCGATTAAAGTTGAAGTTCCTTTTTGTTGTAATGTTTTAATGCTTTCATGTTCTACTTTCATTACGTTTTGCGATTGCAATTTGTTGAAAGGAGTTGAAACCACAACTTCATCCATTTCAAAAACAGATTCCGTAAGTGTAATGTCTAGAGTGTTTTCTTTTAATAGTTTAGAAATGGTCTTGCTTTGTGTAGTATAACCGATAAGAGTAAAAGAAAGTCGGAAACTACCGTTTGGAAGATTCTTAAAATCGTATTTTCCGTTTTCATCTGTTGTTGTTCCTTTGTGTAGTTCAGCTGCATAAACAGATACGCCGGCTAAGGGTTTGTTTTGAAGATCGATAACAGTTCCCGATACCGAATTTTGAGCAGAAAGAATGCCCGTAAACCCTAAAATAAGGGCCAATATTAGTTTTTTCATTTGAAAATGATGCTATAGTTAATTGAATTTGTCTTGCAATCTGAAACTAAAATCAACGGTACAACCTGCCGAACCTGAAAGTTTCAGGATGGGGAAATTCACCAATTTTTTAGAATTAGATTAAAAAGAGTTTAAATTTATTTCGTGTATTACGAAATTTAGGCAACCATAGCTTGCGGAGGCCCCCTTAGTAAATAGGCGCTCTCTGAAAACGAAAATAATCTTTCTGAAAGAGTAAAGAAGTACGGAATTTCGTTATCGAAATGGTGAAACTGAAGCGCAATTTCTTCTGGAACAATATAACTGCCAAAAGCAAAATGACAAACATAACATAAGTCATAATTATGGTGCTGATGCGTTATTTCGCCACTTGGATCATTATAGTCGTGGTGGCATTGTTTTTCTGAAAGCTGCTTTACAATATGCTCATAACTGTGTATGGACTGAAAGAATATTGAGAACAATATCATCAGAACCAAAGAAACACTTAATATGAGTTGTTTTCTTTTCATCACACACAAAGGTATAAAAGATAGAAGAAAAATAGATTTATTTTTTAGATTCTGTTAACGATTCATTGAAAAAAGTTTAGAAAAGGCATTTTTTTTGGATCGAAAAGCGAATAATTACATTCAAATGGTATCCTGAACTGGCATTATATTATATTTGTAATTGAAATAAAACTACCCTAAAAAACGTTTACTTGAAAAACTCTTTAAAACCAAAATACGATATGCGACTACTATTTAGCTGTTTGTTTTTAGTATCGTTTTTTAATTCTTTTGCTCAGGAAGTAAAGCCGGAGGTCAAGCCGGAAGTGAAGCCTGTTGTTAAAATAGATTCATTGTATCGGGAAGATCAGTTTTATTTCTCAGTTACTTATAATCTTCTGACCCAGGTTCCACAAGGACTTAAACAAAATAAATTCTCTGTCGGACTTTCTACCGGTTTTCTGCGTGATATGCCAATCAATAAAAGCAGAACGGTTGCCATTGCAACGGGTTTGGGATTGAGTTATCAAAATTATAACCAGAACCTGACGATTGCTAAAGGTGCAGATGGTGTGTTGACTTATGAAGTAACTGATTATAATGATATCAAATCAAACCGATATAAACAGTATATGGTTGATCTTCCGATAGAATTTCGTTGGAGAAATTCGACCTACGAAAGTTATAGATTCTGGAGGATTTACGGAGGATTTAAACTAAGCTATATTTTTTCTAATAAGTCTCTTTTAGACACTGGAGAAGAGTCTCATAAAATTTCGAACAATCCTGATATAAACAAGCTTCAGTATAGCGTATATCTGGCTGTTGGTTATAATACCTGGAATCTTTACCTCAATTATGGACTAAATCCTTTGTTTAAAAATGTAACAACGGTTTCAGGACAAAACATTAATGTAAGAACGCTGAATGCGGGATTGATTTTCTACATTTTATAGCCACAAATTCAGAAACAATAACTGCGGTAAAATTCCAATAAAAGTTCCAATCACTAACTCATTAGGAGAATGGGCTTCCATTTCTAAGCGTGATGAAGCGACAATTCCCGTCATTAAAATCAGGAAAGCACTCCAATAAGGATTTTGCAATTGAAGATGTGTGTTCAGCCCAATCACAAAAATGGTGAATCCGCTAAGGGCCATCATGTGTAAGCTTGCTTTTATTTTGAACAGCGAGCAAATCAGAGCCAGAATGGTACTGAATAAAGCGCCCAGAAAAAAGAAATGCAATTCAGGATAACGGCTAATGACGATGCTTCGTTTTACCAGTAAAATATACAAAAAACACTGTAAAATCAGGGGGATTTTGCGTTGTGAAGTTTCGTGAATCATAATAGAATTCACACGCCCCGTCGAACGTAGTAAAAGATAAAACAATATGGGTACTAAAATAGTGATGATGAGGATTTGAAGCAGCACATAATATTTTTCCTGAGTACTAAAGAGATCGTGTTTGAAGAAAAGATAAAATAAGGTGGCGTACATCGATATAAAAATCGGATGAAAGATATAGGAGAATATAGGCAGGATTCTTTTCAAAACGTTGTATTTAGTGGTGTTAAGCAAATATAAACAAATAATGTTTTTTTGCTACGAATCGTATGAATTAGCAAGAGTTAAAATTCGTGCAATTCGCGACAAACTTTTTAGTAATCTGTGGCAAAAAGTGCCGCAAAGAATTAGTGAAAATTTGTGAAATTCATGGTAAACCTTTTTTTAAATTTGACAAAAAGAAAATCTTAATGAGCATAAATGTAAAAAGCCTTATCCCGGTTCTCAATGCCGAATGGACAGGTTCAGATTCCGATGTTTTTGTTGACCATATTTCGATCGACAGCCGTTCTCTACAAAACGGTTCCAAAACTTTGTTTATTGCCCTTTCGGGGATTAATAATGATGCTCATTTGTATATTGCAGAATTGATAGAAAAAGGAGTTCAGAATTTTGTAGTACAGCATATTCCTGAAGATGTAAAAGGAAAAGCCAGTTTTTTGGTGGTCAAAAATACACTACAGGCTTTACAGGAATTTGCAGGTTATTACAGAGATTTGTTTCATTTCCCTATTATCGGATTGACAGGAAGTAATGGTAAAACGATAGTAAAGGAATGGCTTAATTTCTTGTTGAGTCCGGACTATAATATTATCCGAAGCCCTAAAAGTTACAACTCTCAGGTTGGCGTTCCGTTATCTGTAATTGCCATTAATGAAAAACATAATCTGGGAATTTTCGAAGCCGGAATATCTACAGTTAATGAGATGATGAAACTCGAAAGAATCATCAAACCTAATATTGGAGTTTTAACCAGCATTGGTTCGGCACATGATGAAGGATTTAAAAATCTGGAAGAAAAAATAGACGAAAAGTTACTGCTTTTTAAAAATGCGACCGTTATTATTTATCAGAACAACAAGCTTGTAAACGAATGTCTTGCCAAGTTAAATCAGGACTATTTTTTACCGGAAAGAGTACTTTTCTCGTGGAGTTTTACCGATGAATCGGCAGATGTTTTTGTCGTGAAACGCATTAATGAGGATGAAACGACCAGTATTCAGGCCCGTTATAAAAATGAATTTTTTGATTTTGAAATTCCATTCAGTGATTCTGCTTCCATAGAAAATGCGATTTCCTGTCTCTTGGTTTTGCTTTACATGAAGTACGATGCCGAAACCATTCAGAATCGATTTCAAAATTTATACCCCGTGCAAATGCGTTTGGAGGTAAAAAACGGAATCAACAATTGCAGTATTATTGACGATAGTTACAGTTCAGACTTTCAGTCACTCAAGATAGCGTTGGATTTTTTAGAAAGCCAACAGAAAAAGAATGCATCAAAAACAGTTATTCTGTCGGATATTTTTCAAAGCGGATTTTCAAATGAAGAATTGTATACCAAAGTAGCGCAGTTAATTTCCGATAATAAAATAAACCGTGTCATCGGGATAGGAGAAACGATTTCTTCCTTTGCCGCTAAATTCTCAAACTGTATTACTTTTCCAAATACAGCTGAATTTATAGCACAAATGGAGAGTCTGAATTTCGAAAATGAAGCCATTTTAATTAAAGGAGCGAGATCGTTTCAGTTTGAAGAAATTGTGTCATTACTCGAAGAAAAAACGCATGAAACGATTCTGGAGATCAATCTGAATTCGATTAGCCACAATCTGAATTACTATAAATCGAAATTAGCGGCTAATGTTAAGCTAATGGTGATGGTGAAAGCATTTGGTTATGGAAATGGTGGACTTGAAATCGCAAAACTGCTCGAACATCACAAAGTAGATTATTTGGGGGTGGCTTTTGCTGATGAAGGAATCTCTCTTAAAAATGGTGGAATAAAACTACCAATTATGGTGCTGAATCCGGAATCGACCAGCTTTCCTTCGATTATACAGTATCATTTAGAACCCGAAATTTATAGTATCAAAGGACTAAAAGCATTTTTGAAAATTGCAAGAGAAAAGAACCTCAAAGATTTTCCAATTCACATAAAGCTGGATACGGGAATGCATCGTTTGGGCTTTGAAGAAAATACACTGGAGGAACTGATTGAAACTCTCAGAGGAAATTCGACCGTAAAAGTAAAAAGTGTGCTGTCTCATTTGGCAACAAGTGATGAAGTGAAGCATTTTGATTTTGTGAGATCCCAGATTCGTCTGTTTGAAGATTTGTCCTTAAAATTGATTACGGCTCTGGATATTAATCCGATTCGTCATATACTGAATACTTCCGGAATAAGTAATTTTCCCGACGCGCAATACAATATGGTACGTTTAGGAATTGGTTTATATGGAGTTTCGAACGATCCTGCTGAGCAAAAATATCTGGAAAATGTAGGTACTCTGAAATCAATTATCTCTCAGGTACGAACAATTCCGGCGGGAGATAGCGTTGGTTACGGACGCCGTTTTATGGCAGATAAACAAACCAGAGTTGCCACCATACCTATTGGATATGCAGATGGAATTTCGCGTTTGTGGGGAAATAAAGTAGGGTATGTGGTGATTAAGGATCAAAAAGCGTTCATTTTAGGAAGTGTTTGTATGGACATGCTCATGGTTGATGTCACCGATATCGATTGTAAAGAAGGTGACTCAGTAATTGTTTTTGGAGAAAGTCCAACGGTTATTGAAATGGCAACTGCTTTAAAAACAATACCGTATGAAATTATGACCAGCATATCACAGCGGGTGAAAAGAGTGTTTTTTAGATAATTTTAACAAATTGTCAATAAAATTACGTATTTTCGAAAATCAATTAAGTATAAACTAAAATAATCGATTATGGGATTTTTTGCAGATTTTAAAGCTTCTTTGCTGAAAGGTGATGTGTTGAGTTTAGCAACAGCAGTTGTTATTGGTGGCGCATTTGGAAAAATAGTGGGTTCTGCTGTAGACGATATTATTATGCCAGTTGTTGGTTTACTTACGGGAGGAATTGATTTTACTCAAAAATTTGTTACACTTGATGGTAATAGTTATCCAAATTTAGCCGCTGCTAAAGCTGCCGGAGCCGCAGTAATTACCTATGGAAATTTGGTTCAGGCAATCATTAACTTTGTAATTATATCATTTTTTGTATTTGTGGTACTAAGAGCTGCAGATAAAGCGAAGAAAAAAGAAACAGTAGTCGAGGCAGCACCTGCCGGACCAACTCAAGAAGAGCTACTTACGCAAATTAGAGATTTGCTTAAAAAATAATTCCGCTACACTAAGTCTAACTAAACCGTTCCTTAATTGGGGCGGTTTTTTTTGCTTCTTGTTTGTTTTGTAACATTTTGTTATTTTTTGTGAAGGACGTTGTTTTGACTTTTATTATGTATACTTTTGCATAACAAAATAAATTAATTCATACTAAACATATAAAAATGAGAATAGCAGTTGTAGGTGCCACTGGTATGGTTGGCGAAGTAATGCTTAAAGTTTTAGCAGAAAGAAATTTTCCTGTTACAGAGTTAATTCCGGTAGCTTCTGAGAAATCAGTAGGAAAAGAAATTGAATATAAAGGAACAAAATACAAAGTGGTAGGACTGCAGACAGCAGTGGATATGAAGGCTGATATTGCTGTTTTTTCGGCAGGAGGTGAAACTTCACTGGAATGGGCTCCAAAATTTGCTGCAGCAGGTACAACTGTTATTGACAATTCATCAGCATGGAGAATGGACCCGACTAAGAAATTAGTGGTTCCTGAAATCAACGCTTCGACTTTAACCAAAGAAGATAAAATTATCGCAAACCCAAACTGTTCCACTATCCAAATGGTGTTGACTTTGGCTCCATTGCACAGAAAATACAATATTAAGAGAATTATCGTTTCTACGTATCAATCGATCACCGGAACGGGTGTGAAAGCGGTAAGACAGTTAGAAAATGAATATGCCGGAGTTCAGGGCGAATTGGCTTATAAGTATCCAATTCACAGAAATGCCATTCCACATTGCGACAGTTTTGAGGAAAACGGATACACTAAAGAAGAAATGAAATTAGTTCGTGAAACTCAAAAAATTCTGGGCGATAATACAATCAGAGTAACCGCTACTGCAGTTCGTGTACCGGTTGTTGGCGGACACAGTGAGGCTGTGAACGTTGAGTTTACGAATGATTTTGATGTAAATGAAGTACGTGAAATTTTACACCATACAGATGGAGTAGTAGTTCAGGATAACTTAGATACTTTTACTTACCCAATGCCATTGTTTGCAGAAGGTAAAAATGATGTTTTTGTAGGTAGAATTCGTCGTGACGAAAGTCAGCCAAATACTTTAAACCTATGGATTGTTGCTGATAACCTTAGAAAAGGAGCTGCAACCAACACGATTCAAATCGCTGAGTATTTAATCGCGGCAGGTTTGGTATAAACAGAGATTAAATAAAATTGTTATAAAGAGAAAACCGTAATTGCAGCAATGCAGTTGCGGTTTTTTTGATGTATAAATTTAAAAATCATAAATTAGCTGTTGTAAAAATCAATGATATGAATTTCGATAATTATAAAATAATAGCCAATTACAATACCCATAAAACAGATTTGTTTGTAGCGGATGAAGAAGATATTCTGGCTTGTGAGAAAACCTTAAATATTAATTTCGACGAAGATTACAAAGCGTATGTTTCAGAATTTGGGAGTGGAATCCTTGGGGGAACTTACGTACGGATTTATCTTCCCGAAACCATAATGCTGACGCTCGACGAATGGAGAAATCGCATAACGGAATATTGGTTCTGGGATGAAGGAAAGGATGTGCTTACGAAAGAAGAAGTTTTGAGCTCAGTAAGAATAGGGGATACGTACGACGGCGATGAGATTGTTCTTTTAAAAAACGAATACTTTGTATTGCCAAGACATAGTGAAATGATCTATAAGGCAGGAACTACACTTGAAGAAACGATAACCTGGCTGTGTTCGTCGGGAATCCTGACAGAAGCATTTTCTGAAAGAAATTTTGAGCCATTTAATCCTGGAGAAATTACAGAATAATTGTATAAGCAAACCTGACAGGTTTTTAAAACCTGTCGGATTTATTAAAGTAACAGCCATAAAAAAAGCGAGAATTTTACTTCTCGCTTTTTTGTATTTAATATTCCGGGGCCAGTTCTAATTCCAGGCCTTCTAATTCTTCAGTAATAGGGATCTGACAACCTAAACGGCTATTAGATTTAACATAAAACGCTTCCGAAAGCATAGCTTCTTCTTCATCTCCCATTTCCGGTAATGCAACATCATTTAGAACGTAACACTGACAAGAGGCACACATCGCCATTCCTCCGCAAGTTCCTTCAACAGGAAGTTCGTATGCTTTGCATAACTCCATTATGTTCATTGCCATATCAGTCGGAGCCTGTAATTCGTGTATAACTCCTTCTCGATCTTTAATCTTTATTAATACATCCATTTTAATTAGTGGAATTTTACTGGTTCGGATTTTATAACGTGAAAAAATCCTTAAATTATATTAACTGTTTTTGATACTAAATGCGTATTCTTTTTTGCTGCCTTCTTTAAGGTGCATTTTTACTCCAAGAGTATTTCCGTTTTTCTCTAATATCGTTACTATAGCAATTACAGAATAATAATCTTTATCAGATTGAAAAACCAAAGTTCCTTCATAAGTTGAATTCATTACTCCCTGTTTATCTGTGGTAACAGATACTTTTCTCGGGTGAGAGAATTGTGCAACACTATAAGTTGCTTTGTTGGCAAACTTTGCTTTTCCTCCACAAATGTCGAACAGAAAATCATAGTTTCCAATTCTTAGGCTTCCTTCTTCTTCGTTGGCATTAGTCGAAAATACAATCTGACCTGTGTATTTAAAATCCGACCATTCTTCAGAATCATTTAGCCAGGCTTTGTCAACAACTAACGTTTGAGTGGTTTGTTGCGCATAATTTACAGAAACACAAAATAATAATAAAAACAGAGCGTAAAACTTCTTCATAAAATTTAAGATTTAAGGGTTATGTGACAAATTTAATTAAATAAGTGACAATTCCTTAACTAAAACTCTTAAATATTTGTATTATATTTTGCTAAAAATGCAACAACCCATTTATTTAGCACTGTTTTTTTGCGAAATTATAAATTAAACGATATAAAGCGCTAATATTCTTGTTAAATCAACGAAATCGAATTGCTGAGAAAAATCGCGTTTTTATTACATTATATTAACCACCGTTTCTATTTGTGGGGCATATTTTTTTATAGTGGTCTCAACTCCCGCTTTTAGCGTCATTTGATTTACACTACAGCTGATACATGCTCCTTCAAGACGAACTTTAACATGTTTGTCATCTTCTATAGAAATAAGCGTAATGTCTCCTCCATCAGAATTTAAAAAAGGTCTGATTTCATCAAGAGCTAATAATACGTTGCTTGTTAATTCTTCTGTTGTCATAATTTTATCAATTAGAAAATTGGTCAATTAGATAATTAGACAATTTTGTGCATTATCTAATTATCTAATTTTCTCATTATCTCATTATATTAATTTTTTTTAACCGCTGAACATCCCGCCATAGTTGTAATTTTTATGGCTTCAGTCGCAGGTAAACTATCGTTTCTGTTTACAGTTTCTTGTACAACATTTCGTGTAATCCCTTCAAAAACGGTTTCGATTACCGAAGCAGTTTGTAAAGCAGCCGGACGACCATAATCACCAGCTTCACGAATAGATTGTACAATTGGAACTTCTCCTAAAAAAGGAACGTTTAAGTCTTCGGCAAGATTTTTTGCTCCTTCTTGTCCAAAGATATAATATTTGTTGTCAGGTAATTCTTCGGGTGTAAAATAAGCCATGTTTTCTATGATTCCCAAAACAGGTACATTAATGTTGTCCTGCATGAACATCGCTACTCCTTTTTTAGCATCGGCTAAAGCCACAGCCTGAGGAGTACTTACTACTACAGCTCCCGTAATTGGAAGCGACTGCATGATCGAAAGATGAATATCTCCCGTTCCCGGAGGTAAATCGATTAACATAAAATCTAATTCTCCCCAATCGGCATCAAAAATCATTTGATTCAGTGCTTTTGCAGCCATTGGACCTCTCCAGATTACAGCCTGACTTGGCGCTGTAAAGAAACCAATAGAAAGTATTTTGATTTCATAGCTTTCGATAGGTTTCATTTTTGATTTTCCGTCAACAGTAATCGAAACCGGTTTTTCGTTTTCAACGTCAAACATAATTGGCATCGATGGTCCGTAGATATCAGCATCAAGAACACCAACTGAAAAGCCCATTTTTGCAAGTGTTACAGCAAGATTTGCGGTAACAGTCGATTTTCCAACTCCTCCCTTACCAGAAGCAACTGCAATAATATTTTTGATTCCGGGAATAGCACGACCTTTAATTTCGTTTTTCTCCGGAGTTTCTACTTTAATATTTACTTTAATTTTTGCTTCTGGAGATACCAATTCATGGATTGTTTTTTTGATATCATCTTCAGCTCTTTTTTTGATGTGCATTGCTGGCGTATGTAACACCAGGTCTACCACAACTTCATCACCAAAAGTAATGACATTGGCAACAGCGCCGCTTTCAACCATATTTTTTCCTTCTCCCGCTATAGTAATTGTTTCTAGAGCTTTAAGAATTTCTTTTCTGTCTAATTTCATTTTAATGGACTATTTTCGATTGATCGAAATCGATTTAAAGTATTGTGTTAATTTAAACTGATTTCAGACTGCAAAGATAACAGATTATGTTCGGATTCAAACCCTTTTTAAATTGTATTTATTGATATTGAGATTGCTCAAAATGATTCTTACACCTAGTTTTTGATTCCGGAATCTGAAAAACGAGAGATTGTGTTTTATTTAGAAATAAAAAAACGGGGAAAACATAACAGGTAAATAGATAAAATTTAAGAATAAGATCGTTAAAATATCAATAATCTTAGCTATATTTGAGTACCCTAAATTTGCGATTTCCAAATATTCTGAAAAATATACGAGAACTTGTCTTTGGGGGACAATTATAGGTTTCCGGTATTTTCTGAATAGAATTTAATCTTAAAATTTAAATCTGAAAAATATGCGAAATTTTACTTCTTCTGTAATTATTGCCGTTAGTTTTTTGCTGTTTTCTTTCGGATCTTCCGCTAAAGAGAGCGATGTAAACCACAAATTCAAAGAGTTTGATAATGTTTCTGCATCGAATAGGTACCTTTTTAAAACCGCTGTTGATGCGGCAGCAATCAGTCAGTTTTATAAAAAATATCCCAATCTGAAAAAATACCAAAATGACGTTTTAGACCTGTATAAGAAAAAGGAATACAAAATGATCTGGTACGATGATAAAAGTGTGAGTGAATTTGGAGCACTGTTGTATCATAAGGTACGCTTGCTAAATGAGCAGGGAATTAAAGCTATGATGCCTTATATGAATCTGGTAGATGATGTTTTTAATGAGAACGTAACGAATGATCTTCCGCAAATTGATACAGAACTGTTGTTGTCTAATATGTATGTTTTTTATGCAAGCAACGTTTATTCAGGAGTTGATCCGGCGACACTAAAAAAAATTGGATGGTTTCTTCCTGCAAAAACGATTTCTTACTCTAAAATATTAGATTCTCTTATGGTTGACCCCGGTCGACTGAATAAAGACGAGGATCTTTTGTTTGGACAGTACTACAAACTTAAATCAGTATTGAAAAGATACAGAAACATTGAGAAAAACAATCAATGGACAAAAATTGATATTGACAGTATAAATTATAAAGACCTGAAGCCTTTTGATAGCGGTGTTGCCATCAAGCAAATCAGACAGCGATTGTTTGTGGTGGGAGATCTGGCGCAAGATTCTAAAAGAGATGTCTATGACGAGGAGATGATGGCCGGAGTTTTAAAGTATAAAAAAAGGTACGGACTTAAACTGAATTATACCTTAACCCGTGATCATATCAATCAGATGAATGAACCTATTGGTAATCGTATCAAAACGATCATGCTGAATATGGAGCGTTGCCGATGGATACCTACCTCATTAGCAAAGGCTAGCGAGTACATAATGGTTAATATTCCGTCCTTCAGGCTGATTTATGTGAAAAATGGTAAATATGAACTCGTTTCCGATGTTTTTGTGGGAACCCGAATGACCGAGACCGTAATTTTTAGTGGTAATATGGATCGAATTGTATTTAGTCCGTATTGGTATGTTCCGCAGAGCATCATCAAAAATGAGCTGAAACTGAAAATGGCAGAGGATAAAAATTATCTGGCAGATCATAATATGGAATGGAACGGAGGGAATGTAAGACAAAAACCGGGACCTAAAAACTCTTTAGGATTAGTTAAATTCATGTTCCCAAATCCAAATGACATTTACCTGCACGACACTCCTGCAAAAAGTTTGTTTGATTTCGAAAAACGTATTTTCAGTCATGGCTGTATTAATGTTAAAGAAGCAAAACCATTGGCTTTGGCTATTTTGAAAGACAATCCCGACTGGCCGGTAGATAAAATCGATAAAGCGATGAGCGGTGAAAAAGAAACCACTTGTATGCTGAAAACCAAAATTCCAATTTATATTGGATATTTTACGGCCTGGGTAACGGATGACGGAGAAATTGGTTTTTATCCCGATGTTTACGACAGAGATAAACAGCTGGATAAGTTATTATATTCCGATTCAGTTGTTTCGAAATAAAAAAAGAAACCCGCCAGATCAATATGATTTGGCGGGTTTTTAAAAAAAATGGTCTACAAGTTTATATCAAATTTACTTACATTTTAGTTCAATGTTTTCTGATATAATGCCGATGTAATATGAAAATAGTACAATGCAATTGGACTATATTGAATATACAATCGGTATTATTCGTATTTTAGGTATTTTAAGATATCAATCTTAGTTACCTGATAAGCTTTTGCTAAAACGATGACAAGCGTTAAAGCCAATAGGGAAGCCAGAGCGATACTGAATGGAATTACCGAGACTCCAATTCGGAAGGCAAAGTTTTCCAGCCATTTTTGTAGCAAAAGGTATGCCGGAATAATACCAATCACAAATCCAAGTAAACAAAAACCAACATATTGCTTGGATAATTCTTTTAATAAAGCGTCAGTTTCAGCGCCCAATGTTTTTCTAATGGCAATTTCTTTTAGTCTTCGCTCCATTGAAAAAGAGGCCAAAGCAAACAATCCAAAAATAGCGATGATGATGACCACAAGGTTTAGAATGAAAAACAAATTCTTCTGTTTTACCTGTTCCTGATAGGTTCGGGCAAAGCCTTTATTGACAAATTCATATTCAAATGGATAATCCTGATTGATGTTTTTTGCCCAGAATTTTTCTAGTTTTGATAAGGTTTCGGTTAAGTTGTTTGGAGAAACTTTCACATAAATATTATCATAATTATTCCACTTTAAAGTTTTAAGATTGATAAAAACCATTGGTGGTATTTTGTCCTGTAATCCCGTGATGTGAAAATCCTTTACCACACCAACAATTTTAAATTTCATGTTTCCTTTTTCATTTCCCCAACCCGATGTTATAACCGTATTAATAGGATTTTTAATTCCTAAGGTTTTAACAAGAGTTTCGTTGACCAGCCAATTGTCAATGGTATCCGAAGCAAATTTCGGAGATAAATCGCGTCCCTGAACAATTTTGATTTTCATCATATCCAGAAAGCCAAAATCCATTTCGACATTTCGGGATTGTACAAAAATACTATTGTGTGTAAATCCTGAACTGGAGTTGGTGCTGTTTCCAAAAGTACCGGCAAAGGTGGATACATCTGTAACTCCAGGCATTTTTAAAAGTTCTTGTTTTGTGGTTTGATATTTAAGGAATTTCTTGTCATATTCCTGATAATTAAAAGGAATTTTGATAACCTGATCTCCACTAAAACCAAGATCTTTGTTCATCATATAGCTTACCTGTGAATTCACGATTAAAGCACCAATAATAAAAAAAGCAGCAATACCAAACTGGAAAATAAGCATCGAATTTCGAATCCATATGCCGCTTTTACTTCTGGAGAAGTTTCCTTTTAAAACCTTAAGCGTTTCAAAATTTGAGATGTAAACGGCAGGAAAAACACCTGCAAGAACGATCACTAATCCAAATATAAAAAGGAGCTGCAGGTAAAATTCACTGCCATTCATAGTCAGAGATTTTTTCAAAAAAGTATTGTAGTACGGCAGAGAAAGTTCTACAATTGCTAAAGCAAAAATAATGGCTAAAACTACTATTATCGCGGTTTCGAAAATAAACTGAAGGACGATCTGCTTTTTAGTGGCTCCCACAATTTTACGAACGCCCACTTCTTTAGCGCGTTTTATTGCTGAAGCGGTCGCTAAATTGATATAGTTGACCAAAGAAAGCGCCAGAATCAAAATAGAGAGACCGACCATAATGTAAAGCAATTGCAGATTTCCTTTTCCTTCTGGAAGATTTGCTCCCTGTGACGATTTTGTACCGTGCAAACGGGTATCGCTTAATTTATCTAATATTACAGTTGTCTGTCCATTTTCTTTTACATATTGTTCCGGAGTCTGTCCGTTGGCTTTGGCATCTTTCAAAGTTCGGTTAACGTAATCTACATTTTGTATTTTCTTTAAAACAGTTGCAATATCAGTTCCTTTTTTAACTTTAATCATTAAGCCATAATTAAAGTTACCCCAACTTTGCTCGTCGCCATCACGGGCAACTCCGCTAAAAACGTAATTGGGTTCAAAAGCTGAAGGAGCTATAATTTTATAAACCGATTTTACCGTGTAATCTTTGTAATTATAGGTAATTGATTTGCCAATTGGGTCTTCGTTCTTAAAAAGTAATTTTGCAGTTTCTTCTGACAATGCCACACTGTTTTTTTCTTTCAGGATATTGGTTTTGGCTCCTTTTACGATAGGCAGCGGAAACATATCAAAAAAACCATTGTCGGAAACTGCAATCTTTTTGTGAAAGAATTTTTGCCCCTGATATTTAATCATATCATTGCTGTACCAGGAATTAAAAAAACAGATCGATTCTATTTCGGGAATTGTTGCTTTACAAGTTCTTCCGAAAGGAATACTGCTGGAGGCCCAGGTATCTCCTGTTGCTCCAATTTTATTCAAAACCTGATAAACGTTATCTTTTTCAGGATTCCATTGATCATAGGCATTTTCGTTATTCCAGTATAAAATGGCGAAAATTACTCCAGAGATTCCAATGCTTAATCCCAGGACATTTAAAAACGAAAACAGTTTGTTTTGTTTCAAATGATATATAAATATCTTAAACCAGTTAAAAATCATGTTTTATTTTTTATAGTTGTTACGGTTGGTTTTGAAATAGTTTTGCAGGTTTTATAATCTGCAAGGCATTATAGGCCGGATAGTATTTTGCAAACAAACCCCATCAGGATTATGATTGCGCTTACGATGAATTTGATCATTTTACTTTTATTTAGCGTCCATAAAAACATCAACATTTCGTTGATTGAATTTTTCAGAGAATACCACACCATCTTTCATATGGATCGTTCTTTGCGAAAACGAAGCATCATAATCAGAGTGGGTAACCATTAAAATGGTAGCTCCTTTAGCGTGTAAATCGGTTAAGAGTTCCATTACCTCATTACCGTTTTTACTATCTAAATTTCCGGTTGGCTCATCGGCCAGAATAATTTTAGGATCGTTTACCAAAGCTCTTGCAACGGCAACTCTTTGCTGTTGTCCCCCTGAAAGTTGCTGTGGGAAATGTTTAAGGCGGTGAGAGATATTCAGTTTCTCGGCAATAGCTTCGATTTTTTGTTTTCTCTCAGTTGCTTTTACATTGTTGTAGATCAAAGGCAATTCGATATTGTCGTAAACCGAAAGTTCGTCGATCAGGTTAAAATTTTGGAAAATAAAGCCAATGTTTTCTTTTCGGACATTTGCTCTTCCTTTCTCTTTTAAACCAATCATTTCCTGATCTAATAACTTGTAACTCCCGCCTGAAGCGCTGTCCAGAAGACCTATGATATTAAGTAAAGTTGATTTTCCGCAGCCTGAAGGTCCCATAATGGTTAAAAAATCACCTTTTTTAATCTCTAAAGAAATCCCGCTTAAAGCTGCTGTTTCTACTTCTTCTGTTCTGAAAACTTTGGTTAGGTTTTGAATGGTTATCATAAGTTTTGAAATTTTAGTGGTTGTTAATTCTATTTTTTGATTGATGATTGATGATTGAAACTTTGTGAATTGTAAAATGTAAACTGCGACTGTATACTGTGACTGTGTACTGTGACTGTGTACTGTGACTGAAAACCGCGACTGAAAACTACTACTGAGAACTAATCGATAATTCTTCAATGTCTTTATAATCGGTGTACGATGAAGTGATAACTGATTCACCTTCTTTTAAGCCTTCGAGAACTTCATAATAGGATGGGTTTTCTCTGCCTAGTTTTATATTTCTTCTTTCTGCTTTATTTCCTTTTACTACAAAAATCCATTTTCCTGCAGACTCCTGATTGAAACTTCCTTTTGAAACCACAAGTGTTTTGTTTTTTTCGGACAGAATCAGTTTTACACCAAAACTGAGTCCGTCTTGTAAAGTGATATTTTCTTTGGATATAAAAGCCAACTCCACTCTAAAGTGTCCGCTTTTTACCTCCGGAATTACTTTTGTAACTATAACTTCCAGGTTTTTTCCTTGAAATTCTACCTGACCTTTCAATCCTTCGCGTACTTTTTCCAAATAAAATTCATCTACATCGGCTGCTAATTTGTAGCCTTGCTTAGAATCTATTTTTCCGATACTTTCACCTGCCTGAAACGTTTTTCCCAAAACAGGTTGAAAAGAAGTTAATCTCCCCGATTCCGGTGCTGTAATTAAGAAGTTCTTTTTATTGTTTCTTAAAATATCCAGACTTTTTTCCATAGTCTGAATCGAACGGTTGATTTGAGAAATTTGAACCTGATTGGTTTGTTTTTCTTTTTGAATACTTTGTTGGATCGTTCTTTTACGCTCGTCCTGAAAACGCAGACTTTCTTTAAAATTATTCCAGTCATTTCTCGAAATCACATCTTTTTCAAACAATTTCGCGTTCATGTCGTACAACCTTTTGGCGTCATTGTAATCGTGTTCTATTAAAACCAGATCCTTGGTTAAATTCAGCTCCTGATTTCTGATGTTCAGTTTTCCGGTGTTTAAATTATTGATTTGCTCGATAATCGCCGTTTCCTGAGTCAGGTAATTCAGTTCTGTGTTCGGATTGAACAAACGTGCTAAAGGCTGACCTTTGGTAACCATTGCGCCATTTTCAACAAAAATCTCTTTTACAGAACCGCCTTCAGTAACATTTACAAGCATTACGTTAAGAGGTTCTACTTTGGCCTGAAAAACAACAAAATCTTCAAAGAAAGCTTTTTCTACTTTTTGAACGCTAAGTTCATCGGCTTTTACATTTAAACTTCTTTTGGTATTAAACGAGAAAAACACAATTGTTGCCAAAACTAAAAAAACTCCAATTGCTATTGTGAGATATCTAAATTTTCTATTTTTACGAGGAATTATCTTGTCCATTTCTTTAATAATTTACTGATTACCAATAGGTAAATACTGTGCCATAAAAAGTATAATCTGTAAAGTATTGATTTTAAAGAAGCTTTAAAAACCACCTAAAAAAGAAGTGTTCGGAAATGAACAGTTGACCGTTCAGAATCGGACAAAAAAAGACAGCATGCGAAAGAAACAAGCCCATATTTTAATCGTCGACGATCAGGAAGAAATTCTTTTTTCGGCAAAAATGATTCTCAAAAAACATTTTGAAACCATTTTTACGACCAACAGCCCTAAAAAAATCATCTCTATTTTAAACGAAAATGAAATAAATGTGGTTTTGTTGGACATGAACTATCGAATTGGTTTTGAAGATGGGCGCGAAGGAATCCATTGGCTCAAGGAAATTAAAACACTTTCGCCAAAGACTGTTGTGATTTTAATGACTGCTTTTGGTAAAATTGACACTGCGGTTGAAGGAATTAAAATTGGGGCTTTTGATTATGTTTTGAAACCCTGGAACAATGAAAAACTACTGGAAATTATTGATAAGGCTGTAGTAGAGAGCCGAAAGAATAGTAAAAAAGAAGTAGTAGAAAAATCAACCAAAAGTTATTTTACAGGAACTTCTCTTAAAATTAAGCAGGCTTACGGTATTGCTGAGAGAGTCGCCAAAACAGCTGCTAACGTTTTAATCTTAGGTGAAAATGGAACAGGAAAGTATGTTTTTGCCGAGTTCATCCATTTGAATTCAGAACGAAAAGAGCAGCCTTTTGTGCATGTCGATCTGGGGTCACTGAGTGATAACTTGTTTGAAAGTGAACTTTTTGGATATGCCAAGGGGGCTTTTACAGATGCTAAAACAGATACCGCGGGAAGATTTGAAGCGGCATCAGGCGGTACGATTTTTCTGGATGAAATAGGGAATATTCCGTTACATCTGCAATCCAAACTGTTACATGTTTTACAAACCAAAACCGTAACCCGTTTGGGCGAAAGCAAAGCAAGACCGTTGAATGTAAGGATCATTGCGGCTACCAATGCCGATATAAAAGCAGAAGTAAAAAATAAAACGTTTAGGGAAGATTTACTGTACCGAATCAACACCATGGAGATTCATTTACCTTCTTTGCGTGAGCGAAAAGACGATATTATCCCGATGGCTAATTTTATTTTGGATAAAATTGCTGAAAAATACAATCAGGAAAATTGGTGTTTTGACGACAATGTTGGACCCTATTTAGAAAAATATCCCTGGAAAGGAAATATTCGGGAATTAGAGAATAAGATTGAGCGTGCCTTAATTTTGGCCGATAATCATACTATTTCGGTAACCAATCTGGATATTTTGGATTTCGAAGAACTTCAGGAAAACGACGAAAATCCATTGTCTGAAATGGAAAAAAGTGCCATCGAGAAAACATTGTTTAAGAATAATGGAAATATCAGCAAAACAGCCGAAGAACTTGGGCTTTCAAGAGCCGCTTTGTACAGAAGAATTGAAAAATACGATCTGAGAAACATCTAAACTTAAAAATAGTTCCGAACGGCTTTGAAAGATTCTTGTTGAATATTAAACTTTTGAATCTGTCGGAATAAAAAATAAAACAATGAAGAACTGGAAATTTTATAACGCTTTGTTTGCAAGGATTCTGTTGGTGATGATTCCCTTTTTCTTTTGTGTCTTTTTGATTTACAAAGAACTGTATTACAATGCGATTCTGGTTGGTTTTGTCGTTTTTATATTGTTGTCTGAAATGTATTTTTTTGTTAAAGGGCAAATTTTGTTTTACGATAAAATGCTTTTATCGATTCTGCAGGATGATTTTTCGAATAATTTTCCGGAAGAAAGCAAAAAGGAGAATTTCAGGAACTTGTTTTTACTTTATGATAAATTAAAGGTTCAACGACAGGAACAGACGTCAAAAGAGCGCATCTATCAGTCCATTTTAAATAATATCGACACCGCTACTTTAATTCTCGAGAAAGAAGGTGAGGACTGGAATCTTTTTTTAATGAACGATTGCTTCTCAAACTTATTCAAAGTGCCAAAAGTAAGCCAGTGGAAGTATCTTAAAAACTATTTGCCGTCTCTTTGTGAGGAAATCGAAAAGACCAATTTTACAGAATTGAAAACGGCTATTTCGATCAAGATCGAAGATCAGGACTTACAGACTTTTGTGCTTCAGACTTCGCATACGAAAATGTATGACAAAGAATATTTTATTATTCTGCTGGACAGTATTCAGCGTGTTATCGAGAAAAAAGAAAAGGAAGCCTGGATCAATCTGATGAAAATTATCTCGCACGAGTTAATGAATTCGCTAACGCCAATCCGTGCACTTTCGCAAAATTTACTGCAAATAGTTGATCAGGACGAATTAGAAGAGGATGATTTTGAGGATATTAAAAGTAGTATTTCGACCATTATCAATCGAAGCGATCATTTGCAGGTTTTTGTAGAAAATTATCGAAAACTGGCCATGCTGCCGACTCCGACTAAAAAAATGACTCCTATAAAAGTTCTTTTTGAAGACTGTCTTCGGGTAATGAGTCCAATTTTAAAGACGGAAAATATAGAACTGGTAAACGAAATTAATAGTTCAAGATCGATTTTAATTGATAAAAGTCAGATAGAACAGGTAATTATCAATCTGATTACCAATAGTATTTATGCTTTGAAAGAAAAGCGCGAAAAGAAGATGTTCTTGTCATCGTATACTGAAAACAATCGCTTTTTTATTACCATTTCGGATAATGGAAAAGGAATTGATACCGAGATCAGAGATAAAGTTTTTCTGCCGTTTTTCACCACCAGAAAAGATGGTGCCGGAATTGGACTAACGCTTTCTAAAAATATCATTGAAGCGCACGGAGGGTATTTGAGTTACCAAACCGATGAGGATAAAACCAGCTTTGTAATTTGCCTGATTTAGTTATAAGGAGCGGTTTTAAGGTTCTATTTTCGGCTGCCAGAAATGTTTTTCAAAATCTATAATTTGATTGTCTACGACATTAATGCCTTCGCTTTCGAGTAACTGTTGCATTAAATTGGTTCCGTCAAAATGATGTTTTCCGGTGAGAAGTCCTTTTCTGTTTACCACACGGTGGGCGGGAACATCATCCATGTTGTGACAGGCATTCATGGCCCAGCCTACCATTCGGGCAGAGCGGGCTGTTCCTAAAGCTTTGGCAATTGCGCCATAAGAAGTTACTTTTCCGTACGGAATTTGTCGGGCGATTGCATAAACTCTTTCAAAAAAATTATCTTCAGCCATAATTTGTAGCACAGGTTAAAGGGTGAGAAATGATTTTACTAACGAAATTTTCACGCAGATTTTATGCATTAAAATGAAGCCCATTTTTTTTAATTTATGAAGGAAAGAATCTGCTTAATCCGCAAAATCTGCGTGAAACTAAAATTTTACAAATAAATAATAATCTGAACTTACATTTTATTAGCTGAAATAGTAAGTCAAAATATTAAAAAGCGTGAGTACGGCAATTAATCCTGTGATGCTTCCAATAATGGTATTCATGTTTTTCATCAGATAGTCTGTTTTCTTCTCGATTCTTCCAAAGAAACCAATGTAGCTGTATAAAGCGGCAAATGAGCCTAAAACAGATCCGAATACAAAAGTAAAAATAATGTTGTTTTCAAATGCAAAAAGGTGGTAAGAGGCCAAAGTAACACTTACAACCACATAATACGGAATAGGGAAGAAGTTAAGTCCGGAAAGCAGCATTCCCAGAAAGAAACGACTTTTTTTTACTGGTTTTTTTTATTTTCGATTTTTTTGGCTTTCGGTTCTTTGGCTATAAACAAAAAATAAACGGTTAAAACAGAGAAAATAACAAATCCTACTTCGCGTAACAATGTCACTACATCTGGCCGATTGTCGATGACGCGTGCAAAAAAAACGGCTAAAGAAACCTGAAAAAAGATCACTAAGACAGCTCCCGCAACAAACCATAAAGCATTTTTTTTCCCCTCTTTCAAATTTACTTTGGCTGCCGTCATGTTGATTAAACCTGGTGGAATAATCCCAATGAAAGCGGCAAGAAAACCTGAAAGTAATGGGGTAAGTAATGCCATTCAGTTGATTGATGGGTTATGAAAAAGTTTTTAAAATTAAATTAGTCTTTAATTTTAAAACGAATATACGTAATTGCCTTGTTAATCTCTAAATATTGTTTTTCATAAAAAGTCTGGAATGCGGTAACTTCTTCAGGGCTTCCTTCATTTTTATATACATTATGATTGGCGTATAAAACCTCGTGACCTTCACCGTGAAGTAATCCCAACGTGTAACCGTGCATGAATTCACTGTCGGTTTTTAAGTTTACGACACCGTCTTTTTTAAGGATTCTTTTGTATAATTTCAAGAATTCCGAATTGGTCATACGGTGTTTGGTTCTCTTGTATTTGATTTGCGGATCCGGAAAAGTAATCCAGATTTCGTCCACTTCATTGTCGGCAAAAATATGATTGATTAGTTCGATTTGAGTTCGAACAAATGCAACGTTGTGTAATCCGTTTTCAACAGCGGTTTTGGCACCTCTCCAGAAACGGGCTCCTTTAATATCAATTCCGATAAAATTTTTGTTTGGATATCTTTCTGCTAATCCAACAGAATATTCTCCTTTTCCACATCCCAATTCTAAAACTAATGGATTATCATTTTTAAAGAAATCAGAATTCCATTTACCTTTCAAAGGCATTAAATCGCCTACAACTTCTTCTCTGGTTGGTTGAAAAACGTTTTGAAATGTTTCGTTTTCTCTGAATCTTTTTAGTTTATTTTTACTTCCCACTTTTACAAAAATTTTCAGCAAAATTAAGGAATATAAACGAATGTAAATAGTACAATTAGCTTTAAAAGTTTTCCTTCACGAATTTTCATCAAGGATATTTTTTTTTGCCACGAATTCACGAATTAATTTAAGCGGTTTGGTCGGAAAAAAATTAGTGTAGATTAAGTGTAATTCGTGGCGAAAAAAAAAGATTTCTTAAATGTACTGCGGTTCTGCAATAGGTTTTAATTTTGGATCAAGCGTCTCATCATGTTGAGAGAGATCCAATCCGATATGTTCGTTCTCCTCAGAAACACGCAACGGAATAATGAAATTGGTTACCTTAAACAAGAAGTACGCTCCGAAAAAAGTAAAAATAGAAACCAATACCAACGCCATCATGTGATGTGCAAATACATTCCAGCCTCCGTGTAACAAACTCGCATCTTCACCATGAGCAAAAATAGCAGTTAGAATCATTCCCATAATTCCACCTACACCGTGACAGGCAAAAACATCAAGGGTATCATCGAATTTTTTTGATAAGCGACAGTTTACAACCGAATTAGAAACCAAAGCGGTTATAAATCCAAAAAACATACTTTCAGGAACTGAAACATAACCAGCAGCCGGAGTAATGGCAACCAAGCCTACTACAGCTCCAATACAAGCGCCAAGAGCCGAAACTTTTCGACCGTTCATTCGGTCAAAGAAAACCCAGGTTAACATGGCTGCAGCCGATGAGGTTGTCGTAGTTGCAAAAGCCATTGCGGCGGTTCCGTTGGCTGCAAGAGCCGAACCGGCATTGAAGCCAAACCATCCAAACCATAGCATTCCGGTTCCTAATAATACAAACGGAATATTGGTTGGAATGTGCTGATTGTTTTTTCTTTTTCCTAAAACCAGTACTCCCGCCAAAGCCGCAAATCCTGAACTCATGTGTACAACCGTTCCTCCAGCAAAATCTTTTACACCAAAATAACTGCCTAAAATACCTGTTGGATACCAAACAGAATGGCACAATGGCGCGTAAATAAAAATGGTAAAAAGACTGATAAAAAGTAAATACGATATAAAACGAACGCGCTCTGCAAAAGAACCAGTGATAATGGCCGGAGCAATAATCGCAAATTTCATTTGAAACAATGCAAAAAGCATAAACGGAATCGTACTGGCCAATTGTTTATGAGGCAGAACTCCCACATAATCCATAAAAGCAAAAGTGGTTGGATCACCAAAGAAACTATAAAAATGACCTCCTAAATTTAGCCCTACAGGATCGCCAAAAGCCAGACTAAAGGCCACTACAACCCATAAAAGCGTGACAACCCCTAAACAGATAAAGCTCTGCAACATGGTCGAAATTACATTTTTCTTGCCAACCATTCCGCCGTAAAAAAAAGACAGTCCCGGAGTCATGATTAAAACCAGACAGCAGGACGTTAACATCCAGGCGACATCGGCAGGAACGATATGATCGGTTGTGCCAAATTCAGATAATACGTAACTATTTTCGGTGATAGTTGGCCAAAAAGCACCAGTAACGCAAACAATACTGATGATAATAAAGGAAATGATCCAGCGTTTTTCTATTTTCATTTTTCAAATACTTTATGTGTCCCTATTTTTTTAGGGTTAAAGTTATGAAAAAATGAATATTATGGTTTTTAGGGGTGTAAAAACAGAGGTGTTGTTTTTATTTTAGTAGATTTTGTAAAATACACCCTGTTTTTTTGAGGGTATTTTATTTTGCACTTCTAAAAAAGAGACAAAATTGCCAATTGTATTATAATAAAATTGGCAAAGTGTACTGTAAAGGGCATAAAAAGTTAGGATTGTAAAAAGAAAGCCCAAAAATGTTTATTTTTTTTGAAGCTTTGCAATCAAAACGTCTTCGATAGGAGCTTTAATTTTGATCGCTGCATTTACTTCCTCATTAGGAACCGTCATAGATAACACATAATGTTGAATTTTCCATTCTTTCCCTATTTTGATCAAAACCCCCGATCCGCGGCAAATTTTCATTTGCGTATTTAACAGTTCGTCAAACCAAGCAATTTTTCCGGTTTTGTCAAAAAAGATATGACGTTCTAAAGCTGTGAAATTCCAGGCCGTTCCTTTGTCAAAATAGGGTTTGGCCCAAATTTTAAAATCTTTTTTGATCCAGTTTTCGGTGGCATCGGTTCCGATGAAAATAGCATCTTCGGCCATTAAATCAAAATAAGCATCAAATTTTACTTCGCCGGCTGCTTTGTGCCAAGCATCGATAGTTTGGTTGACTTTGTCTTTTTCAGAAGTCTGTGCGTTTGCAAAAAAGGTAACAAATAATAAAAGTAAGATTGGTTTTTTCATAAGTGGTTTGTTTTGGATTTAAAGGTAGCAAATATTTTTTGAAAGGTTCTGAGGTACTGAGGTACAAAGATGCAGAGGCACAAAGATGCAGAGGTTCAAGGCACAGTGATGTTAAACGTACCGTTTGTCATCCTGAGGAACGAAGGATCACATAAGAAACTCGACAAAGATTGGCAGCAATCTGTGCGGAGTTTCTAGTATGATCTATTCCATCTTTTCGCTGTCGTTCAAGTCTCCTTACTTTCTACAAACCTTTACACTTTTAAAAACCCAAATAGCCAAGTAAAACTTAAATTATCTTACATCACTTATATGGTATAATAGGATTTAGTATATTTGATAGCTTTAAAATCGATACATCATGAATCCAAAAATACTCATCACCTCATTAGTACTTTCCTCTATCTTTTTAACTTCCTGCAAAAAGGAATTAGAACCTCAGGAAAACACACCAAATTCTGAATTGGTAAAACTGGGATTGGCAAAAGATACGACAAAAGCGGCCCCTGTTGTTCAGGCTCCAACTGCAGCAAATCCAAATACAGTTTTGAGTGCTAATGGTGGAATGAATCCTGCACACGGACAACCCGGACATCGTTGCGATATTGCTGTTGGGGCGCCATTAAATTCGGCTCCAACACAAGGACAAACTGCAACGACACAGCCTGTACAAACCGTTCAGGTAAAACCGGGTCAGCAAAATGTAGTGACTACAACAACTGTTACGCCGACAAAAGTGGCTAAAGGTATGAATCCTGCCCACGGACAACCCGGACACCGCTGCGATATTCCGGTGGGAGCACCTTTAAATTCTCCGGCTGCTGCCAAACAACCGGTTGCTGCCAATACAGCCCAAAGCGGAACTACTTCGCAAACCTTTACCGTAACACCTCCGGCGACAGACAATGCTGTTCCGGCTTTGTTAAGTACAGAAACAGCAACTGTAGCCGATGGAAAAAATCCCGCACACGGAAAACCGGGGCATCGCTGCGATATTGCAGTTGGGGCGCCATTACCAAAATCATAAGGAAGTCGAGAATTATGTGAATAATAATCTGGGCGTGCCACCAATATAAAAAGGGGCTGACTATTGCAATCGCTTAGTCGCCCCTTTTTATATTGCTGTCGGGCTTTCGCTGCTACTTCGGTAGCTTAGCTCTATCCCTCACGCGAAAAACTAGGTTGTATTATAAAATATGGGTAATCCTTATGAGCGATGTTATTAAGCTAAGTTTTTTTAAACACAATCCCTTTGCGATTTCAAAGCAAAGCGTAATTCTTTGCGAACTTTGCGGTAAAATTTTCCTTTATTCAATTTCAAAAATCGCCTGAATTTCTACAGCCGAATTAATCGGTAATGAAGCAGCGCCAATGGTCGCTCTGGCATGTTTTCCTTTTTCTCCAAAAACCAAAGCCGTTAAATTTGAAGCCGAATTCATAAGGGCTGCATGTTGTGTATAATCAGGAGTGGTGTTGAAATATCCTGTTAACTGTACACATTGTTTTACTTTGTTCAAATCGCCACCGCAAGCCTCTTTTAAAACCGCAATTACATTTAGCATCGTTTGATAGGTAGCTTCTTTGGCCTGATCTTCGGTAACTGTTGCGCCAACTTTTCCGGGATTTAGAATCTTTCCGTCTTTTAAAGCCACCTGATTAATGTACACTTTATGATCAGAAATCGTAAACGGAACATAATTTCCAACCGGTTTAGGCGCTTCAGGAAGCGTAATGTTATTGTCTTTTAAGGTTTTGTTGATATCGCTTTTAGCCTCAATCGAAGTCGTTTTTGCAGCTTTAATCGTTTCGGTATTTTTCAATCCCGAGGCTGCTCTTGCCAAAGCTTTTCCTTGTTCTTTGGCTAAATTCAATTCGCTTTGTGACGGACGTGTTCCAACAGATCCTGCCAATGAAGTAGCGCCAAACGGAGTATTTCCTTGTGGAACTGTTTTGTCTAAAGTGGCTGTTCCCATAATCCCCGTTGGAACGATTACCATTCCGTGAGACGCAAGAATATTCCAGAACGATAAAATCGCAGCTTCTTTTCCGGCTCCAGATCCTGCCGACATAAAGACAGTAGCCGGTTTTCCTTCCAGAGTTCTTGAAGTCCAAAGCGGAATACTCTGGCTGAAGAAGGAACTCATATCGGCACTAATGTTTGCAAAATGAACAGGACTTCCAAATGCGATTCCGTCATAATTGGCCAATTCTTCGATAGTTGCAATCGGTAATTTTTCTACATCAGCATTCAATTTTTCTTTTGGATTGATTGAAGGAACACGTTTTATGATTGCTTTTGCATTGGGATATTCTTGAATTCCTTCGGCAATAGACTTGGCCATTTTATAAGTTCCGCCGTTTTGAGAATAAATCAAAACCAGCACATTTGTTTCAGATGATTTTACTTGCGCATTTGAACCAAAACCTATAAAAAGAGCTGTTAATAATAGCAGTAGTTGCTTTTTCATGAGGGTAATTTTTAATAATTTATAGTAAATAATCCCAGTTATGCGCTTGTTTCAAAGCTTCATTTTTGGGATTGCAAAATTACTTCTTACAATATCAAAAAGCGTTATTATTATCTTAATTAAGGTTTTTGGATGTAATTTATTTTAGGATCCATCAGGACGAATATATTTATAAAAAAAATCAAGAATAATATATTTAGAGCTCCGGAGGAGCAATAAATTTATAGGAAATTAAAAATGCACATCAACAGAACCCCATCGGGGTGACCTACCAAATTGTGCTAAAATTATATGTCGCTCCGCTGGAGCTGGATTGTAACAACGCATACTAAAATTAGTCTATAGATATATTGCTCCGTTGGAGCTTTAAATCAAAAAACAACAAAGAAATCTGCGGGAAAAAAAAGTAATCATTCTAATCTGTGAAATCTGTAGCAAAAAAAATTAACTTCGAGGAAACAAATCGCCTTACTTATGAAAAAAGCAATTGTGTATGGAGCAAGCGGACTAGTAGGTTCCTTTATTCTCGAAAATTTGTTGAACAACGCTACTTATGTGCAAGTAATAATTGTAGTAAGGAGAGATTTAAACATCCAGCATCCCAAACTAAAAATGCTGATAGGTGATTTTAACACCTTATCCAAAGTAATAGAAGGCATTCAGGTTGATGAAGTTTTTATTGCTCTTGGGACCACACAGAAGAAAACGCCAGACAAAAAGTTATATTATCAAATAGATCACGATTACCCAATTCTGGCAGCAAAACTGGCGAAAGAAAACGGAGCAAAAGCGGTTTTTCTGGTTTCGACTCTTGGTGCCAATGCGAAATCGTCGATATTTTATACCAAATTAAAAGGAGAAACCGAACAAGGGATTATTAGTCTAAATTTGGATCATACTTATATCTTTCGTCCTTCGATGATTTTAGGAGACCGAAAAGAAAGCCGACCAATGGAAAAAGTATTCATTGGAATATTCAAATGGATCAACCCAATATTTATGGGGAGCCTAAGCAAATACAAAGGAATAGAGGCCGAAGATATAGCCAAAGCAATGGTAAAAAGTGCAGAACGATTAGATCAGAAAGTAAAAATACTGCATTGGGAAGAAATGACGACTTTGTTAAAATAAAAAAGGACCTTATCCGGATTAGAGATAAGGTCCTTTTTATGGATGGTATATAAATTAATACGCTTTCATTTTTTCGAAAGTAGTAGTTAAAGATTTTTTTGCCTTCGCCAATGCACCAATAAAAGCTTTTTCAAGCGTATCGGCATGGTCTGTAACGGTTACTGGTTGTAATTTTGCAGTACGAACTTCAATCACACATTTTTTGTCGTGCAGACTAAATTTTTCTCCGTTTTCATCGCCAAAATGTACTTCGACGCGGGTTATTTTTTCCTCAAAACGCGCTAAACCTTTTTCTAATTCACCAGAGAAATAAGCTTCTAATCTTTCGTGTCCTTCGATGTTCTTGTCGGTATTGATCTGAATTTTCATAATTGGTTTGTATTTAATGATTGTCTCTCAAAGCTATCTTTTTTAAAACAAAAAGACAAGCAGGTTAATAAAACATTAAGAAATTAATTGCGTTTTTTTGCGTCTAGTTTGTCATTCCGAGGAACGAGGAATGATAAGATTGTGTTGAAAGGATGCGAAAAAAACTACTTCTCCCTCTTCCCCCATTTAATTTTCATTTTTCCGTTATCGTCAACGGCAAGTAGATGGAGGACGATCCCGCGTTCACGGACGGCATCGCGTTCGGCTTGGGTGGCGAGTTTGGCGTCGTTTTTAGAGTTTCGGAGGGGGACGGTAAGGGCGAGATTGGTGCCTCGGCCGAAAGAGTAAATTCCGTTGACATCGATGTTTAACACGTTGGAACTTATAGTGAGATTGTTGACGTCGATCTGCTCTCCGCGCATATTGAGCTGACCGGACAAATCGCTAAAGGTGATGTTCTCGACATCGCGAAACGGAAAGGCAAACTTGCCGATTTTCACAATAGGCTCAAAATTAACCAAAGCGCCCTGATTGACTTTAAACCCCAGTTTTCCGCGCATCGAGTTGCTAATCAATTCGCCACGATTATTGATAAAACCGTTTACGCTGGCTTTACTAGTTAGTTTTCCTTTGATGTTGTTGGGGCTAAAAGACTGAATCCCGAAATTGTTAAACGACTTTAAAAAGCTTGCAATTTCGACCCTGTTTACCTGAGCATTCGAACTGAAAGCATAGTTTTTTCCGTTTGGCACCACTTCACTGTCAAAAGTAATAGTGCCTCCGGACGTTTGCAGCGAACCATTTTTGATGACCAGTTTCGAGTCCAGCATCTGAATTCGGGCGGTGGTATTGGTGGCAACGAGTTTGTTGTAATTGATTTTGTCGGCTTTGATATCGATCACCACCGAGCATTTGTCGATTACACTTCTCAGATGATTCGAAATCGTGGGGCTTTTGGCAGTCTTGGCCGGGCCTTTTACTTTTTGTGAACTGGCCAGAACGCCCAGAAATTGTTTGAGATCGATATTCGGGCAATAGATTTTCCAGTTGACAATCATTTTTTCGGGAGCATTATAATAGAGGTTCAGGAAATTGTCAATTTCTCCTTCGATGAAAATCGTATTCTTATTGTGTTTGTAAGCAATTTGTTTGATGAGTAAAGCTTTCTCGGTAAAGTCAAGATGAATGTTGGTTTTTACAGCTCGAACATTCTTCGGAATATAATGAAACGAGGCGTCGTCAACATCTATTTTACCAATAAAACGCGGTTTGTTAATGTACAGATCAACAATGTCAAACTGAAACGCCAGGTTGGCTTTGGCATGACCGCTTGTAAACTGAATCCACTTGTCGTTGCTTATTTGGTTGAGTCTTTCAATGTCGAAATCAGAACTTAGATTTCCGGTGGCCAGCGGTTTCTCGAGATTATTGATCGACAATTGCGGAATGGTAAGCGGAATGTTTTCGTATTCACCAGCAAAATTCGTTAAAATAATAGCCGAATTGGCATCGTTATAACCGGCCGTTGGTTTGAAATTATTGGTAAAAATGCCTTTAAAGTTGCAGTCTTTAATCAATCCGTCCGGTATAGAAAGTTCGTTATTTTTGGTAATCGCCTGAACGACAATTCTGGGATCACCTTCGGCATTAAAATCGCCTTTGATGTCGCAATTTACCTCAATCTCTTTTTTCAGATTAAATCGGTTAAGCTTAGAACTGATGTTTGCCGATAATAAGTTCGATGCATTTTGCCACAAAATAGACGTACTAATATTGATTCCAAAAAGTGCATTTCCTTTAGCCAGATTAAAAAAAGCGATGATGTCAAAAGAGTCTGTTCCAATTTTTAGGTCCTTAGTCACCACGTCAATTCTTTCTTTTGGAGCGGAATAAGCTACTGCAAAAGTGCCTTTGAGTTCTTTTTGTTTTGCAAAACTTCCGTGTACCGTATTAAAGGCAAGACTTTTAATTTGGGTGTTTAGATAAACATCGGTTTGCCAGTTGTCGCCGTCATGCTCTACTTTCGATTGTAAGCGATCAACATCAAAATCAAACAATTTATGACCAAGCAAATTGTTTAAAGTAAAGTGAACTCCGTTTAGTTCAATCTGGTCAATTGTAGTTTCGGTATCTGATTTTTCTTCCGGTGCTTTTTTCTTTTTTGGTTTAAAAATATTGGCATTCGAATAACCGTTCGGCGCTTTATACACATAGATAGCCGCGTCGTTGATGAGGATTTTGTGAATATTGATTTCGTTTTGAATTAAACTCCAAACGTTCAGGCGTACTTCTATTTCCTGTGCTTTCAGTAAAGTGTGTTGGTGCGTGGCCCATTGATTGTCTTTGACTTCAACTTCTTTTAAAGCCAGGGTAAAGTTGGGAAAACCAGTCAGAAACTTATAATGAAAATCTCCAATATGAAATTTCCCGTTGATGTTTTCATTGATTTTAGTGTTGATCTTGGTAATGATTTCGGCTTTATTTTGATTGAAATAAATCGATAATCCACCACAAGTAAGAAGGAGTAAAGCAATGATTCCTAATATGAAAAAGCAAAAACGTCTGGCATATTTTCTTAAATGAAGCGATTGAAAAAAGTTTTTGATGTGGAGTAAAGCGGCTTTCATCGGGAAGAATTTTCTGAATCCTTAAAGATAAGGTAAAATATGGAGGTTTCTTTAAAAAGATACAATTCAGACTTGAGTAGGTTAAAACTTATAATTTTTGTTTTTTGAATGAATATAATTAATGACAATACATTTATAATGAAAACTAATTTGGTTATGGTGTTTCATTTGTATTTAATTTTTAAATTTGTGGTCTAGTTTGAAACGAAACAATTCAGACAATAATTTTAAAAGACAAAAAATTATGGCATTAGCAATTACAGATGCTACTTTTGATGAAGTAGTTTTGAAGTCAGATAAACCGGTAATGGTAGATTTTTGGGCAGCATGGTGCGGTCCTTGTAGAATGGTTGGTCCAATCATTGACCAATTAAGCGACGAATACGCAGGTAAAGTTGTAGTAGGTAAAGTAGATGTAGATGCTAACCAGGAATTTGCTGCAAAATACGGTGTTCGTAATATACCAACTGTTTTGGTTTTTCATAACGGTGAAGTAGTAGGAAAACAAGTAGGAGTTGCTCCGAAACAAACCTACGCAGATAGTTTAGACGCTTTGTTGTAATCGAAAGATTATAATTTATATAAAGAAGGTTCGGCGAAAGTCGGACCTTTTTTATGTTTAAAGGTTTTTACAGATTGAAAAATCTTTTTATATCAATTTTACTTATATTTTAGTCCAATGCTTTCTGATATAATGCCGATGTAATATGAAAATAGTACAATGCAATTGGACTATATTGAATATACAATCGGTATTAATCCTTTCAATCTGTGGCAAAAGAAACAGATTGAATTTTAATTCGTGAAAATTTAGGTATTACCTGCTAAACTTTTTTTATTTTTAGAGCATCTTAATTTCCTTTAAAAATGAAAATTTCCTATAGCTTACTCTGCTTTTTTGTGTTTACTACAATTGGTTTTTCCCAGTCGAAACAAAAAGAAAAATTAATTTTAGAGGACGGTGTTTCAGAGCAGTTAGCACATTTTCGAAAAAAGCAGATTTCGAAACTCACTTACGGACTGTCTTTCGAAATTCCGGAGAAAAAAGCGCAATCCATTAATGCCGAATTGGTGTTGGATCTTGTTCTTGCTGACGGGAGTGAGCCTTTGTATCTCGATTTTAAAGAGAAGACTCAAAATATTAAATCAGTTACAGCAAACGGGAAAAATATCCCAATTGTGCATCAAAAAGGACATATTATAATTCCTTCAGAAGGCTTAGTAAAAGGAAAAAATACGATTGCAATTTCTTTTATTGCAGGTGACTTGTCTTTAAACCGAAACGATGATTTTTTGTATACTTTACTGGTTCCCGATCGTGCCAGTACTTTATTCCCATGTTTGGATCAGCCGGATATCAAAGCAACTTATAAATTGAAGTTAACGGTTCCAAAAGACTGGTCGGTTCTGGCAGGGGCATATGTAGAGGAGAAGTTTGAAAAAGATGATTTTACAAGTTACACCTTTGGAGAATCCGATAAAATGAGTACTTATTTGTTCTCTTTTGTAGCAGGAAAGTTTAAAAGCATCACGGAGAAACTAGGTTTAGAAATGACCATGTTGTACCGCGAAAACAATGCAGAAAAACTAAAAAGCAGCACTGATACTATCTTTAAACTGCACCAGCAATCCTTAGATTTTTTAGAAAAATATACGCATTATAAATTTCCGTTTCAGAAGTTAGATTTTGCTTCCATTCCTGTTTTTCAGTATGGCGGAATGGAACATGTTGGAGCGATACAATATAAAGAATCAACTTTGTTTCTGGATAATAGTGCTACAGATAGCGAGAAACTCGATCGTGCCAAATTAATTGCACATGAAACTTCACACATGTGGTTTGGAGATTTGGTTACCATGAAATGGTTTGATGATGTCTGGATGAAAGAGGTTTTTGCCAATTTCATGGCCGACAAAATCATGAATCCGATTTTTCCTAAAGTCAACCATAATTTACAATTTTTAACGGCACACTATCCTAATGCATATGGCGAGGATCGCTCGTTGGGTACGCATCCAATCAAGCAAAATCTTGCCAATCTTAAAAATGCAGGATCACTTTACGGAGCCATTATTTACAATAAAGCACCTATTATGATGCGTCAGTTAGAAGCTTCAATGGGAAAAACAGCTTTTCAGAAAGGAATCGAAAAGTATATTAAAAAGTACGCCAACGATAATGCTGACTGGAACAATCTGGTAGAAATTCTGGATGCCGAAACACCTTTGGATATGAAAAAATGGAGCGAAGTCTGGGTAAATAAATCTGGAAGAGCCATTTTTACAGATAAGATTGCCTACGATGCTCAAAACCGAATTTCGAGCTTTGAAATTACACAGCAGGCAGAAGATCGTTCGGCTAACGTATGGCCTCAGATTTTTGATATTGGTTTGATTTATCCTAACAGCGTAAAAGTGATCAGTGCTACTATAAAAGACAAAAGTCTGTCGCTGAAAGAAGCAATTGGGCTCGAAAAACCAATAGCTGTTATTTACAATTATAATGGTTTTGGGTATGGTGTTTTTCCGCTTGACGGGAATAATTTAGATTCTGTTTTAAGCCTACAGGATGAGGTGGCAAGAGCTTCGACTTACATTAATATTTATGAAAATACCTTAACGGGAAATGTCGCTCCGGCAAAAGCTTTCGATTGTTTTGTGAAAGGAATTCAGCAGGAGCAAAACGAATTGGTGCTGAAAATAATTACGAATCAAACCAGTGCTGTTTTTTGGAAATATCTCACGCAAAAACAGCAAAATAGAGCACAAAAACAGCTTGAAGAAGTAGTTTTCGATCGTTTGAAGACCAATTTGCCTAGCAATATCAAGAAAACATTGTTTAATCTGTTCAGTTCGATTGCTTATTCAGATTCAGGAAAAGTAAAGCTATATGCGATTTGGAGTAAAGAAACGGTAATTTCAGGTTTGAAATTAAACGAAGACGATTATACGAACATGGCCATGAATCTGGCAATTTTTAAGCATGAAAAAGCAGATGAGATTCTGAATAAGACCAAAACTTCGATTAGTAATCCCGACAAGCAAAAACGATTTGAATTTCTGCTTCCTTCATTATCTAAAGACGAAGGGGTACGCGATGCTTTTGTACAATCTTTAAAAGACGATGCCAACAGAGAAAAAGAAGCATGGGTTTCTGTCGGTTTAGCGAATATAAATCATCCATTACGTCAGGAAAGTGCTCAGAGGTATATTAGATTTTCACTAGATTTGGTTGATGAAATTCAGAGAACGGGAGATATCTTCTTTCCAAAAGACTGGCTGAACAATACCATTGGGAAATATTCGTCGAAATATGCTTTTGATGAGGTACAGCGATTTTTAAAAGAGAATCCTAATTTTAGTCCCATTCTGAAAAGAAAATTAATGCAGGCAACCGACGGTTTGTACCGCGCACAAAATATTAAAAAAGAAACCGAATGAAAATTGAATCGGAAATAGAAAAAGTCTCCAGTTTTCAGCATCTCGAAATGCTGGCGAATCAGGTGGTAGAAGGGTTTATTTCGGGGATGCACAAAAGTCCGTTTCATGGGTTTTCGGCCGAATTTGCTGAGCATAAAGTGTATAATGCCGGAGAAAGTACCAAACACATCGATTGGAAGCTGTTTGCCAAAACAGATCGTTTGTATACCAAACGTTTTGAGGAGGAGACCAATTTGAGGTGTCATATTATTGTCGATAATTCATCGTCTATGCATTATCCTGAACTAAAATCAAATCAGCCCTTTTACGAAAAGAAAATTGGGTTTTCTGTTTTGGCGTCTGCTGTATTGATGAATATCCTTAAAAAACAACGTGATGCTGTTGGTTTGAGCGTGTTCTCGGACAGTTATGAATATTATGCTCCCGAGAAAGGAAGTGATCGCCATCACAGAATGCTGCTCAATAAATTAGAACAGTTACTGGAACAGCCAAAAGGTAAAAAAAGTACCGATACGATTACGTATCTGCATCAGATTGCGGAGAAAATGCATCGTCGTTCGATGATTATTCTTTTTACAGATATGTTTCAGGCCGAAGAGGATGAGAAGCTTTTTAACGCCTTACAGCATCTGAAACACAACAAACATAAAGTAGTACTGTTTCATGTAGTTGACGATCAAACCGAATTGAAATTTGACTTTGATAACACGCCGCGCAAATTTATTGACCTGGAATCAGGTGAAGAAGTATCGATTTTTGCTGATAACGTAAAAGCGGAATATGAAAAAAGGGTAGAAGGCTATTTTAAAAATCTGGCTTTAACCTGTGCAAAGAACCATATTAAGTACGTTCCGGTAAATGTAGGCGACAATTTTGAAAAAATATTGACGACATATTTAGTTGAAAAACAAAACTTTGGATAAATAATTTAAAATTTATTTAATTTTTTTTCAAAAAACACTTGCAGAAACGAAATTCTGTACTATCTTTGCAACCGCAATAACGCAGAGGTTTGGTAGTTCAGTTGGTTAGAATACATGCCTGTCACGCATGGGGTCGCGGGTTCGAGTCCCGTCCAGACCGCAATATTGGGAAAAGCCTTTCTTAACGGAAAGGCTTTTTTGCCCAAATACGGTATCTAAGATTAGTTGTGTTGTTTTGCTACGACTTTGTAACTCGTAGCTGGTTTAGTAGTTAGACCAATGAAAAGCTTTCCACTTTTGTGGATGGCTTTTTTGATTTAAGGCTATTCTGATTTTAACCGCAAGGTGCGCTAAGGTTTACGCAAAGTCCGCAAAGTTTTTTATAAGCTTTGTGGATTTTTTGGTTTTTACTTGTTTGGTTTAGCCGCAAGGTGCGCTAGGATTTACGCAAAGTCCACAAAGTTTTTTATAAGCTTTGTGGGCTTTTTGGTTTTTATTTGTTTGGTTTAACCGTAAGATGCGCTAAGATTTACGCTGAGTCCGCAAAGTTTTTTATAAGCTTTGTGGGTTTTTTGGTTTTTATTTGTTTGGTTTAACCGCAAGGTGCGCTAAGATTTACGCAAAGTCCATAAAGTTTTTTATAAGTTTTGTACACTTTGCGCTTTGAGGTTCGCAGTCTTTGAGGTTAAAAAGAAAGTAAATTCTTCTTTTTTGGTTTTATGGTCAAATTTTAAAATATTGGAATTTAATTGATTAAAAATTAATTGAAATTTATTCGTAAAAAATGCTTGCAGAAACGAAATTCTGTTGTATTTTTGCACTCGCAATAACGCACGGTTTGGTAGTTCAGTTGGTTAGAATACATGCCTGTCACGCATGGGGTCGCGGGTTCGAGTCCCGTCCAGACCGCAATATTGGAAGAAGCCTTTCTTAACGGAAAGGCTTTTTTGTTTTTTGTATTTAACCGCAAAGTGCGCTAAGATTTACGCAAGGTTCGCAAAGTTTTAATTTAGCTTTGCGAACTTTGCGTTTTTTTCTTTGCGAACTTTGCGGTTAAGTCTTAATGGTTCAGCTTTGGAATTTAATTTTCTTATATTTAAAGTTGCAAAAACATTGTATAAACTCCAATGGAATATTCAGGTCAGAAATTAGATAAGTATTACATCAAAAAAGTAGATGCCGATAAAAAAAGCATTTACTGTCACCACGATTTGATGGGGGAGTTGTTTGTGCCTACACATAAACACGACAAAGCACAGTTGTTGTATGCCGAAGGGGATGTTGTTTTTGTAACCACCGAAACTAAAACCTATTTTTTACCGGCACGTCATTTTATATGGATTCCTAGTGGGGTGGAGCACAGCATTGAACCGAAGTCGGAAAATGTTACGATGCGGAACCTGTATTTTCCGGTTGAAAAAGACGAAAATGAGTTTTACAAGAACGAGGGAATTTATCCGGTGAATAATTTACTGCTTCAAATGATGCTTTTTACGAATCGATGGAATGGCGATCTTGAGAAAGGAACTCCAAACTTTACCATCGCCAAAGCTATAAAAGCGATTCTGCCTCAAATATGTACTACGAATTTGCCTTTGGGATTACCGCAGCCAAAAGACAAACGACTTGGAAAGATTTTACGTCATATCGAGAATAATCTGGGAGAAACGATTTTATTTGCTGATGTAGCACATGAATTCGGATATAGCGAGCGCTCTTTGTATCGCTTGTTTCAAAAAGATCTTGGAATGTCCTTTATTCAATATTATACTATTCGAAGAATTTTAAAGGCAATCGAATTGCTATTAGAAAGAAAGCTTTCGGTGAAAGAGGTAGCCGAAGAAGTTGGATATAATAGTGTTCCAACTTTCAGTAATACTTTTTTTAAGATTTTAGGACAAAGACCTTCCGATTACTTAAATGGTGAAGAGATTTTGGAGCAAAAGTAAATTTTTAACTCTTTAATAATCTGCTCAATCTGCGGAATCTGCGAGAGGGAAAAATAAAAATCGCCTTAAATCCTTTAAAAGCTGAGTGAAAAATCACAATCCAAATCTGTTTTGTAATAAATTGTTTTTCAGTATCTTAATATAACGTTTTCGAAAAATCCGATTTTAACATTTGTCCGAAATGAATATGTTTTTGACTTTTTAGAATTATCAGTCAATGAGAAAAATGAAGGAACTTTGCAGCTTAAATTATTTATGTATTCATGTTCCTTAAAACAACAAATTCTACGAACGATTGTTTTCCTAAAATCCTGCTCTTATTTTTACTTGTATTAGCATTTAATGGTATAAAAGCGCAGGAAGTTCACTCGGTTTCGCTAAAAGAAGCTTTGAAGCTGGCCAAAGAAAACAACAAAAAAATCCTCAGATCTCAACTTGAGGTTACGCTTTCAGAGCAAAATATCAAAGAAAGAAAAGAACTCCGATTGCCTGATGTACAACTAAGTGGAATGTACTCCAGAATCACTAATATTACCGAATTTAAAGGAAACGGGTTTTTAAACGGAAAAGAAGTTACAAAGGCGATTCCGGAACTCTATGAAGTGAATTCGAGTTTTAAAATGCCAATCTATGCCGGAAATAAAATAAATAACGCCATCAAAATTGCCAATCAGGAGAGTGAAATTGCTAAAATAAAAACAGAAAAGGTCGAAAATGATGTCGAACTCGAAGTGGTGGCAAACTATCTGGCGATTTATAAGATGATGGAGCTGCAAAAGATTTTTGAAGAAAACATCAAAGAAGAGAAAAGCCGATTGAGAGAAGTGCAATCACTCCGAAAACACGGGGCGGTGACTAAAAATGAAGTTATCAGAGCCGAATTACAGCTTTCGGATCGTGAATTAAATGCGCTTACAAATTCCAAAAACATAAAAATTGCGCTTCACGATCTTAAAACTCTAATTCAACTTCCGGAAAACGAAGAAATAGCCATCAATACGGCGGCCAGTTTGGATGAAATGAACGGTTTAGATCCGTATGATTTTTATCTAAATAAGGCTTTGAATAATGAGGAGATGCGAATTGCCAGTCAGGAGCTGAATATTAGCAAAACAGAGCTGAAACTGGTTAAAGGGAATTATCTGCCAACGGTTCATTTTTTTGGGAACTATGGTTTTTATTATCCGAACTACAAATTCTTTCCGCCTAATCCATATTTGTACACACTGGGGCAAGTAGGGGTTGAAGCCGCTTTCGATCTTTCGTCTCTGTATAAAAACAAGACCAAAATGGATCAGGCAAACACCAAAATCAAATGGCAGGAAATGCAATCTGAGATTCTGAAAGACGAAATTCAGGATAAGCTTTTTAAAGAGCATACACAGTATCAGGAGATCCTTGAAAAGTTTGTTGTAGTAGATAAAGCTTTGGATTTGGCTGATGAAAATTACCGTATTGTAAAATTGAAATATATGAACCAACTGGTTTTAATAACCGAAATGGTTGATGCTGATAATGCTTTGCTTCAGGCAAAATACAATAAAGTTGCCACACGATTGGATGCGATTTTAAAACATTACGAACTCTTGCGTACGGCGGGAATGCTTCCGTAGGGTTGGAAGTTAAATGTTAGATGTTGGAAAATAGAAAATAGAATATAGAGAATAGACGAAAAATATGGTTAAGATTAAAAATGAGACTAGAAGAAACAGAACGTTTCATGTGTTAATAACAATTATCGCAAGTGTATTGGTGGTAAGCGGTATTATTTTGGGAATTTGGTTTTATGTTTTCAACAGGAATCACGAGGAAACTAATGATGCTCAGGTCGAGCAATATGTAACGCCAATTATGTCGAGAATTACGGGTTATGTGCAGGAAGTTCGTTTTAATGAAAATCAGTTTGTGCACAAGGGAGATACTTTGGTTGTTATTGATAACAGAGAATATCAATCGAAATTGAATGTGGCTCTTGCCGATGTTCAGAGCGCAAGGCAAAACAGCCTGGTTGCCGAGAAAAATGCGGTAAACACGGCAAGTGCGACGGCTATTAATGAAGCGCAATTAGAGGCTGCAAAATCGAATCTTTGGAAAACCAAATTAGAGTACGAAAGGTACAAAGCTTTGGTAAGTGAAGAAGCGGCAACTTCTCAGCAATTAGAAAAAGTGAAGGCAGATTACGAGTCGGCACAAGCGCATTTTCAGGAGATGAAAAACAGAATCCATACTTCGGCTTTAAGTACTTCGGTGGCTGAAGCAAATGTGCCAACTACACAAACCAATATCGCTTCGAGACAAGCCACGGCAGATAATGCGGCTTTATTTCTTTCGTATACTATAATTACAGCACCTTACGATGGCTGGATCGGGAAACGAACTTTGCAGCCCGGACAATTGGTAAAAGAAGGTCAGTCGCTGCTTTCGATTGTAAGTAAGGAAAAATGGATTACGGCCAACTTTAAAGAAACGCAATTGCAGTATCTAACCGTTGGACAGAATGTCGAAATCAAAGCCGATGCGGTAAGCGATAAAACATTTATAGGAACAATTGCCTCATTATCGCCTGCGAGCGGGGCAAGATTTTCATTGCTTCCTCCGGATAATGCAACTGGAAATTTCGTGAAAATCGAACAAAGAATTCCGGTTCGAATACAGTTAAAGGATGACGACAAACAAACCGATTTTTTAAGAGCGGGAATGAATATTACTGTGATTGCAGCACACTAAAATGGAAGATAAAAGTATTTTTAAATCCTGGGTTCCAAAGTGGGCAATCATTATTATTTTGTTTGTCTGTCTTCTGCATTCTATGATTTTATTGGGAGTTTATACGTCAAATGTGACCTATGCGGCAAGTTTTCTCGATATTGAACCCGAAGACCTGCAGTTTGCTATGTGTGTTACTTACGGGACGCTGCTCGCGACCATTTTAATCGAAGCGAGGTTCTCTAGTTTTTTCCCTGCTAAAAATTACCTCATGGCGGTGTATTCCTTAATTGGAATTACGATTGTTTCTTCGGCCTATATTACCAATTTTTCGCTCTTTTTAATTATGAGAATTGCCGAAGGAATCCTGATGGCGCTTCCGGTAATTACGATCCGACAATTGTTGATCGAACAGTTCAATTCTAAAAGTGCCATCATCATAGGTTTTTCGTTTTATTATGGAGCGTTGTTGTTGTCTACACCTTTTATAATGAATATTGCCGTTTGGTTTCTGGATCATTACGATTGGAAATACATGCTGTATGTCTCGGGCGGATTGCAGGTTTTGAACGTTTTTTTAATCTTAGTTACTTTTCGTGGGCACCGAATCACAAAGAAAATTCCGTTGTATCAAATCGACTGGATGAGTTATTTTTTGGTTTTAACTGCAATTCTTTGCGGTGCTTACTTTTTTGTCTATGCCGAGAAAAAATATTGGTTCGGTTCTTCTCAAATGGTGCTAACGCTTATCGTTGCACTGATTTCGGGAGGGCTGTTTATCTTTAAGGAGCTTTTGGTAAAAAGACCCACTTTTAATTTTGAAGTCTTTAAATATGCCAATCTGCGCATTGGATTTTTGCTGTTTTTCCTTTTTTATATCAGCAGGGCAACGCTGAGTCTTTGCCATTCGGCGATGTATTCAATTTGGAATTGGGATCCGTCGCGTGTGGCGGGCGTGCAATACATTAACGGACTAGGAAATGTAATCGGACTTGTTCTGGCGGCTTTTTTTCTAATGAGGTCCGTTTCGACCAAAATCATTTTTATCATTGGCTTTTCGCTTATTGCATTGTTTCATTTTTGGTTTACGTTTCTTTTTGTGCCCGATGTGGCGTTGTCGGATATTATCATTCCGTATGTTTTGCAAGGCATTGGAGTGGGATTTTTATTTGTTCCGTTAATATTGTTTACGACTTCTTCGGTTCCTTCAAAAATGGCGGCTTCATCTGGAATTGTGGGGGTTTCGGGACGTTTTTGGGGAAGCACCGTTGGCTTTTGCGTGATGCAGAATGCGACCGTATTTTTAAACAAAAAGCATTTTTTAAAACTCAGTCAGTTTGTAACAGGTGATAACCCCGAAGCGCAGCAAACGATTGCCACAACAACACAAAGTTTTATCGCCAAAGGATATTCGGCAGACAATGCCAATGTTTTAGCTATGAAAAAGATCTTCGGAACCGTTACCAAACAAGCTACTTTACTGGCTGATATGGAGATTTATACCATTATGGGTTATAGTCTTCTGGTTTTGATCTTCCTCATTGTCTGCAATCAGCATTTAAGACAAACGATGACTTTGGTGAAAAGTAAAATCTGGATAGGCTGAGGGTTTTGAGTTATGAGTTATGAGTTATGAGTTGTGAGTTGTGAGTTGTGAGTTGTGAGTTTTTTTTGCGGAAAGTTTCTACGCAATCTTGTCATTCCGACGGAGGAGGAATCACACTCGTAATTCGACAAAGATTGATGACAATTGGAATGGAACCTCTGGTGCGATTTCTCCTTCGTCGAAATGACAAACTGTACGTGAAAAATAATAAATGATACAAATAGCCTCCTGCTTTAGCTGGAGGTTTTTTTATGATTTGGAGGAAAAGGCTTTAGTCGAATGATCTCTATTTTAAAGGAAAATCAAGTAATTCTTTAGGTTCGACATCTAAAGCATTGGCAATTTTTATAAGAGTTTTTACTGTGGTATTGATTTCAGCTCTTTCTACTCTGCCAATCTGGTTTTGAGGTATGTTACAATAATCAGCTAATTCTTGCTGGGATAAACCTTTTTTTTCACGAAGTTGTCTGATGTGAAAGCCGAGATTTGTAATAAAAGTTTCTTCTGAAATGCTCATATTTCAAAAATCACAAGATTTATTTCTTTTTTTAAATACATATATGTGTTTAAATGTATTATATTTGAAAAAAAATAAGATTATGGCTACAATAAATATTTCAAATGATGTTGAAACTAGACTAAAGGATTTTTTTAAGGATTTTATCGAGCCTAAAGATATGGCAAGAATGTTACGACAGGTAAATTATGCGCTTTCGGTTTCTTCCATGCGAGGGTGCGAAACCATGGAATCTGAATTACCTTATATCGATGATAATTTTTATTGGCTGAATAAATTGGCGGAGATTTTAGATCCTTATTTGGATGTGGAGTGAAAAGAAAGTTATGCTTTAAGTGTCTTCATTTTTGTGAAGAGATAAACTAAAAAAAATGCGAAAATCTCATAATGTAGAGACTTTCGCATTTTTGAGAGTATTTAAGAATTCTTTCCTGCTCCAAGATTCTTTGTCATTGAGATTAATTTGGGGCGTAAATTTAGAATGACATAGAGAGTATTATGATCTGATTTATTTAACAAAGTAATTATTTTTTAAATACTTTATTAAGGGGTATAGTATAATTATTGAAAAGCATAGTACACTTAAAATCAATAGGTAGTCAGTGAATTTGTTGTCTATTTCAAGTGCTTTTGAAACAAAAAAGATTATTATTGATAATGTGCCGATTATTCTCAGGAATAATCGTAGTCGGTTTGGATTTTTATTCATAAAAAAAAGGCTTAAAGTCAAGGTTGATAAACACATGTAAAAGTAGGTTTTTTTTAATTAAAAAATGTTAAAACAAAGATAATGATGTGTTTGTGTGTTTTATATCGGTTTGTGTATTGAAATAGGAAGCTTGATATTTATTTTGATAAAGTAAAGTCGTAAAGTTTTCGGATAGAAATTACTTTGTTATTGATAGGTATTTTTGCACCTGATCGCTTTTAGAAGGAAGATATTTACTAAAACAAAAAAGCTTCTGATTTCTCAGAAGCTTTTTTTCGGTGCGGATAATAGGACTCGAACCTACACGCCTATCGCTTCCACTTGGCTCTTTTTGATATTACCTATAAATCAAACAAAAGCACTAAAAAGTCAATAAAATCAACTTGTATAAGGGTTTTTTGATAGTGTCAACTAGTGGAATGATATAGAATGAAATATAATAAACTAGTATGAATGTCGGGCAAGTGTCGGGCAACTTTAAAAAATGCCGTATCTTTGAAATTGATATATGATATATAATTAAAACATATAATCATAAAAAGTTATGGCATCAGTTAAATTTAGAGTGCGAAGCAAAGCAAACAAAAATGTATCAATTAAAGTACGAGTTATTTTAGGTAGAGGTAAACAAGATCTAGAATTAAATACGGGATTTTCTATTAATCCAAAAGATTGGAGTGAAACTACAGGTCGACCAAAACAAAACACCTCTGAAAACAAAGTAATATTTAATAATCTCAAAAAATTAGAATCTTTCCTTTTTGAAAATATTAATAATGATATGGGAGAAGCTGTCGTAATTGATAGTTTTTGGCTTGATGCAAAAATTAATGAATGTTTTAAACGTGTCATAAAAAGTGAAACAGGTTTATTGGTTAACCATATCCAGTACATTATTGATAATGCAAACACTCGCAAAGTAAAAATCAATGGAGGTTTTAAAATCGGGTTAAGTGCCAGTACAATAAAAAACTATACACTTTTTAAAAATATAATTTTAGAATATCAAACTAAAATAAAAAAGCAAATTCAGTTTGTTGAGGTTACAAAGCCTTTCGTTGAAAAGTTCACAAATTGGTTAATTAATACTAAAAATTATTCGACAAACTATGCAGGAAAACAATTAGAGATTTTAAAAACGGTTTGCATTGATGCAGAGAAACACGAAATACCAGTAGCACCATATTCAAAAATAATTCAGCACTTTCGAGAAAGTGAAGCGGATAGGTACATACAAACTTTATCTTTTGCTGAACTGGAACAAATTAAAAATTTGGATTTGTCAAATGTAGAAGAACTCAAACAATTTAAAGTTTCAAACCCCGAACTTACAAAAGGTATTGCTATTACGCCTGAAGCGTTAAACAATGCACGAAACTGGATTTTGATAGGTTGTGAGATCGGACAGCGAGGAGGCGACTTACTTAAATTGACAAATGAAAATGTAAGATATAAAGGAGTATCCATTTACATTGATATAATTCAACAGAAAACAAATAAAAACGTTACAATAGGAATTATTGCTCCTCATGTTATTGATATAATCGAAAATCATTTTCCAAAAGAATTACCTCATCAAAAACTTAATGATTATGTGAAAGTAATCTGTAAGTTGGCTCGGATTGATTCAATTGTTAAGGGTACAAAATTAAATACCGAAACTAATAGGAAAGAGTTAGGAAATTATCCTAAATATGAATTAATAGCAAGTCATTGTTTTAGACGTTCTTTTGCAACAAACTACTATAAAAAAATCCCAACTGCGGTATTAATTGGAATAACTGGACACTCAAAAGAAAGCTTGTTTTTGACCTATATAAACCAACGTGAAGACAAGGATAGTAATGCTGATTTATTTATGAAATTCTATAGTGACTTGCAAAAAAATGAGCCACCAAGATTAAAAATAATTAAGGACGGAACAAATGAATGAATTGCTTTTGGCTTAATTACCTGATAAAGAGGTATTTGATTTTTTGATTTGCTTTAGTTTTCAACCTAAGGTTGAAAACTAAAACGTGTAATGATATGACTAACATAAACATTTTAGTCATGTCACAAATTCAATTCCTGGCAACTAGTCCAGAAAAATTAAAACAAGAAATTACTGCTGATGTAAAGTTAATTCTAGATGAATTCTTAAAAAATTTCAAACCTGTTCAACCAAATGAATATTTAACAAGACAAGCGGTTTCCCGCATGTTCGATGTAGATATTTCGACCATAAATAACTGGTCAAAAAGTGGAAAACTCAAACCGCTTGGTTTAGGTTCACGTGTCTATTTTTTACGCTCAGATATTGAAGCTTCTTTGATCCCATTAAGGTAATTGAAGCTTTACAGTATCATTAATGCTAATAAAAATATAGATCGAAATCTGTCATTTTATTTATCAGAAAATCAAGATACAGAGAAGGCACTAATTAACGGCATTGCAAATCTTAATAATATGGAAACAGAATCAGGAAGATCCTTTGATTCTCTTACCTATTTGGCTGTGAATTATTTTTATGATCAAATTTATCTTTCGTGTAAAGAAGAAGATGATAAAATTAAAAAATATCATTACAGAAAGTTAAAATCAACTAGTATAGCAGGGATTAAAGCAATATTAGATGTTTGTAATTACACGCCATATACTCCAATGGAAATAATTACTAATACTGAATATGTAGAATTGTTTCGTGCAGATTACTTTACAGAATGTTATTTAATAATTCAAACCGCTTACTTCTTTGGTTCAAAGCGGTTTGGCGAACATCCTTATTTTGAATCTGTTGAGCACTATAGAAAGACTGGCGAAATTTTGCAGAATGGTGTGGATGAACAAAGACTTGAAAGCGCGTTTAAAAAGATTGACGATTTTAAGGAATGGGTTAAGAGTCCAACAAAATTTAAGAAGCGACCAGTTCAATTTAATATGGATACTTATCTTAATAGTTGGTATTATGGTGTATTAGATATTTTAGCAAATACATTTGGGACTTGTAAAAATTATAAATATGACTATAAAGTAAAGAATGGGGTCATTTCAGACTATAGGCTTTATAATAAATTTATACAAACACCTCGAATTCTTCGTAAAGTTCAGCCTTTTGAAATGATAGAATTTGATGTAATGAGTGGTCATTTGTCTTATATAGATTTGATTGTTGGTTCTAACGTTTCAAAAAGCGCTTATGAGAATTATGCCAAGAAATACAATGTCAGTAGGGATGTAGCAAAACGTAAATTTAATTCTATATTAAATCTGAAAGATCGCAGGAATACATGGAACAGTAAACAAAAATATATTGAAACTCTATGTGGCTTTGGATGGACAAAAGAAGAAGCAATTAAAATACAGCTTGAAATAACCGACTCCCCCAATTATCTATTCGTGCATTGGGCAAGTAAACATGAGAGTAAATATGTTCAAAAACTTGCTGAGGTTAACAATATTGTTGGTTGGACAAGAGGACATGATTCATTAAATTTTCTTAAAAGAAATGATATTGATTATAATAACTTCTGCACTTCATTTGAGAATGGAATTATTCAATTTGAATTAACAGAGATAGTAAATGAAAAGAATTACTCAGTACAACAAAAAATTGAGAAGGAAAAATCTACTGATATTGTCGATCCTTCCTTACTTAGCACTAAACTTGGTGAGATCAAAAATGAAGTTGAAAAATTTAAACGAATTGAGGGCGAAGTATTAAATGGATTTCTTAGTGATAAAATAGAAGAACTAAAGGAGTATTGGTCGTGGAGGCATATAAATATTTTAATTTCCCCGCCATCAAGCGGTAAAACAAGTATGGTTGAAAAACTAAACGAACAAAATTATAGATGTTTACTTATAGTACCGACAAAGGCAATAATAAAAAATAAAAATTTAAATGGTTTTGTAAAAGTTTTTGATTCTATAGATATACAAAAACATATTAATAATACGGAATCAATAATTTGCACCTTTGATAAAGGAGCACAAATAAAGGTTGAAGATTTTGGAAAATTCGATTACGTTATTATAGATGAGTCTCATCTTTTGTTTACTGAGAGATATAGAATAAATGCTATAGTATTGTTGCTTAAGAAGCTAAATTCTTATATGCGAAAAGTTCGTAGTAATACAAATTTATTGATAAATAGTACTATTATAATATTAATGACAGGTACTCCTACAGGTGAGGAGTTTTATTTTGGAACAGATGAACATGGTGAGCCAATAACGCAAAAAAAGGAATTTATTAATAATAAAAATAGAGAAGTAACTTTAGTTGGTTGTGAAAATAGAGATATGTGTTACACGTCAATTATCAGTAAAACTAAAGAATTATTAAAGAGCAAATTCAGGGTGCTAATTCCAACAAATATGGGGGAGAAGTGGATAAATTGTTTTGCGGGCAATATTGGTTCTCCAAATTTTGCGATCTATTCAAATAATCAGAAGTATAATCAAGTAAGTGAGGATATTAATAAAATATCTATGATAAATGATGACGTTGAAATACTTTTTACTACTTCTTTGGGGAATGTTGGTATTGATATAAACAATACAGATAAACCAATTGTTATGGTTGTTTATACTGATAATCAAAACTCAATCACAGCGCAAGAAATTGAACAATATGCCAACAGATTCAGAAGAACAAATGTTAAGATTTTCGTTTTTTTTGTAATACCTAAAAATAACCAGTATGATGAAGAATTTGCTTTTAATTATGTAGAAGATCCGAATGAAATAAGTTTAATAAAAAATCATATAGCTACAGATCTTTTTACAGATAATGAATTTGAAAACATGGAGGATAGTTATGGAGTTGACAAAGATAAAGTTAAGTGGAAAGTATTAAATGAAAAATTAAAAGAACATTATAGTAATATCATTTGTATAGGAGGAAATTTAAAAAAGTTTGGTTATAATGTGAAAGTTATAGAGGGTACTTGTACAGATAGTTTTGTGATTAAAAAATATCAAGAATTATTAAAAGAACAAAATGAATTGGAAAAGCAAAGCAAAGTACGGGCTCTAGATTTTATTCTTAGCGATGTATTTAATTTAATAAGAAAGTTCAGTGTTGCCACAATAAAATTAGGTAATTATTCATTGGTTGAAGAAATATTGACTCTTGAAAATGAACAGATTTTTAGAAATGTAAGGTTGTTAGTAAAAAAGTGTGTAGATATTAGTGGTTTTATTAATGATTACGGTTGGATAAAATCATTAATGGAGGATTGTAATATGAATTTTAAGGAGATTGATAATAGACTCAAATTTATGAAGTTTGTTAATAGTGATTTGGTTGACGATTTAGATAATAGCCTAATTGATGAGGTGGATAAAATAGTAAATATGATTGATGGTTATGGTAGTTTATCAAAATTGCAATATCAAAAGATGTTAGATGATTTGTCTCCAAAGTATATCAATAAAGCATACAACAATATGGATCGTAACACAAAACTAAAATTACAAGAAAACTTTAAAAAGAAATTGAACGTCTGTTATATAATTAAACAGGGAAAAAAGATTGAGTTTAAGCAACGATATACGCAAGCATGGATAAGTGATACGATTACTTGGTATGAAGACAATTTGAAAGGTAAATTAGAAACGGAAGCACCCATGAATAAAAGGTTGCTAAGAAATAGAAAAGGAAAGGCAATAGGTGAAAATATAGGGAACGCATATACACATATTTCCGATGATACTATTACTGACATAGCTAAAAGAGTTGAAATTTATGGTTTTGTTACAGTAAAAGAGATTATGGAAATAACGGGTTTATCTAATAAAAGTGTAGGTGGTTTTGTTAAGGCAAAATTTAGTGAATTAAAATCTACACCAAAAATGATTAAAGGAGTTAGAGAAACTAGATATAGCTAATAATTTTACATCTGCTTTTTGGTTGTTTTTGGCTTATGTATAATATATAATATTTTTATAGAGAACAGAAATACAAAAAGCAGATGTAAAAAACTAAAAAAGGCTAGATAGATATTGTAGAATCGATGTATCTGTCAATTTCATCAAAGTAATTCTTAAACTTAATTAATTGATGATTATCGTTTTTTGAAATTATTAGCAGATTTGATTCTATTAACTTAGTATTTATTTGATCGTGATTTAAAACTTCATCATTATCAGAAATTATTAGTAGGCAATTAATAAAAGCATCAATCTTTTGGATGTATTTAATTATTTCTTTATTGATTACTTGATCCAGATTTAACAACGGATTTAGTAATATCGTTTTTGGATGGTTATTGTGTTTTTGTAATATTAAATTCATTTGACAAATAAAATTACATCCAGTAGACGAACCTATTAGTACATTATTTGTTTTTTGATTCCTTGACTATAGCGACCCATTCATTAATTTTATCGGTTAAATTATCCTTAACTGTCCACTCAAAACATATTGCGTTTGGATATCTTACTTGGATATCTTTAAATTTTATTGAATTTTTTGAAGAGTGCAATCCATGAACGTAATAATATTGTAATTTCTTGTCCATTTATTAGAAGTTATGTGTCTAAATTTAAGCTAATTTAGAAAAAAAACACCCCATACATATTGTATGGGGTTAATATGTTTACCAATTTAATGTGGGATACGAATAATCGTTGTAAGCATGCTCGATCTGCAATTGCTTATTTATGTCAGGAATACTAATTAATTCAGTTAATGTTTTCTTAGAATCAATTTTTTTCTCTAATTCCGTTTTTATTTCTTCATTTTGTGATTTCAATTTTTGTATTAATTGCTTGTAAATGACTTTTTCATCCTTTGTGAACTTAGTTGGATCATATTTTTGTTCTACAACTACGCCAAAAGCGTTAACCATATTTACTAAATGCTTATTATTAATCGCTTCTATTTTGCTAACTGTTGACAATGCATTTTTCAGTTTTAAACGGTAATTTTCTAAAAGCAATTTTTCTTTTGCAAGTATTTGTGGTTTTGTGTAATCTTTGGTTAGTGTAATTCCATTACCCTTACCCCAATTTTGGTAATACATAACATCTTCATGTATTAAACATATTTTATTGTCTTTTGCTGACTTAATCAAATAAACCTTGTCAGAATAACTATATGCTAATGCATCAAAAACTTCTGTCGGTAATATTTCATTTAATTTTGTTGAACCAATTTTAGTTGTCGCTGTAGAATCTGAAAAAATGTCCATAGCAATTCTGGGAGAATCCTTATTTTCTTCAATAAAATAACCAATTATTGTTTTGTTGAAGGTAAATGTTTTTGGAGTCATGTTGGTGTAGTCCCATTTAATTTTTTCAGATGTAGTTTGGGCTTGCATTTGTTGTGTGAAAATGAAAATTATTGCAATTAATAGTAATGTTTTTTTCATACTGGTTATTTGGATTTTTATTAATGAACTGCTTTGTTGCACATATAATTCACATATTTGAATATATGTTTGTTTTAATAACCGTAAAAATAAGTATAAATACACATATATGTGCATTAATTGTAAAATAAATTTCACGCTAAACTGTCAATCTTTGAATCATGGAACACAGAGGCGAGATAATAAAAAAAGCGGTTTATAAAAGTGGTTATCCTATTACGGAATTAGCCAAAAGATTATCAAAAAGCAGAAGATGGATTTATCTAATGTTTGAAAACAGTAATGTTTCTTTAGATATAGTGTTACAAATAGGAAAAATTATTCATTATGATTTCAAAGATGAGATCAAAGAATTTAACTCATACCAAAATGCTATAAATGAATCTGCTTTTGATTACCAAAATGAGGAAGCAAATCCTGAATATTGGAAAAATAAGTATTTAAAATTGTTGGAAGAATATAATGAACTTCTGAAAAAAAGGATTGGATAGTATTTCCTGTTATTCTGTAATTAAAAATGGATGCCTACTACATATACTTTAATTTATCAAATAGTAATCATCATTAAAACATGGGTTTATTTTAAAAGTAATTTCTAAATTCAGTATTGAATTTATCTTTTGCGGATAAATATTTTTCCGAAATGCTATCGGGGATAAATAAGATTGAATGTATAAATCTTATCAAAATGAATACAGCAATAATTAAAAAGAAATTAATTAAAGAATTCGATTGAGGATTATCAAAGTTTAGTACCATAACAAAGATTTCGTAGAAAAGATAAAATATAAATATAAAATTGATAATTACCCAGTATCTCGGTTCTGTTTGAAGGATTTTACCTGTTTCAGATATTCTGCCTTCTACATCAATATAACCCTTATGCTCTATTTCTAAAACAAAAAAATTCGAAGAATCTAAGTATTCGATTTCAATATTTATATTACGATCTATTGAGTTGATTTTAACACCTGAAATTTGTTTCAAAAATTTGAAAGATAAAATATCATCAGTTGAATTTATTTCAAGTCTCTTTATATCTGTTGATGTAAGAGTCTTTCTGCCATTATTATAAAACAAAATTCTAGTAGTATATTCATTATTTTCATCTCTCCAATTAATTACTTCTCTTCCTTTTCTACATATTCGTTCAGATGAGAATACTAATCGATAAAAAGTTCTAAAATATAAGTAAAATGCAAAAAACAAACTAACTAATACACCTAAAATGCTTAATGCATTACTTTGTCCACCAACGAGATTAATTATATATTTAATATGTTCTATCATTTACTTCTAAGATTTTATAACAAAAGAAATACATTTTTCGTTATTCTATTATTTCTTTTCCAATATAACTAAAATATTCTACCCGATCTTCTGTTGAAATTTGAAATGCAATTTTATTATTTTGTAAAATGAAATTTTCTCTAATCTCAATAGTTCCGATGTAACGGGAAGTGAATGGGAGAATAGCGATTCTTTCGGTGTTAATTGTAAAAGTGGTATTCTTTATTGTTACTTCTCTATCGATTGTGTTGGAAAAGTGTTTTTGAAATTCAACAGGGAAGTATGGGTCACTTATGTTTTTAGCAGTCTCATCGCTACCACTTACAAAACAATCTAAATATTTAATAACCCTGTTTCCTGAATTATGAACCCATATGTCAATTTTAATTTTAGGAGGTAATGGAGGCCAATTTTTAAGAAACTTTTTATTTGGAGTGGTTTCAAAATATATTTCAAATTTAGTTTGTGAAACTCTATTGATTATATCTTTAATTTCCCAATCATCCATAGGGATAGATTGGAAATTATAACGACGATAGTATCGTTTATCTTTCATTTGATGAGCAGTAGTACTTTTAGGAATTTCTACAACATAAATCACCAAATTATCTTTAATATTCCCAGTCTGGACAGGTGTTATTATAATGTTATGTATTTTTGGAGAAATTGTACTATTGATGATTTGTTCAAGCCATTCTTTTGAATACTCATTGCCGTCGATCGGTTGTATTTTTTCTGGAAGATGGCTTTTGTCCACTTCATCATACTCTTTTACACCATAAATTATAACTCCACCATCTGAATTAGCAAAAGCACTTACATCTTTAGATATTTCATTCTTTTTATCATTTGTTTTGGAAATAGAATCGGAACCTTTATAGTCTAAATGAATGTTTTCTTCAATACCATCAGATATGTATTGGTTTATTTTGTCTAAATTCCACATGTTTGCAAAATGAAAGTGAATACTATTTTATTTTTTTGTCGTTTTTTTATTGGCTTTTATTATCAGAATTATATCATCGACCTTTTTATCAATTTTTTTAATTGATTCATTATTATTTTTCAAAGTCAGGAATGAAACTAGTCCAGTAGTTAGTGATGCGATGATCGCGGTAAATATTGGCATTAAAAAACTATTTTTTTGTAATCTTGCAATTTGCTTATCATGTAAAGAAATAGCTTGATCGATTAGTTTTTGAGTTTGGTCAATAGTTAATGGATCTCGTTTGTTATCTGAATTTGGTTTAAATAAAGATCTAAATAGTAAAACAACATTATCACCAGCTAAATTAAATTTAAAAAACTCGGGATGTTCTTTTGCAATTTCAAACCAATCTTTTGCTGATTTAGGTTTGCCATTTAGAGTTGTTGTTAGTCCATCATTCTTTCTGAATGAATAAGTGTCATCAACACCAAGAACCGAAATTAACCTTATAACATCTGAAAGTCTATTTTGTTTTAAATATTCATAGCTGGAAAATAACTTCATTTCTTTGTTGTAGTTTATTTTTAGAATTATTGATAATATCAAATATATGTATTTAATTTAAAATGGAATAATCTTACCTTTCTTCATAATAATAATTCACACTTAGCTCATTCATGTTCGAAACATGAATGTTTTTTACTGAGAAATACCCGTACAATTTGCTTTACCCTTTGTTATTAAAATCAGGTATTTTTAAATATTTAGAGTCAGTTAGAAAGTTAGTTGTAAAATTAAGGTCTTTGTAAATATTAATGCCATCAACTTTAAAAATGCTTTTTAGTATTTCATTTTCATAGGTAAAATAAAAGTTATATCTGAAATCTTTTGGTCTATCTTTATTTGTTAAAATTCTGACCAAGCTTTTCTTTTCGGGTAAATTATATTTATTCTCTCCATTAGTGCTAAAAACATAATTGTTGCACTTAATTAAGCTATATAGTTCAGTACTATTATTTCCATCACTTCCATGATGAGCTACTTTTACCAAATCACATTCTATTTTGTTTTCGGTACTATATCCCATTTTTTTTAATGTTTTAACTATATCGCTGGGATGAGAATCAGCTAACCATATTGTTTTATTTTTTTTGAATTCCGTTAATAGGGCTATACTACTACCATTCTCAATTGACTTATCTTCAGTGAAATTCTCAACTTTAAAGTCAGATATTTTGATTGAATAGTCATTGTCTCTAATAGTTTTAGCATCGCTAATATATATTAATTCAGATCGCTCTAAATCATTTGTTTTATTTAGGGGATATTTTTTCCTAAGCTTATCTAGCTTTTTGGTTGATGGTGATAGTATAGTTAATTTTAATCCAAATAAAAATATAGATTCTAGTTCTGAGGTTATGTCAATTTTTAGTAGTTTATTGTTTTGTTTTAAATATTCATAAATGACATCGCCTTGATTTATACTTGCAGATAGACTTGTTTTGGTTTTATTACTAATGGTATTTAATGTATAGTTCCGCGGTACGTTGTAATACCAATGATTAACAATATCTTCTAATTCACCAGATTTAATTAAATCCAAGTATTTAATTATCCCACCAATATGGTCATCATGAATGTGTGACAATATCCACAAGTCAATAAATTCGCCTCTTTTTTTTATATCTTCTATCTCTTCTAATAAACTGAGACGAAATGTTCTTTCATATCCTGAGTCAATAAATATATTGTGATATTGCAGGTCGTTGCCTAAATATCTAATACTTGCCGCATCTCCACATTCTGCCTGATAGAATTTTATTTCCATAATTTTTATTCCGATTCAAATGCCTTTATAATTCCTTTAATTTGGTTGTCTTCCAGATAATATACACCACTTAGTTCTTTCCTATAATTTGTATCACTTTTTGAACTGTAGCACATTTTTTCCCCCATTATTGTCCAAATTACATCTAGTTTTTTTTCATTTAAAAAATCTAAAAAATCTTTCTTTCTAATAAGTACCCCACTATGTTTTTTATTTGTTGCGATTATTTGGTTTTTATTATTTTTAAACTCGCCATCTACAGGAGCATAATTTAAATTCATTTCTTCAAAAATTGTCTTACAAGGCATTTCATAACTAAATTGTGCTCCAGACTTGTCGCCATCAATATGGCTCACAGCATTAGTAGTGGCAATGATAACTTTAAGATTGGTATCTCTGATAGTTTGCCATTTTTTTTCATTATCACTATCAAAATAAGCGGGAGACCAAAATTTTTCACGATTTATTAAATGATTATGATCGCTACTTTCTGGCATCCAATTTCCCCAAAAATTTTGTTGAGAAAGCCATTTGATTATTTTCTTTTTGGTTGTGTTGTTAACAAGATAGCCTTGTATTTTATAAAACATTTCTTTTCGTTGAAAATCATATTTACCTTTCCCCATAGGTTTTGGTTCATCCCATGTACTAAATTTCTTCAAACACAACCAATCATTGTTTTCTAAATCTCTTTTTTCTAAAATTTCCAAAGGATTTGGCAAGTCTTCCAATTTCTCGATCCACTCAGATGTTAGTTGGTTCCAGTATTTGTAGTCGGAATCTTCCCACCATTCTTTTTTTTGATTGAGAATACCTAAATTATCTTCTTCTTCCTCCTCTTCTTTCTCAATATTTTTTTCTATAAACGCAGGGTCAATATCTCTAATGTACATTTGCCAGGCACCCTTGTAAAATTCATATTTTTTGTCATCGTGCCAATTAAATTTGTTAAGCTTATAATTATCGGTAATTTTCGCTAAAATTTCATGTAGAGCAATTTTTTGATATTTTTTTCCTATTCTCTCTACCTCTTTATCTCTGCCATAATTGTATCTACCTATCTGATCATCGTATTGACCGTGAATTTTATAATCATATCCAAGTTTGAACGTTCTTTCAATTATCCAATATTTAAAAGAATTTATTTCAGACTTACTAAATTTCCACTTTTTGTACTCATGTTTTGATTCTAAAAATGGAATAACTTTATTTGTAATAAATATCTTTTCTTCATTTTGAAAGACCTCATTGATAAGATTTTTGTATTGAATTAGAAACGTGTTTAATTCATCTATCCGTTGATTCAGTGATTCGATTCCCAAATTGTTTCTCAAATAATGACTCTTGTTATAATGACTTTTTAATTCTAATATTAAAGTAATTTCTTTTAAAAGTTTTCGTTTACTTGGCGTTATTGATTTGTAGAATTGTTTGTACTCTAGCTCAAATGTAAAACTTGTTGGAGCAAAATCGTCCAAACAAGAGTCAATATGCTTACCAAAATCACCCCATCCAGTAACCGAATCATAAATTCGATTATTCATTAATTTATAGTTTCTTTTTGCGTCGGGATCTTTGTAAGAGAAATTATATTTTAGTATATCTTTTTCGTTCGGCAATATTTCAGGTAGTTTGCTTTTATATGGTGGTCTAATAAAGTTAGGATCTACTTTAAGTTTAGGGTTTTTATAAAGTGCAAATTCAATAGTGTTTCGGGCATAATCTCTTAACAAAATGTGTTGAGGAGGATTTTGTTTTTTAAAAATAAGATTATAAACAGTTAATGCTATTTTGTTGACAGAAGATTCATGAGCTGTTCTTAATATACAACCATATGCAATTGCATATAATCTTTCAGAAATGTATGGGTCATTAACTTTTTCAAAATTTTTCAAAAGCCAAATTAGAACATCTGGTTGTTGCTCTAAAAGATTAACTAATGCTTTAGTACTTTCATCTCTTGCTTTTGTTCTAGTACTTGCTAAAACCCATATTAATGCCTGAGCAGTTAGCCTTGTTGTCTCAAAATCTAACTTCTCAGAAATATTAGGAGTCCAAGCCCAATCAATCAATCGTCGAATCGGATAAGCAATCCCATCATCATTGTATCCTGTATAATATCTTAAATGTTGTTGCCAAAAACTGTCTCTTTCAGGCATTTTATGTCTTTTTAAAATTTTAGATAAACGATCACTGTTAAAAGGATGTCCAATAATTGTTGATAATTCAGATAATTTATTGAAATAATCATCATCTGAGATATTGAAATAATCACTTGTAAGCCATTTGATCAATTTTTCGTCATCAATACTCTCAATTTTCCTCCAATTTAAACTATCTAGTAGAAGCCTATTAATCCGCTCTAAATAATAGTATTTATGAAAGTTATCATCTTCGGACATGAAATTAAGATAGCAAACTTCAAAAATTTCTAAATTGAATTTTTCAGGTAATAAAATTGAAAATGCCTCAAGAATCCCATCATTATACCAGTATAAATTTTGTCTTGAAATTATTTTTCCAAGATCATTTTCTTGTTTAAAAGCATTTATAACTTCCAATTTGGAATTTAATTTTTTTAATAGCTCATCAGCTATGTAAAAATCTCCAAACCTTTGATAGGCAAAGTATATTATTTCTTCCGTTTTATCGGTTTCGTAATTTAATCTTGGATTTGTTATGAATATATTCTCTTCAATCAGATCATTTAGTAAGAATTTATGTTCGGGAAATTCAGTTCGAAGTAGAGTTCTTACATCTTTTAGTAATAAGTATTTATTTTCGTTATTGTAGTTCTCAAAGGCAATTTTGTGAATTGCGTCAAGAATAGCATTTGTATATTTATATTCCTCTCTTTTTTTTTGAAATTTAAGATTTATAGCATTTATGTAAACCTCAAAAATTTTACTCATACCTTGGAAGCCTTGCGGAAAAGCTTTCTCAGGTAAATCTTTAACTGCATTACAAATTAATTGAAGAAAAAGAGGCTTGGAAAATTCTGGAGATAGTATTGGAAAATGAGGTTGTTTTAATTCATGAAAGTTGCAAAAAAGCCTAAGGGCTTCATATTCATTGCCTTTAAAACCTTCGTGTTCTTTAAAGGTTACAGTTGGATTATTATGTACATTTTCGGGAATTACAAAATTTAGGTAGGTTGTTCTAATGGACAGAACTATTCCTATAAATGGATATTTATTAAAGTCATCTATAAATCCTGAAATTTGTGATTCCCATAAATCAGCTCCCGCACCTTCGTTTATTGCATCGATTAATATTAGAACTCTTGAACCAATTTGTTTTCCAATATTATTTAATGTGTCTAAAAATATTTCTTTCTTATTAATGGTAACAGATAGACTAGAGTAAATATTTTCCCAGATGCTTTTTGATTCTACAAAATGCTGTCCAAGCAATAATAATGTTGGTAAATTTCGACTAATTCTATCCTTTGAAATATCTCCTAATAAATGTGATTTTCCATTTCCTGCATCTCCTTTGATAATGAGAAAAGGATTATTCGCTAAATTAACATGGACTTTTGTAAGAAGATTGTTAATGAATTCATCGTTACTGCGATTTATTTCTCTTAATCTGCTAATTTCACCTTCAAAAGGTTCTCGGTAACTGTAGTCTTTCTTAACGTCTTTATTTTTCTCTTCTTCTTGTCTTTGTAATTTATATAATTCCTTTATCTTGATATCAATTTCACTATTAATTGTATCCAGAGAATTTAGAATCCAATCGACGTCAATTTTGTCTGTAACAGAGTTTTCTTTTTGTTTAATCCAATTTGTAACTTTTTGTTTAAGTTGTTGGTTGTTTGATTCAATTTTGTCCAGATGAAGATTGTCTTTCATTTTTCTATATCCATCTTCTAAAATCCAGTTGTCAACTAGATTTAAAAAGCGATTAAAAAACAAATCGTCTTTTGCAATGTCATTAAAAACTTTAGCAATTGGTAATTTAAAATTAATATCTTTATTAAATCTAGGGCCTAAATTTTTAATTGCAGTTTGAATTTGCTGTGAGAAAAATTCAGGCGTAAAACCAAAATTCCCAAAATAATTGAAAGATATTCTGGTGTAATAATTTTTGTCTAAAATTTCATTAAAAGTTTCGGTATATTGACAATAAATAACTTTTCCTTTGTCTGGTGCTCTGAATCGGGTAAAAATTCCATATAGATAAACTTCATCTTCAGCGATTAGAAAGATTCCACTTCCTGAAAACCCCTGAATATTATATTCAGTGTAATCTTCATGAAGGTCTAACTGAAATCGATTGTCGTTATCAAGATGTTGACTCCATGTAGGATATAAAACAGCTAATTCTTCACTAAATGTTGCATTAGGAAAACCTTTTACTATGAAATTTTTGTAAATGCTTTTTTCTTTTATAGTTTTTATGGATGGAATTTCTTCTATTGATTTTTGTATTAACGATTTATCAAAAATAAGTATAGCGACATCTTTGTCTATTTCTTTAAGAATAAGATTAGGATTTATTTTATATTCGATCGTATCATATTTCTTTGTTTTAAAATTATAGATAGTCGATATTGATTTTTTCTCTTATCTCTTGAAAATTATCTCCATCTTTAAAAAGGCAATGTGAAGCTGTTAAAATGTACACCTTTTCATTAAGGTTTTCATGAGAATAAATTATTCCAGTGCCAATACATTTCAAAGTTTCTGAATCTTGGAGGCGAACTGTAAGTTTAGATATTTTTATATCGTTTTCTTCTGTCATAATTCTTTACGGAATAAATATTTATTAAAAAGTTACATCAGTGCGATGCTAATTTAATTTAATTATAAAGTTTTTTAATATAAATTTTCTTAAACTTGATAAGAGTTTTTAACTAAGTTATTTAAATGTAAAAAAGTATGGATAAGAAGGTCAAAATGAGTTTAGAAAATGTATTGATGGGTGATATAAGTGCAGTTTTCAATAAGTTCGTAGAAAATGCGAGTATTTTTAATTTTAGTTTTGAACAACTTGCAAAACATTTTCTTAATGAATTTCTTGATATTAATACATTTCAGGTTAGTTTTCAAGAATTAGTAAAAGAGTATTTAATCAATATAAATTACGAGGAGTCAAAAAAGAGCATTCTCAAGAAGGAGCTAAATGAATTATTTGGAAATGTGGACGAAGAATTAGAAAAAGCTATTCAAACAGAATCTCTCTTTTATAAATATATTTGTAAAAAATACCTTGAAATAATTAAAGAACCTAGAACAGAACTTCTTGATTTATTTATGAAAGCTTCAAATGACTTAAGAACTATTGATGAAACTTTAAGTGATATTCATCTTAATAGAGAAAAGGTCGTAAAGGAGAATATTGCTCACGATGTTCAAGAAAAGCTTCCAATTCTTTTTCACTACAAAGAATTAAATGAAAAAGCGAAAGAAGAAATTTTATATTTTTTAAAATATGATATAAAAAACTTTGCTTTAGAAAATTCAATGGACACTTTCTTAAGGCAATATTTTTTTCTTAGAAGTCCATATAATTTCAATGAAAATCATAAGGCTTACAAGCCTCAACGTCCAAATGATTTGGCGAATAAATTTGGCGATTTACCATTGCCTATTTTTAATAAGCTCTATAAAAAATATAAAAATACTGATCAAACCGATTTTAATAAAGATTTAAGTGATTTTATAAAAGACGGAGAAATAGTAAGTCGCATTATGGATTTGGTAGATAAAAATCATATTTTGTTTGAAAGAAAAGAAATAGTAAAAGAGGCATTAAATATATACGAAAGTGGAAAGAAAATTATGTTTGCTAACGCTGTACCAACAATTATCGAAGGAGTTTTTCACGATTTGTGTATCGTTTGCGGAGAATCTAATAATGATTTGTTGTCTTTTGGTTTTCAAGAAAAGTTAAACAGATTGAAAAAAATACTTAGTTGGGAGCTTCATTATGAATATTACTCTTTTAAATTTAGAATTATAAGAAATACAGTTGCTCATGGTAGATTAGCTATTAATGAGATAAACCAATTATCTGATCTATTATTGCTTGATTTGCATCAGGTTTCTCAATTGGTTTCAAGTAATAGGGTTAAGCTGAATAAAAAAATACTTATTGTTAAAGAGTTTACTAATGGTTTGAAAGAATTTGACTATAAGAAAATATGTAAATACATTTTACTGGAAGATATTGATATACCATTATTTTACAAATTGAACTCAAATATTAAAAGAATTGAAAGAGTTATTAAATCACAAGAATTTTGGGATTATTTGAACAAGGAATTTGAAAATGCTTATGAAAGCGAAAAACACGGAATATATTATGTAGTGAAAAAATTAGGTAATAGGAAACCTTTTGATGTAAGATGTACAACTTTTTTTCAAAAAACTAAGTTTCAATCTTACGATTTAAAAAAGGCATTATATTATGTAAATTCTTTAATTGAGGACTGAATAAAATATTGTAGTTGATAATCAAAAGAAAGTTATATGATCTTTTAAAGCCTAAAAAAATATCATTCTTTTTAAATTGTCGGGCAAATAGCGGGCAGGTATTAAAAATAAAAAATGCAACTATCTAATAATAAGAAAGTTGCATTTTTTTGGTGCGGATAATAGGACTCGAACCTACACGCCTTGCGGCACCAGATCCTAAGTCTGGCATGTCTACCAATTTCACCATATCCGCGGCTATTGTGGGTGCAAAGATAGACATACTTTCGAATATTCAAAGAAAAAAAATGAAAAATTTCGAAAAAAATATTAATTCTCTTTTTTGTACTTTTGGATTTCTATAAAAATAATTTAAATGGAAAATATTAAGTCCTACGTTCAACAACATAAAGATCGGTTTATCAATGAATTGATCGAATTATTAAAGATTCCGTCGGTAAGTGCCGACACTGCATACTCCCAAGATGTTATTGATACTGCCGAAGCAGTAAAAGAAAGTTTATCAAAAGCAGGCTGCGATTTTGTCGAAACTTGCGACACTCCGGGGTACCCAATTATTTATGGAGAGAAAATAATCGACCCAAATTTACCAACGGTTTTGGTTTACGGACATTATGATGTTCAGCCACCAGATCCATTAGAATTATGGACTTCACCACCTTTTGAGCCTGTAATCAAAACGACAGAGATTCATCCTGAGGGTGCGATCTTCGCTCGTGGTGCCTGTGACGACAAAGGTCAGATGTACATGCACGTAAAAGCGTTGGAATACATGGTTCAGAACAATGTATTGCCTTGTAATGTAAAATTCATGATCGAAGGGGAAGAAGAAGTAGGTTCAGCAAGTTTAGCGTGGTTTGTAGAACGCAATCAGGAAAAACTGAAAAACGATGTGATCTTAATTTCAGATACGGGAATGATTTCGAACCAACAGCCATCGATCACGACAGGTTTAAGAGGTTTGAGTTATGTTGAGGTTGAAGTTACAGGACCAAATCGCGATTTACATTCCGGTTTATATGGTGGAGCTGTAGCGAATCCAATTAATATTTTGGCTAAAATGATTGCTGCGCTTCACGACGAAGACAATCATATTACGATTCCTGGTTTCTACGATAAAGTACAGGAATTATCTCTTGAAGAAAGAGCCGAAATGGCAAAAGCGCCTTTTAGCTTAGAAAAATATAAGAAAGCCTTAAATCTAAACGATGTTTACGGTGAAAAAGGATATGTAACGAACGAGCGCAATTCTATTCGTCCAACTTTAGATGTAAACGGAATCTGGGGCGGATATACCGGTGAAGGTGCTAAAACGGTTATCGCGAGTAAGGCTTTTGCTAAAATCTCGATGCGTTTGGTTCCGGGTCAGGACTGGGAAGAAATCACAGAACTTTTCACCAAGCATTTTACAAACATCGCTCCGGCCGGAGTTACGGTAAAAGTAACGCCGCACCACGGAGGTCAGGGTTATGTAACGCCAATTGATAGTATTGGATATCAGGCAGCCAACAAAGCTTATACAGAGACTTTTGGGGTGCCTGCAATTCCGGTTCGTTCAGGAGGTAGTATTCCGATTGTGGCTTTGTTTGAAAAAGAACTAAAAAGTAAAACCATTTTAATGGGCTTCGGACTAGACAGTGATGCCATTCACTCGCCAAACGAGCATTTCGGAATCTTCAATTACTTAAAAGGAATTGAGACTATTCCGTTGTTTTACAAATATTTTGTAGAGCTTTCTAAATAGTTGTCTAAAAAGGTGCAAAGGGACAAAGGTTCAGAGGCACAAAGTTTTTATATAAATCCGTTCAGAAATGAGCGGATTTTTTTTTTGTTTTAAAGCCCAGATCGTCATAAATTATAGATGTAATAAATAGCCTACAGCTTCAGCTGTAGTTTAGGTTTAGTGGGATGAGATAATTGGCTTTAGCCAAATAAATTCCGGATTTGTATTTTAAAATCGTTGTGTAAAATTAGGCTAAAGCCAATAAATGCCTGTATTTCTCTAATCTCCAGCTAAAGCTGGAGGCAATTCAGGTTCTGCACCTTTGAGCCTCTGCACCTTTGCCACTTTGAACCTCCAAAAAGAAACCCTCAGAACCTTAGTATCTTAGAATCTCAGCACCTTTCAAAAAAAAACCTTGCATATTAAAAAAATAACTCTACATTTGTAGAGCAACATCTATAATTGTAGAATTAAAATAGTCAAATGAAGCAACTGGTATTCTTGTTATTTTGTGGAGTAATGCTTTTTGGATGCAAAAGCAAACCGATCAATCAGATTGTGGATAAGAAAAGAGAAGGTACCTGGATTGACAATTACAAGCAAGACAGTACAGTTTATAAGTCGTTTGAATATTACAAACACGGCGAACCGGTAAAAAAATGGAAGTCGTATATAGACGGGAAAATCTATAAAACAGAAAAATACAAAAACGGAATCTGCCTTGTAAAATATTATTACGAAAACGGAAAAGTACAATCGAAGGGAAAAACAAAAATTGAAACCAATTCGGTAGAAACACACTGGTTTTATTTCGGGGATTGGAAGTTTTATTCGGATAAAGGGAAATTAGTCGAAGTTAAAAAATACGATAACGGAGAATTAGTTTCGGAACGGATGGTGGAGTAGGCAGAAGAACAAAGAACAAAGAACAAAGAACAAAGAGAATAGAATAAAGATTATAGAATATAGAATTAGTGTGGCATACAGGGGAATCATTGAAATCATTTCAATCTGTGGCAAAAAAAAACTCAGCAACTTAGAATCTTAGCAACTCAGAACCTTAAAAAGAAAAAAATGCAATTATCAAACTCAGAAGAACAATTAATGGAGCATCTCTGGAAGCTTGAAAAGGCTTTTATGAAAGATTTGCTTGAAGCGTATCCGGAGCCAAAACCGGCAACAACAACTGTTGCGACGCTTTTGAAACGAATGATCGACAAAAAATTCGTAGCCTATAATGAATTCGGAAATTCAAGAGAATACTACCCGTTAGTGAAAAAAACAGCTTATTTCTCTAAACATGTCAACGGGTTAATTAGTAATTTTTTTAATAATTCGGCTTCTCAATTTGCTTCTTTTTTTACAACGGAAACCGATTTGTCAACATCGGAATTAGAAGAACTCAGAAAAATAATTGATTCACAGATTCAAAAAAAGAAAAAATGATAAGCTATCTTTTAAAATCGGGAATGCTGCTTTTGATTTTTTATGCAGTGTATAAAATGGTATTGGAAAACGAAAAAATGTTTCGTTTTAATCGTGCTTATTTGCTGGTGAGTTTGGTTTTTAGCTTTGTAATTCCGCTGCAAATTATCTCGATTGGATCTTTTGTTGCAGATAGAATTGGGTTGGTTCAATTGAATGAAATTGTGCTCGAGAGAAGTACTGAACGGCTTAACACAATTTCAGCCAATGACTTTCTGTTGGTTTTGATTGTAGTGCTTTATGGTGCTGTATTTTGTATGTTGATGGCTCGCTTTATATGGAATCTTATTTCATTTTTTAAGAAAACACAGAGCAATGAGGTACAGTTTGTAAATGGGCAAAAGATAGTACTGGTTCAGGAACCGGGCTTGCCATACTCTTTTTGGAAATCAATTTTTGTCAATAAAACAGAATTTGAAAATGGTAAGATTCCATCAGAATTAATAGCTCACGAGAATGCACATTTAAGGCAAAGGCATACTTTGGATGTTCTTTTTATTGAGCTGCTGCAGATTGTTTTTTGGTTTAATCCATTGCTTTTTCTGTATAAAAAAGCGATTAAACTGAATCATGAATTTCTGGCTGATGAAGCTGTAAATGTTCGATTTGGTGAGGTTAAAAGCTATCAATATTTATTGCTTGATTTTGCTTCTAATAAAAATACGGTTGCTTTGGCGAGCAACATCAACTATTTAATAACTAAAAAACGTTTACTTATGATGACCAAAAAAGAATCTCCGATTAAAATTGTATTTAAAGTATTTACTGTAGGTGCAATTTATGCCTTGTTATTGTTTGTTTTTAGTACTAAAACAATGGCTCAAAAACCGCCAATCAAAGGTGATATCAAAGAGAAAGACCTTTATGTTCTGGAAGATGTCGAGAAATTACCTGAATATCCAGGGGGCATGACAGCATTTTATAAGTTTATAGGGAAGAATTTCAAAATGCCGGCGGCAGTTGGGAAAAATAAAATTGAAGGAAAAACGTATATGGAATTCACTATTGAAAAAGATGGTAGTCTTTCGGATATTAAAACAATTAAAGATGTTGGCTACGGAATAGGGAATGAGGTCACTAGGGTCTTGAAGCTTTCACCTAAATGGACGGCAGCAACTCAACAAGGTAAAGCAGTTAGGGTGCAATATCGTCTGCCAATCACGATACAGTCCGAGAAATAGGTTTTTTAAAGGTTTTGAGGTTCTGAGGTGCAAAGGTTTCTTTTGAAGATGAATAGCTTTGTTTCTTTGTCTCTTTGTTTCTTTGAACCTGTTAAGAAAAAAAATCCGCTTCTGGATTCCAGAAGCGGATAAAATAAAAAACTAAAAAAAAAATTACTAAAAAACAAACAATCCAGATCTTAGAACAAATCCGGATTATATCCAAAATAGGGCATTTTTTGTTCGTTAAAAATAACCCCGTATTCTTCTAACTCGTTTAAAATTGGCAGGTATACTTCTTTTTTTATCGGAAGTTGTACGCCCGGAGTTGTGATTTTTCCATTTAAAATTAACAGCGTTGCCATTGCAACCGGTAACCCCACAGTTTTTGCCATGGCGGTATAAGTTTGGTCGTCTCCAATACAAACCATTTTGGAGTCAATTTGTTTTTTTTCTCCATTGAGCTCATAACCAAATTTATGGTACATAACAATCATATCTTTATCATCTGGTTCTAAAGACCAGCTGTCGGATAATATTTTCTCTAATATCTGTGCCGGAGTGGCATTAGGCAGGTTTACTTTTTTGTTTGGATTAAAAAGATCCAGCTCTAAAAGTTTGTCCCACATAATATCGTCCTGATCAATTTTTAAAATCAGACGGGTTTTGATTTCTGCCGAATCGGTTGGGTGATACGGTAAAAAGGAATTCACGAATTGACGGTAACTCATGTTTTCAGAATCTTCCATGATATAACTGTCGTCTGTCATGCCCAATTGTACAAACATATTCCATGCTTTCGAAAAACCAACTCTTCTAATGGTTCCGCGGTACAGAGTCAGGACATTGTCTAGGCCGTAAACCGATTTATATTTAAGAGAATCGCGATTGGAATAAGCTTCAAATTTTCCGTAGCCTTCTACTTCCAGAAATTCGGTGCGACGAAATAAAGCGCTGTAGGGGATGTATTTATAAGTGCCTTCCTGAATGAATTTTGCGGCACCACCCTGTCCGGCCAGAACTACATTTCGTGGAGCCCAGGTAAATTTATAATTCCATAAATTATTGTCAGATTCGGGAGCAACTAAGCCACCGCAAAACGATTCAAAAAGCAGCATTTTTCCACCTTTGGATCTGATTTCATCAATAACTTTCATGGCACTCATGTGATCAATTCCGGGATCAAGCCCGATTTCGTTCATGAAAACCAGATTGTTTTTCTTTGCCTCCTCGTCAAGTGCCTGCATGGCATCACTGATATAAGAAGCGGTCACCAGGTGTTTTTTAAATTCAAGACAATCTTTTGCGATTTCTATATGTAAATGAGCTGGCAGCATCGAGATTACTATAGAAGCTTTTTCGATGGCCGCTTTTCTTTCTTCAGTATCAAAAATATTTAAAGCAATTGGAGTGGCATTAGGGTGTTTCTGTGTTTTCTTTTCGGCTAAGGCCAAAGAAAGATCTGCTACAACGAGGTGTAGGTTTTCGCTTTCTGATTTTGCCAATAAATAACGAATTAAGGACGATGCAGATCTGCCGGCTCCAATGATTAAAATGCTTCTCATATTTTATATTTATAACACAAATATATTAAAATGTTAAATATATAACAATTTTAATTTCAGAAAAATATTGGATACTTTTTTTTAATGCCAAAAAAATGGAAATTCTTTTTAATGATAAATATTTTTCAAAACTAAAATGCTTTTTAAGGACTATTGAAGTATTTTTGTATGAGAATCGAAAGTTATAGAAAATATGAAAAGAAGAATTGTTTTGGCAGGTGCTTTTATGGGAATGTTAGCGATCATTTTAGGCGCTTTTGGTGCACATTTACTGAAGAAATACTTGTCTATAGAAGAATTAAACACTTTTGAAGTTGGTGTTCGTTACCAAATGTATCATGCCTTATTTTTACTTTTTCTTTCGACCCGAAAAGATATCGCCGAGAAAATGGTGAAAACAATCTATAATTTGGTTGTTGCCGGGGTATTGCTTTTTAGCGGATCTATCTATATGTTAGCCACTAAAAGCCTCACGGTTTTTGATTTTAAAATTATCGTATTCGCAACTCCAATAGGTGGTTTTTTATTAATTATTGCCTGGGCGCTCTTATTTGTTACGATTTTGAGGAGAAAATCATAAAATACCGAATAAAAAATTCTATCTAAAAATTAATCTTTAATTTTGTCTCATAAATAACATATAATCTCGTTTATGTGAGTTTCTATTGTTTTTTGCTTTAATGCATAAATAATATAACAAATTCATTTAGAGGGTTATAGAAAAATGAATTAGAGGCATTTATTTTTTGTTTTATTCATTTTAGGAGTTTAAATTTTAACTAATTAGCATAAATAAAAGTGAAATTTAAATTTTTTTAAAGGTTTAATAATAAATTATATAATTTTGCATTCTCTTAAACATCACACACAACTAAAAATTTATGGACAGTCACACAGTTTTCACGCAATCGATTTCGCTGAAAGAATTAGGAATTGAAAATGCAAAGGTTCGATATCAACTATCTGCAGATGAATTACATGCGATCACTTTGCAATCAGGTCAAGGTGTTGAGAACTCCACGGGAGCATTGGCAATTAATACAGGCGAATTTACAGGACGTTCTCCTCAGGATCGTTATATTGTAAAAGATAGTATTACCGGAGATCAGGTTTGGTGGGGAAATGTTAACATTTCTTTTGAACCGGATGCTTTTGAAAGATTATACAATAAGGTAACACAGTATTTATCAAATAAAGAAGTTTTTGTTCGCGATTCTTATGTTTGTTCTGATGCTAATTACAGATTAAATGTTCGTGTTGTTACTGAAACAGCATGGTCTAATTTGTTTTGTTACAATATGTTTTTAAGACCGGAAGAGTCAGAATTGACTAATTTTACTCCGGAATGGACTGTAGTTTGTGCTCCGGGTTTTATGGCAGATCCTGCTGTAGACGGAACGCGTCAGTCTAATTTTGCTATTTTAGATTTTACTAAAAAGATCGCACTTATTGGAGGAACAGGGTATACAGGAGAAATGAAAAAAGGGATTTTCTCTGCATTAAACTTCATCTTACCGGTTTTCAAAAATACTTTACCAATGCACTGTAGTGCGAATGTTGGTGAAAAAGGAGATACTGCAATTTTCTTCGGATTATCAGGAACAGGAAAAACTACTTTATCAGCAGATCCGCAACGTAAGTTAATCGGAGACGATGAACACGGCTGGACTGCAGAAAATACAGTTTTCAACTTTGAAGGTGGATGTTATGCAAAAGTAATTAACCTTACAGAAGAAAACGAACCGGACATTTTTAGAGCGATCAAAAAAGGAGCGCTTTTAGAAAATGTGGTTTTCAAACCGGGAACAAACGAGGTGGATTATGATGATGTTTCCATTACTCAAAATACACGTGTAAGTTACCCAATTACTCATATCGACAATATTCAGCCAGGTTCTATTGGACATAATCCTAAGAATATATTTTTCTTAACGGCAGATTCTTTCGGAATTTTGCCTCCAATCTCAAAACTGACTCCTGGACAGGCTGCTTACTATTTTATCTCAGGATATACAGCTAAAGTTGCCGGAACAGAAGCGGGGGTTACAGAGCCTCAGCCTAATTTCTCAGCTTGTTTTGGAGCACCATTCATGCCGTTACACCCAACACGTTACGCAGAAATGCTAACTAAAAAAATGGAAGAAGCTAACGTAACCGTTTGGTTGATCAATACAGGTTGGACAGGTGGTCCTTACGGAACAGGAAGCCGTATGAAGTTGAAATACACTCGTGCCATGATTACCGCTGCCTTAAACGGAGAATTGGATAACGTAAACTTTAAAAATCATAAAGTATTTGGAATTGCACAGCCTGAAACTTGTCCAAATGTTCCAAATGAAATTTTAGATCCTAGAAATACTTGGGAAGATCCTGAGTTGTACGATAAAAAAGCAGTTGAATTGGCTCAGAAATTCAAAGCTAATTTCGCGAAATTTGAAGAATTTGCCAATGCCGAAATTTTGGCTGGCGCACCGATCATAGAATAAGGAAGATTACTAATTCAAACTAAAAAAAGCTGTTCGTTATGAACAGCTTTTTTGTTTTTTTAAGTTTGTGAAATGTGACAAGACTTATAAAATTCCGGTTTTTATGGTTTAGCAAAAACATGAAACATGAAACTTGAAACAAAAAAACTATTTCCTGCCTTCATCAATACGTTTCTGGATCAAATCCCAGGTATAGTAATGAAAAGTCATTCCGTTGCTCATCGCTACGAAAAGGCCATTTTTAAAGCTTCCGCCTAGATTGATGCTGGTAACATCGGCACCATCACATTCAATAGTCGATGTTGGAATTTCTGCCAAAAGCGGGTAGCTATTCGGATTGCCATTTGCTCCTTCTCTCGGGTACACCATAAAAGTGTTTGCTTGCTGGTTGGAGACCAGAATGTATCCGGTAGAATCTGTTTTCTTGTAAATTGCGATTCCTTCATTGTCTCCTTTAAAACCAGTTTTTCCAAAAATGGCGAGTTCTTTGTTGTCGTTTAAGGCAGGATCGGCTTTGTATTTTCTGATTCCGAATTGTTCATCGCAATACAAAATAGTACCTAGTTCATTATCTACTGCAATAGCCTCGATTTCTTTCTTCCCGCTGTAGGCACCAAACTTCCGAACGACTTTTGCTGTAGCAAATTTTCCATTTCCTGAAAGTTCGTATTGCCACAAGTAACTTCCTGATGGTCCTGATTTTCTGCCTACAATAGCAAAGATTTTTCCGTCGGTTTTTCGGGTATACAAAGCGATTCCCATTGGATCGCGTAATTCTTCACCCTCGAAAACAGCGATTCCACCGTTGTCAATTGCTTTTAAATCAGGTAAAGTAAAAATTCTTATTTTGTTTGATTCACGTTCTGTAGTAACAGCAACATCAACTTTTTTTCCATCTACGATTAAGCCGTAAGCGATATCAACATTGTTCGGGCGTTTTAGCACTTCAGATTTTGCAATGATTTTTCCTTTTAAATCAAAAGCGTACAAAGCACCATCTGTATCTTTATCCGTTCCAATAATAATGCTTTTCGAAGAATCTGTTGGGTGAATCCAGATCGCAGGATCATCTGTATCGTGAGGCAAGGCTTCGGTAACAACGGTTGGTTTTACAGCATTTGCAGCTACGGGTGCCAGTTTGTCTTCTTTACAAGCGACGAATAAAGTGCTTAAAAGTATAAAGGCGAGTATCGTTTTATTTTTCATTATGGATTCGATTTTTAATACCATTAGACAGAAACCGTTAGGCTCTGTCTAATGTAAGGATTTTAGGTGTAAATTATTATAAGTCAAGTTTCAAGCCGAAATTGTATCGGGCCTGATAGTACTCTGCTTGTTTGGTATGTGTTTTAACTCCCTGATAGTAACGCAAAGGCTGATTGGTCAAGTTGTTAGCTTCAGCAAAAAGACGAAGCTTTGATGTAATTTTGAATGAAGCGTTTGCGTCTAAGAAAAACTGTTTGTCGTAATAACTGTCTTTATAAGATTCTGAACCCAATTCATCTAAATAATCTGAAGTGAAATTGGTTGAAACTCTGGCAGAGAAACGTTTGTTTTCCCACGATAAAGAACCGTTAAACATATGCGGTGTGGTTCCTGGAAGACTGATATTGTTTCTTTCATTACCTTCTTCATCCGCGATTCCTTTTGCTTTAGATTTGGTATAGGTATAGTTCAGATAAATACCAAATCCTTTAAGGAATTTCCCCGGAAGGAAATCCAACTGACGCTGAAAAGCGATTTCAAAGCCATAAACATCAACAGTGTCTCCGTTTCTGGATTGTAAAAACGACCAGTTTTCACCTGCCGGAATTGGATTTGCCTGGTTTGGGAAATCAGCAGCAAATTTTGCAGCAGTGTACTGGTTGTCGCTATAATTGTAAATGAAATTTTCCAGTTTTTTATAGAAAACACCTCCAGAAATTAATCCGACAGACTTGAAATAGTTTTCGGCCATGAAATCATAATTGTACGAGTAGGTGGCGTCAAGATCCGGATTTCCGGCTGTAATTTCTTTTTCGGCAGCAATATTGTTTACATATGGGGCCAGAGCATAATAGTCCGGTCTGGCCAAAGCGGTTGTAGCGGCAGCTCTTAAAACTAAATCTTTGGTCGCGTTGTATTGGAATGAAATACTTGGCAATAAATTAGTGTAAGAATTGGTCGTGTTAATTTGACTTTCTAATTTTTCTTCATCCAGAACACGGTTTCCGGTATAATCAATATGAGTGTTTTCTACTCGAAAACCTAAAACCATAGACAGTTTATCGTTAAAATCCTGATCCCATCTTACATAAGCGGCATAAATGTTTTCTTTAGCATTAAAATTTACTGCTAAGAATTCTGATGGATCTGCTTTTTTGTTGAATAACGCAGCGTTGTTTAAATCTAAACTTCCTAAAAAGTTAGCCGAAGCAAAACTACCCGGAACATATTTACTTCCCGGATTAAAGTTTTGACCGTCATAGAAACTGTTTGGAATCTGCGACAGCAAAGCCATATCAGTATTGATTGGTGTGTAGGCGAAGAAATTGTTGTTTCTTTCTTTTTCTTTCAATCGAAGTCGGAGTCCGGTTCTTAATCTACCTTTTTGAGATGGTATAATAGTAAAAGGGAAACGGATATTAATTTTTGCTCCAAATTCACTTTCGCTGGTTTCGTTTGTATTTTCGGTAGCCGTTTGGAACTTGAATTTGTCCAGAGATTCTCCGGTGGTTGCGATTAACGGAAATTCGATATCAGATAGATTCTGAGTTAAGTCCAAACCTTTTTGACGGTATTCGATATAACGTTCTTCCGGACGGTATTCTCTGGCTTTTGCATAGTTAGCCGACCAGTCTAAATCCAGTTTAGAGTGGATTAAATGTTCTCCACGAATCGAATAATTCTGAACACGTTGGTCTTCTAAACGGCTGTTTTTATTACGATTATTGTCAGATCCGCCTTTGGTTTGACGTTTTACACGGCCTTTAAAAGCTGTAATTTGTCCACCATTATAAATGGGCTGAATATCATCGTAAGTAGTTCTGAAACGATTTTCTCTATCGTCTCTCCAGTTGTAAATGGCATTGGCAAAAATGGTGTTATTTTCATCAAATTTGTAATCTAATGCCACAGATCCGCTGCGACGAATACGCTGTACATCGTATTTTCTAATCTCGGATGCCTGCAAGTATTCATTTCCGAATTTATCTTTTACCCATTCGTTCTCAATATTATCAGATCCGTAATTCACATTGTTATAAGATCCGCTGAAAACGGCTCCCAGTTTATTGTCGAGAAAACGATTTCCATAAACCAGTCCGGCTGTATAAGAGGCGTGTTCGCGAATTGGCAGATAACCTCCCGCCAGTGTTGCAGAAATTCTCTCTCCATTTGGTGTAGCTCTTGTGATCAGGTTTACAGAACCTCCAATAGCATCTGCATCCATATCGGAAGTTAAGGTTTTGTTGACTTCAATTGTTGAAATCATATCAGATGGAATCAAATCCATTTGCACATTTCTGTTGTCTCCTTCTGCTGATGGAATACGATCTCCATTTAAGGTAACAGAGTTCAATGAAGGAGCAAGTCCACGGATAATAATGTTACGGGCTTCACCCTGATCGTTCTGCATCGTGATTCCCGGAACACGTTTTAAGGCATCCCCAACGTTGGCATCCGGAAAACGCCCCATTTGGTCAGAAGAGATTACGTTTCCAATGTTTTTGTTGTTTTTTTGTTGGTTCAGGGCTTTTGCCTGACCTTTTAAGATGTCTCCCACCACAACTTCGTTCAATTCAGTTCCCGAAGTTTTAAGTGCAAAATCAATTACGTTGTTTTTACCCTGTTCCACTGTAATTTCTTTTGTGAGAGCCGTGTATCCAATATATTTTACTTGTAACTGGTAGGTTCCTGCATTTATGCTAAGCAATTCAAAATGACCATTGTAATCTGTAACAGTGTATTTGTTCTCACCTACAATTTGAATCATTGCTCCCGGTAAAGGAAGTTTGTCATCTGTATCCAGCACTTTTCCGGAGATTATAGCCTTTTGAGCATAACCTGACAAGGCAAAAAACAGAAGTGTAATTACTAAATAAATTTTTTTCATTTGTGTTTTAGTTTGATTTGCTGCGAAACTAGAACCTGAATGTTATTAAAGGACTTGAAAAAAATTAACATAGTGTTATGATTCTTCGTTTACATTAAAAATAGATTAATGTTGAAATAACATTTAAATGAGAAATGTTTTTTAAGAACCCAACTTAAAAGAAATGAACTATTTAACTTAGAATTTAATTTTTTGGCGCTAAATTTGCCCTGTCAATTGAGCCCAAAGGGCGAACGGACGAAATAATCATCAATCAAAAATCATCAATCATGTTAAAACAATTTTTTATCCTTTGCTCCGGAGCCGATCGGGATCTGCTCGAAGGCTGTTCAAATGGCGAACAAACCAAATATGTTGGTATTGGCGCCACCGTTTTTTTTACTGCCGTTATGGCTTTTCTGGCCAGTGCTTACGCGCTTTTTACCGTTTTTGACTCTCTTTATCCGGCTTTAGCCTTTGGATTTGTCTGGGGCTTGCTCATCTTTAATCTGGACCGATTTATTGTTTCGACGATTAAAAAAAGAGATCGTTTTATGGATGAATTTATTCAGGCGACTCCCAGAATTATATTGGCTATTATTATTGCAATTGTAATTTCGAAACCTCTGGAAATTAAAATTTTTGAAAAAGAAATCAATACCGTTTTATTGAAAGAAAAAAAATGAGATGGAATTGGCAAACAAAAAACAGGTAGGCAATTATTTCAAATCAGATTTAGATAAAAACAAGGCTGAGATTGCCTCTTTGAAAAATGATATTCTGACAAAAGAAAAAGAAGTAAATGCTTTGTACTCTACTTATATCACAGAAGCTGAAGGGACTTCGGGAACGAAGAAACTGGGGAAAGGACCGGTTTATAAGGAAAAACGTGATAAACATGATGCGGCTTTAAAAGAGCTTGCAGCTTTAAAGACTACTAACGAAGCAAAAATTGCCGAGAAAGAAAAAACAGGAAAACAATTACAGGCTGACTTAGATAAAAAAGTCACACAGACACAACCGATCATTGAAGGTTTTGACGGGTTAATGGCGCGCATTAATGCCTTGAATAAGTTGCCTTGGCTTCCTTCATTTTTTATCATGCTGTTGTTTTTGGCAATTGAAACTTCTCCAATTATAGCAAAATTATTAGCTCCAAAAGGGGAGTTTGATTTCAAACAGGAAGAAGCTGAAACAGCTATGAAAGCAACTTTGGAACAAAATAAATACCAGCGTGAACTATTAGTGAAAACCAGTGCCCAAATGCATGATAAGGTGTATGCTGATATTGCGGGAGACAGAGGTCTTTTTGATTTACAGCGTAAAAATGCAAAAGAGTTACTGGAACTGCAATCGAATAGTTTTGTGGAGAAGCAGAAAGCTACTTTGTAAGTCGTAAAGTCAAAGGTCTAAAGTCATAAAGTAAAAAAGCCGGAATAGAATTTCTATTCTGGCTTTTTTGTTTTATACAGACAAAAGCATTAAGACTAAATTACATATAGCTTAAAATTTCTTTCTTATAAGTGTCATATTCTCCTTGCATGATTAAACCATTGTCAAGTAGTTTTTTATAATTCTGCAGTTTATCAAAAAGTTCTTCTTTGGATAAGTCGCTTAATTTACGTTCTCCTGTAGAAGTTGGAGCGGGTTGAATAGGTTCAAAAGTTTCATAAGGAGTAGCGGCAGCTGGCAAAATCTCGGCGAAACTGGTCACTTCTTCTGTTTCAACTTCTTCTACGTCGTCTTCAAAATCATCTTCAACGATTGGTGTTGCTTCAGTTATTGGAGTCTCAGAAGCAGCAGGATTTTTTAACAAATCCAATTGCTCTTTCGCATAAGTATAAATTTTTCTGGCCTGAGTTTTCGGAATATAATCGATCGAGATGGTCAGATCAGTTTTGGTGCCAAATGAAAATTCAGAACCTAAAATATTTTCTTTTACAAAAGTGCTCGCAATATCATCCCAGGTATAATCTGTAAAATCCATTGATAAACCTAAGTTTTTAGGTTTGCAGATAATAATACGTTTGTTGGTTAAGATTATGCTATCCGGAAAAACAGTTATTGCAGGTTTTTTTTGAACCGCAATGTACCCGATTTCTTCGTTTTTCATCAATAAATCATTGAGCTTCGAAGTGATTTTTTCAATCGCTTTAGGGTCTTGTTCTTCGTTCAGAAATTTTTTAAATTGTTCTTTCATGATTGATAAGTTGCTAAGTTACATGGTAACTGAGTTGCTAGTTTTTTGGTCTTATGCTGCAAATGTAATGCCTAATTTTCTAATTCGATAATTTCATTCTGAATTTTCTTTGTCAAACTTTTGAAAACCAATTCATACGAATGATCGATCAATTCTTTAAGGAAAGCGGTTGGTAAACTTCCGTTGAGAGCGATAGTATTCCAGTGCACTTTGCTCATATGAAATCCGGGTTTGATCTCTTCATATTCGGCTCTTAGTTCCTGAGCACGTTCGGGATCACATTTTAAGTTAACCGAGGGTTCGTTTTTTTCCCATTGTGATAAGGAGGATAATGCGAACATTTTTCCGCCAACTTTAAAAACCAAAGTGTCCTCGTCAAAAGGGAAGTGCTCGCTAACTCCTTTTTTTGAAAGACAATATTCGTAGTACGTTTCCAGATTCATATTATTTTTTATTTACCAATTTCACCTAAATGTGTATACTTAAAACCTTTTTGATATTTCAAACCATAACCGAAAAAACGATCCATTGCAGCATGAGAGAACAGAATGATTCCGATAAGTTGGATGTATTCTATTTTTAAATAATAACCTAAGATATAAATTATTATTGCAATTCCTTTATGGTGGAACAGGTTGTAGGATAAGGCACCAATTTTGGAATTAAATGCATAACCAATCATAGAAAAATCAGGAGTCAGAATGAAGACTAAAAACCACCACCACTGATAGCTTAAAAGGCTAAATAAATAGATTCCGAGAATAAACATTCCCAGTTCTTCAAGTTTGAGTATTGTTTTCATGATATTTTCTTTTCCATCATTTTTTCGGGATGTTGTAAAGCACTAAAACCAAATTTCTCGTATAAAAAGTGAGCGTCAGTGGTGGCTAATCTCCAAATCTGAATGTTTTTGAGCTGTGGATCGTTCATCATGTGTTCTATCAAAACAGAAGAATATCCTTTGCCACGTTGTTCTTCGGTAATAAAAACATCCATTACATAGCCAAAAACAACATAATCTGTAATGACTCTTGCAAAACCGATTTGTTTGTCATTAAGGTAAATGCCAAAACAAACCGAAGCATCTATTGTTGTTTGCACCTCTTCGATAGTTCTTCCGGCGGCCCAGTAAATGTCTTTCAGGAAATTTTGAATAAACGGAACATCAAGTTTGCTCTTATCTGTTGAAACTGTTATCATTTTAGAGGTTCGATTTTATATTTAAGATTTTACCTTGTAAGATTTGAAATCTGAAATAATATTGGTTTGCTTGGACTTGCATCATTTTCAAACGAAGCAATCTGGAGATTTAGTATATAGGCTCCATCTTCGATTTCATCCGAAACAAAAATCATTTCGGTAATGGTTGCGTTTAATCGTGCGTCGGAATTTAGATTGTGGGTGTCTTTTACATTCCAAAACGCTTTGTGTGCCAGTAATTTGCCCTCATCATGTTCTCTGTCAACACTTGGTAAGTCAATTAATAAATGCTGAATTTCGCTTTCACGGATGAAAATTGCGGCCTCTTCTGATAAATAGGGCGGATTGGTATTGGAATATTTCGTTGATTTTTTATCCTTTTGATTTGGAAGCGTTCTAATAATTAAAGCCTCAATTGTTTTGGTGGGCGAAGCCAAATCATGTATCCCATTGAGCGAAGTAGAACCATTTGTCCCATTGAGCGAAGTCGAAATGTGTTCTTTTGTAATTACTAAATCATCACCCATTTTTTCGGGTTCAACTGTAATCAGTTGGGCAGTAAAGAAAAATTGCTTTAAGCACTGATTGATACTGAAAAAGTCATTCGTAATATGCCCCAAACACTCTGTATGCGTTCCATGGCCGTGAGGGTTGAAGAAAATATTATTGAAATTAGTAGATGATTTCCCTTCAGATACCTTCCCAATCCAGTCACCAAAAACGACCGGTTCAATGACTGGTTTTTCGATGTACCAGGCAATCGGGTTTTCGTCTGTATTGGTTAACGGAATTGAAATATCAATGGGTTTTGATAAGTCGATTTCGAAGTTGTTTATTTTTGCTTTCATTTTACCGCAAGGTTCGCTAAGGTTTACGCAAAAGATCGCAAGGTTTTTTGCTTAAAATTATTGCGTTTTTAATTTTCGTTCAGGAAATACTAGAGCTTGTTTACAACTCTGCGTATCCCATTTTTTATTAAAACTACATTAAAGTTTATTAATAAACCTAATTTACAATTTGTTAATTTTAAATAGGTCAATAGTTGAGCGAAATGAATTTCATTTAAAGCATCGACGGATTTTATTTCCAAAATTACTTTATTTTCAATTATTATATCTAGTCGATAACCAATATCTAACTTTACTTTTTCGTAAATTAAAGGTAAAGGTTTTTGTTTTTCAATTTCTAAACCAGTCTTTTTTAATTCATAAAAAAGACATTCTTCATAAGCACTTTCTAAAAGTCCTGGTCCCAAAGCCTGATGAACTTTTAATGCACTGTTAAATACAATTCGCGATAATTCATTTTCTGACATGAGTTTTAATTTAGAATATTAAAGCTCAAATGTAGTATAAAAATTAAAAAAAAAGTAATTTTATTCCTACATTGTTTGAATTGCGCTCTTTGCGTAAACCTTAGCGAACCTAGCGGTTAAACTTCTTATTCCAAATTTAAATAAAACAAATCACTTGCAATTCCATCCGTTAAAAATTTTCCTTTTAAAGTTGGCCTAAGAATATTGTTTTCAATTGAAAGCAAATCATCGGTTAAGAATTTTTGAGATTGTTTTAGTAAATAATTCAAATATTCCGATCCGAATTCGTTTTCAATTCTTTCCAGAGAAACGCCCCAAATGGTTCGTAGCCCCGTCATAATATATTCATTATAACGATCTGAAACAGTCAGGATTTCTGTTTCAATAGGAAGCTCATCATGCTGAATTGCTTTTAGATACAAAGCGTTATTCGCCACATTCCAGCCTCTTTTGTGGCCGTCAAAACTATGAGCCGAAGGTCCAATTCCAATGTATTTTTTGCCAAGCCAATAAGCGGAATTGTTTTTGGAAAAGTAACCTTCCTTTCCAAAATTGGATAATTCGTAGTGAATAAAACCATTTTTTTCAAGTGTGTCAACCAGAATCATAAAATGATTGGAAGCTGCTTCGTCTTGTGGTTCTGCAATTTTACCGGTGTCAATCAGTTTTTTTAAAGCCGTTTTGGGCTCCACCGTCAAAGCATAACTCGAAATATGAGGAATCCCGAAGCTTAAAGCGGTTTCAATATTTTGTTTCCACATTTCGTCAGTAAGACCGGGAATTCCGTAAATCAGATCCAGTGAAATATTATCGAAATATTTTGTTGCTTCTTCTAAACATTTTTTGGCTTCCACCGAATTATGAGCGCGGTTCATCATCTTTAAATCGTCTTCATAAAAAGACTGAATTCCAATGCTTAAACGGTTTATAGGGCTTTTAGATAATTCCAGAATACGCTCGGGAGATAAATCGTCGGGATTGGCTTCGAGTGTGATCTCCGGATTTTCTGCAACATTGTAATTCTTGTAAACGTTCTCGATTAAAAAGTTGATCTCATCATTACTCAAAACGGACGGGGTCCCGCCACCAAAATAAATGGTTTCTATTTGATTGTCGCTTCGAGCGGAGTCAGTAAGGTTCAATTCATTTTTTCGCAGGATAATTTCTTTGGCTAAAGCCAAAACCATCTCGTCTTTCTTTTTCATTGAAGTCGAAAAATGAAAGTCGCAATAGTGACAAGCCTGCTTGCAAAAAGGAATATGGATGTAGATGCCGCTCATGATTTTAGTCTCAGTTTTCAGTCCCGGTTTTCAGTCTCAGTATTTTTTAGTTGTAAACTGTGACTGCGACTGAAAACTATTTTTTAATTCGTTCTTCATTTTGTTTCACAAAAGCATCCCAACCCGAATAACTTTTACCGGCAATAACTTTACCGGAATTAAAATGATGACAAACGGCAGCCGCAAGACCATCTGTTGAGTCGAGGTTTTTGGGTAATTCTTTTAGTCCAAGAAGCTGCTGGAGCATTTTTGCGACCTGTTCTTTACTGGCATTTCCGTTTCCGGTAATCGCCATTTTGATCTTTTTCGGTTCGTACTCTGTGATCGGAATTCCTCTCGAGAGTCCCGCTGCCATTGCAACACCCTGTGCACGCCCTAATTTCAGCATCGATTGAACGTTTTTGCCAAAGAAAGGAGCTTCAATCGCAATTTCGTCCGGATGGTGTGTTTCTATTAGTTCGATGGTACGCTCAAATATGATTTTTAATTTTTGGTAATGATTGTCGTATTTGGATAATTGCAGTTCGTTAAGCTGCAGAAATTCCATTTTTTTATTGGTGACTTTAATTAATCCGAAACCCATAATTGTCGTTCCGGGGTCAATACCTAATATGATGCGTTCTTTTGTCAATTTTTTTGTTTTGGTTACACAAAGTTGTACTAAGTTAACACAGAGATTCACAAAGTTTTTTTGATTCTCTTCGTGTGTCTTTGTGAATGCTCAGAGAATCTTTGTGAAATAGCTTTTTCGTAATAGTTTGCTTTACTTTGCAGCATGATTTCAATTCCTCACAAAGCTAAGCAATTCCTTGTTCTTCTAATCAAACTTTTGATTGTAGGAGGTGCATTTTACTTTATTTATGATCAGTTGGCGCATAATGATCAATTGGACTGGCAAAAATTCATCGTACTGTTTCGTAAAAATCAGTCCGTATTAGGAATTGGGTTTATATTGCTTTTGAGTGTTTTGAACCGTTATTTCGAGATCCTGAAATGGCAAAATCTAGCTAAAGTAATTCATGAGATTTCTTTAGGAGAAGCCACAAAACAGGTATTGGCAGCTTTAACAGCCGGAATTTTTACGCCAAATGGAGTAGGAGAGTACGCCGGAAAAGCCTTGTATTATCCGAAATCAGAGGCAAAGAAAGTAATTTTCTTAAACCTGATCTGCAACGGAATCCAGATGATCTTAACGGTGATTTTCGGGATTTTTGGGTTATTGTATTTCAATGCCAAATATGAGATTATTACAACGCAAACGGTTGCCGTTTTGTTTGGAGGCTTTGTATTGCTTTTCGTTGTTCTGTTTTCCCTAAAGAAAATAAAAATTAAGGGATATTCAATCGAGAAATTGATACATAAGATTAATGAAATCCCAAAATCAGTTCACCGTAAGAATATTGTTTTAGGAATTTTACGATATTTGGTCTTTTCACATCAGTATTACTTTTTGTTCTTGGCTTTTGATGTTGATTTGCCTTATTTTACATTAATTGCTACTATTGCTGTAGTTTACTTTTTGGCTTCGTCACTGCCTACTTTTCAGTTTCTGGATTTTGCGGTAAAAGGAAGTGTTGCGATTTATTTCTTTGGAATTTTAGGGGTAAACGAGTGGATTGTAGTTTTTATCAGCACGTTGATGTGGTTTCTTAATGTGGTTTTACCGGTTGTTATAGGAGCTTATTATGTACTAAATTTTAAGACCAAAACAGCAGAATGATTTGGGTTTTGTCTGTCATATTAGGTATTTATTTGATTACCATTGGTTTGCTTGTTTATGGTTTTTTTAAAGTAAAAAAGTACCAAAATACAGATTTGAAACCTCAAACAAGCTTTACAATTATAGTTCCGTTTCGGGATGAAGAAGAGAACTTACCTAACCTTTTAGAAAGTTTTTCAAAACTGAATTACCCTAATGATTTGTTTGAAGTTATTTTGGTAGATGATAATTCTAAGGAGAAATTTCAAGTTTCAAGTTTCAAGTTTCAAGTTTCACAAATTGACAATGTCCGGATTTCGAATTCTCCCAAAAAAGATGCTATTTCGACTGCCATGCAGTTGGTGAAAACGGGTTGGGTTGTTACTACAGATGCCGATTGCCTGGTGCCTGAGAATTGGTTGTTGACATTCGATAATTACATTCAGCAAAATAAGGTTTCGATGCTGGCAGGAGCTGTAACGTACGAATGTGAGAACTCTTTTTTGCATCATTTTCAGCAATTGGATTTAACGAGTCTGCAAGGTGCTACTATTGGAAGTTTTGGCCTTCAAAGCGCTTTTATGTGCAACGGAGCCAATTTTGCGTACACTAAATCCCTGTTTGAAGATTTAAATGGATTTGAAGGGAATAGCAAAATTGCCAGTGGAGATGATGTGTTTTTACTGCAAAAAGCGGTTGGTTTATTTCCTGATGAAGTTCACTATTTAAAAGCGGCAGCTGCAATTGTAAGCACAAAACCAACGAAGGACTGGAAGACCTTATTTTATCAAAGGGTTCGTTGGGCAGCCAAAACAAGTTCGTATCAAAGCAGTTTTGGAAAGTTATTAGGTCTTATTGTTTTTTTAGGAAATTTGAGTTTTGTAGTAGGGTTTTGTAGTGTTGTTTTTTCGATTTTACCTTATTACTTTTTTGTTTTGTTGGCTTTTTCAAAATTCACAATCGATTGTATTTTACTCTATGCTACGAACCGTTTTTTAGTGAAAGACAAAATAAAAAGCTTGTTCTTAAGTAGTTTGTTGTATCCTTTTTTTAGTTCGGCTGTGGCTTTATACAGCTTGTTTGGCTCTTATGAATGGAAGGGAAGAAAGTTTACGAAATAGAATCTCTCCTATATAAACGAGAAAACAACTATTTTTTTTCTTTTGCCTTGAGAATAACAGGTAAGATAAATTGCGTTTTTACCGGAATTCCACGTTTAAGTGCCGGATTTACTTTAGGGAAATCGACCAGGCGGGCATGTAGAATACTATCGATTTTAATAGTGTCGTAGGCAACAGAATCTTTAGGAAATTGAGGTTCGAATTTCATTGTTGAGTTTGGAAAAACGGTCACTTTCACTTCGATGGTGTCAAGTTCGGGATAGAGTATGGAAAGGGTGTCAATATCCAGTTTTTCCTGAATAAGTTGTGCCATTACCTCAAAAAAGCATTGTTGACGTTGCTTTTTATCGGTAATTTTTTCGCAATTGGCAACAGATGGAAATTCATCAACTTCTTTCCAGTTAATCGATTTTAGTTCTTTTTGAAGTAATTCTTTTTCAGACGGAACCTTCTTCTCAAAATATTGACAAGAATGGAAAAATAGAATTACGAATAAAAGGAAAAACTTCTTCAAGACTTTGATGTTGGATTGAATAAATAAATTAGAATATAAAAATACAATTATTTTTTTTGAGAAGCTTTGAATTGCAAATAATCTTCATAATTTTCCGACAGCCATTTTTCTTTGTTTTTTGCCGCAACTTCTTTTTCTTCAGGATATAAAGAAGCTAGTCGGTCAGAAAAAGCAGCAATTCGAACGGTGTAATTGTAGTACTCCGTTTTACTTAATACAATATTTGGATCATTTTTTCGATTAAAATATTCGAAGAATAAAGTATTAAAATCTTTCATCGAAAAGTTGAGCACTTTTTTCTTATTACTTTTATAAATGCTGTCTTGCAGAAGTCTGTCGTCTATTGAGAGTTTTTTAGTTTGGGCATGTAAATTGCTATTGATGACAAGGATCAGAAAACTACAGGAGATAAATTGCAAAAATTGACGCATTAATTTGTTCCTTTAGAAAGTTTGTAGATCAAATTTACAAAAAAATAGACATGGATTTACTATTGTTGTTGCTTGGATTTATATGCATGATTGTTGGGATTTTTGGCAGTTTTCTGCCTGTATTACCCGGATTGTCATCTTGCTGGGTGGGGTTGTTACTGCTGTACCTGACCAAGGCGGTTGAAAACAATTATTGGGTTTTAGGCATTACACTTTTGTTAACGATTGTAATTACGATTCTTGATTATATCATTCCGGCAAAAGGGACTAAAAAATTTGGGGGTAGTTCATATGGGGTCTGGGGAACGAACATTGGTCTAATCGTTGGTATTATTGCTCCTATTCCTTTTGGAGTAATTATCGGGCCTTTTGTTGGGGCTCTTGTTGGAGAGTTGATTTACGATTCGACCAATCATCAAAGAGCACTGAAAGCGGCAACAGGATCCGTTTTAGGGTTTTTGGCGTCGAGTTTTGTAAATTTTTTATGCTGCATTATTTTCCTGGGTATTTTTATTAGCATTGTCTGGCAAAATCGTGTATTACTGTTTTAAATCGCGTATTTATCCTTAAGCTTTTTCTTATTTTTTAATTTTTTATCAAAAAAAATGTGATTTTTTTTTGAGAGGATTTTTCTTTGTTTTGATAACGAATGGGTTATGTTTACTGGAGGTTCGGGATTTTTATGTTTAACAACTGTTTAAGCTACATTTCACCATTTAACTTATTTTTTGGAAATGTTAGAATATTTTATATTTTTATCCTGATAAACGATAAAAAGCCTCACTTCGTCGATTATTTTTAACGGATTTAAATAATTTCAAACAAGTTAAATATGACTCCTAACCTACAAATTGAACTTAGACGTTTTATTTCTTCTAATGTTGTTTCAAAGTTGAACAAGTTTTATTTTGAAAATGATGCACTTTTAATTAAAGGAATTGATGTTTCGATAGGTACGGTTTTAATGGGGTTGTACAACAGGGCGGAGGAGTCGGATTTTTACAAAGGAATTACTTCAATGATGCAGGACGATTCCACTTTCTATCAGGAAGTCGATTTTACATCAGGACGTATTTTATCAGTTGATGATTGTTATCGATTAGAAGGGAATAGTTTGCTGAAGGAAATATTTACCAATAAAAAAGGCAGGATTTCTGAAATGATTTCTAATGAAGTTGGAATCAAAAGTGAAACAGCCCGAGAGATTCTTAATTTTTCTGCCTTACTAGTCGTCTCTTATCTTAAGAATAATATCCAAATATTAGAGAGTTTAAAATTGCTTTTAGAAGATCAAAAAAGAGATATTTTAAACAGTATTCCTCCCGGAATCAAAATTATCCTCGGTTTTTCCTGTTACGAAACGGTAGAAGAAAAAAACCAATCTATAGGAAGATCTATTTTTACTTTATTCGGTCATAACTTTTTCAGCTTCTAAATAAAAAAAATCCCGTCTTACAGTGTAAAACAGGATTTATATTTAAATCAATTTGAGTAGTTTCTTATACGTTTTTCAAGTTGATAACTTCTTGGTCAGTTAAAAAACGCCAGTTACCTCTCGGTAAATTCTTTTTAGTTAAACCTGCAAACGATACACGGTCAATACGTAATACGTCATAGTCAAAGTTTTCGAAAATAGCACGTACTACTTTTACATTCGAAGAACGTAATTTAAGACCTACTTCACTTTTTGCTTCTTTTTCAATATAACTGATTTCTTCTACGAAAACGCGGTGTCCGTCAAGAACTAAGCCTTTACTTATTTTTTCTAAATCTTCAAATTTCAAGTTTTTATCCAAAGAAACCTGGTAAATTTTAGATGATTTTTGATTTGGTAAAGTAAATTTACGAATCATGTCCGTGTCGTTAGTAAACAGCAATAAACCGGTTGTGTTTTTGTCCATTCTTCCAATCGGAGCAATTTTTGCCGTTGTAGAACCACGAACTAACTCTAAAACATTACGATATTCCTGACCTTCGTCAAGAGCAGTGGTAAAGTTTTTAGGTTTGTTTAATAAGATGTATTCTTTCTTTTCAGGAGTCAAAGTAACACCGTCGAAATTTACAACATCATTTAATTTTACTAAATAACCCATTTCAGTTACCGGAACTCCATTTACTTTAACATTTCCGGACTGAATGTATATATCGGCATCACGACGAGAACAAACACCTGAATTTGAGATGTATTTGTTTAAACGAATTTCGTCTGAAGCTTTTTGTCTTTTTGGAGCCTGATTCTGTTTTTTAATTTTCTGCGCCTTTTCTTCTTCGGCAGCCTTCACAGCAGGTTTCACCTTTTTCGGCCCTTGAGCACGTTTTGCCATAGGAGGTTTTGGCTTGTTAGAGTTTGGTCTTGAGCTATTTGGTCTCGAACCGCCTCTTTTATTATTGCCTTCCTTATTGTTCATAAATTCTGTAATTTGTGCAAAGATAGTTTATTCTTGCTAAATAATCCTAAGTTCATTGTTCTTAGATTGATAGCTGTTGTTTTTTAGAGTTATAAGAGTGTTACAATTGTCTTTTTTTAAGCGTTTTGAAAGTTACACTATGGAGATTTTGCACTGTGAAAGCAAAACAAAGGGCAAAAATGACCTATTAAACCGTTAGGATTTTAGTAATAAATTTTTCCCATGCCATAAGACAGCTGGATTAATTAATACGATGCAAAATACTCCCGAAACAATCAGGAATTTTAAGATATTGTGTAATAGTAAAAATTGTTCCTTAGAGTTTGATTTCCATAAATAAATCAGGAAAAACAGCAATATGCCAAAACAGACATAAAAGTAAATGTCCATATAGCCCACATCGTAAATGTTGATTAAAATATAAACCGGAACCACTGTCAGGATCGTTAAAACTGTAATGATTTGTTTGGAAACCGTTTCGTTGTAAAGTATTGGGATTGTCCTGTAATTGTTTGCTAAATCACCTTTAAGATTCTCCAGATCTTTTATCATTTCCCGAATTAGCAACAATAAAAACAAGAAAACCGCATGAGATGAAATAACCATGAAATGACTCATGTGATTCTCGATTTCTTCAAATGAAATTTTGTTGTAGAAATATAACAGAATAGCAAAGAATGGAACTACTGCCAGGAAGGCCGCACAGAGATTACCAACAATAGGGTATTTTTTTATTTTATGTGAGTAGAACCAAATGAGGAAAATGTATGCCGAAAAGAATAGAAAAGCACGCCAGGAAACAATCAGCGCCATTAAGGCTGCAATGAAGTTGAGTGTAAAATAAACGGATAGTTTTGTTTTTTGGCTGACTAATCTGTCTAACATTGATTTGTTAGGTCTGTTGATTAAATCTTTTTGACTGTCGTAGAAATTATTGATAATATAACCCGAAGCAATAGTGATTGCGGAAGCAAAAACGATTAAAAATAAATTGAAATCCAGCAAAATATCCAGTGCTCTTTTTTCCGGTGCCAGTATAAAAATAGAGGATAAGTATTGAGCCAAAACAATAATCGGGATGTTATAGCCTCTCACTACGGAGAACAAACTAACAATTTTCATTACTAAAAGTTTGTGTTGTCTGCTTAACATTTTTTGAGTTTGGTTTCAGGTTTTAATTCTAGACTTGTTTTTAGGTTCTCCTTCTGCAAAACATAGATAGACTCCCGGTGAATTTGTAGCATCAGGAGTCGAAAAGGAAAAGTTGTGGTCCGGTTGCAGAGCAGATAAAGACAATGACAGCAACCTCTTCAATAGCCAATGCCAAAAACTTTACTTTCGTGTAGTGAACAGTGATTTTTTGAACAATACTAAATCCTTTTTCTAAAAGTGTCGCTAATAAAATTAAAGGTGTTAAAAATAGAATTCCTCCTGAAAAAGCCGCTTTGTTAATCTTTAAAATACTATTCATAAGTTTAAACTTTTAAGGCCTATTTAAAGAAAGCGGGTTTTAAAAGACAGGATTTAGAATTGATAAACGACTTCTAATTTATAATCTTTTAAAGATGCTTTGGCACGTTCCAAATCCTCGGTAAAGCCCAGAATATAACCGCCTCCTCCGGAACCGCAAAGTTTCAGATAGTAGTCATTCGTGTCAATTCCGTTTTGCCAGATCCCATGAAATTGTTCCGGAATCATTGGTTTGAAGTTGTTTAAAACGACTTTTGACAGCTTTTTAGTATTAGTAAACAACGATTTCATGTCACCATGTAAAAAGTTTTCTACACAAGCATCGGTATATTTTACAAACTGATTTTTAAGCATAGTACGGAAGCCTTTGTCTTTTAGACTTTCCATGAAAATGTTAACCATCGGAGCAGTTTCACCTACAATTCCTGAATCTAACAAAAATACAGCCCCTTTTCCATCAAAACTCTGAGTTGGAATTCCGGTTGCTTCAATGTTATCTTTCGAATTGATTAAAATAGGAATGCTTAAATAACTGTTTAAAGGATCTAAACCAGAGCTCTTTCCGTGGAAGAAACTTTCCATTTGAGCGAAAATATTCTTTAATTGTAATAGTTTTTCGCGAGTCAGATTTTCTAAAACGGTGATCTTATGAGTAGCATATTTATCATAAATTGCGGCAACAAGTGCACCACTGCTTCCCACTCCGTATCCTTGTGGAATACTGGAATCGAAATACATTCCGGTTTCTACATCATTCTTTAAAGCGGTCAAATCGAAAGCAACCAAATCCGGCTGTTCTGTTTGTAAAGTTTCAAGATAAGCTGCAAAACGTTTTAAACTTGCGTTGGATGCCATTGCTTCTGCCGAAGGATCTTCGGTTTTTTTCAAAGCACCGTTGTAAAAATTATAAGGAATAGAAAGTCCTTTAGAGTCACGGATGATTCCGTATTCTCCAAAGAGTAATATTTTTGAGTAAAATAAGGGTCCTTTCATAATTGAAAATGAATAATTAACAATTGATAATTATATGTTTTTAGAAGTTTTTATGATACTTGTAAGTAATCTTAATAACTCACTGATTTTAGGTTTAATATTTTGAAATTCGATATCAGAAAGATATTTTGTTTCATACAGCAAATCTAACCAATATTCTGTTTCGTTTGCTTCTTTTAATGAAATAGACAACTTATGAATAAAATCTGCTTTACTTTGGGCATGTTCAGATTCTCTTACATTTGCACCAATCGATGTTCCCGCACGCAACATTTGCTTAGATAATACAAATTCTTTTTTCTCGCTTAGAGTTTTGTAAAGATTTACGATATCAATTGCAAAAGCAAAGGACTTATCTTTTATAACGTTTTTCTTTTCCATAAAGTTACTAATTATTAATTGACAATTGTTAATTATCAATTAATAAAGCACCATCTCCAATTTCGTCGCAAATGTACTGACCATTCTGACAAAATACAACTAATTCGTCCTGAATAAATTGTAGCACTTTATCGCTAACGTCTTCGGGATAGAGAACATGAACATTTGCTCCGGCATCAAGTGTAAAGCAAACCGGAATCTGAGTCTCATTTCGGAACTTCCAGATGGCATTAATAATTTGCAAGGTGTTCGGTTTCATTAAAATATAGTAGGGCATAGAAGTCATCATCATGGCATGTAATGTCAATGCTTCACTTTCGACTACTTTTATAAATTCGTTCAGATTACCGCTTTCAAAAATGGTAATTAACTGATCCAGATTTTCATGTGCCTGAGCAAAACGTCTTTCGGCATAAGGATGATTGTGCATTAAATCATGTCCAACAGTACTGGAAACTTGTTTTTCACCTTTGTCAACCAGTAAAATGGTATCCTGATAGTTGTTGAAATTTTCGTGAACTGTATAAGGGAATTCAACGCCATACAAATCCGAACTTCCTTTAATATTTGCCTGATTTCCCCAAGCTACCAGATTTCCTTTTACACTTCTGCAGGCACTTCCGGATCCCAAACGGGCTAAAAAAGATGCTTTCTGGTAAAAATAGTCTTCTGTCATTTCAGGATTTAATACTTTCTCTAAACTCATAAAGTTCATTGCTAAAGCTGCCATTCCGGAAGCCGACGAAGCAATTCCTGAACTGTGTGGGAAGGTATTTTGAGTATCGATAGTAAAATGATACTCTTTCAGAAAAGGTAGATAGATTTCAATTCGTTCCAGAAACTTTTGAATTTTTGGTTTGAAGTCTTCCTTTGGTTTTCCTTCAAAAAGTAAATCAAAGGAGAAATTACTTGCGGGAGAAGTTTCTCTTTTTGTAAAAGCAAGCTTAGTAATCGTTTTACAATTTTTAAGGGTAAAACTTACTGAAGGATTTGCCGGAATCTGATTGTCTTTTTTCCCCCAGTATTTTACTAACGCGATGTTGCTGGGTGCGCTCCATTCAAAATTTCCGTTTTCGATGGATGAAGTATAGGTATTAGGAATAAAATCAGCTGCTGTAAACATGAACTATAAAATTTTGGCAAAGATAGTTTTTAAAATATTGCGTCATATAAGTTCTGTTGGAAAATGTAAGTCAAGTGCCAACTAATAACAAACTAAAGGGTAGTTATAGGATTTACGCCTTCTTTTTGATTATTTTTGGAAAAAAATCAGAGTAAAATGAACAAGGCAGCCAAAATTGCAATTGCATTAGTTATTTGTTTAATGGTAGGATATTCTGCAAGTATAGTGACAAGACCAAGTGTTGAAACATGGTATCCTACTCTTATAAAACCTCCTTTTAATCCACCTAATTGGATTTTTATGCCGGTTTGGACACTGCTTTATATTTTGATGGCGGTTGCAGCGGGACTGGTTTGGGATAAAATAAAAGAGCAGAAAGAGACGGTGAAAATGGCTTTAGGATTCTTCATAATTCAGCTGACTTTAAACGCGATCTGGTCTTATTTGTTCTTCGAACTAAAGAACCCGATGCTAGCCCTAATTGAAATTGTACTTTTATGGCTGATGATTTATGAAACGTATTTGAAATTCGTTAAAATCAATAAAATTTCCGGATATTTATTGATTCCGTATATGATTTGGGTAGCATTTGCTGCAGTTTTAAATGCCGGTATCTGGTGGTTGAATTGATAGTTTATAGTTTCAGGTTTAGTTAAAAGATTTGTTTGCACTAAATGATTGTAGTAAAACTAAAATTGAGTAATCTGATCTAGTTCTTGATATTCGTTTTCAGGGTTTTAAATTCTTCATTTTTGGTATACATAAAATCCATTGTAATTAGAATGTTGCTGTTTTCTAAAAGACTTTTAGATCTGGGATCAGCATCACAAAATTCAATAAACAGCTCTTTCTCTTCTGGTTTTAAGTTTAAATTTTTGATGAAAAAATCATCTGGAATTGATGCTGCTACGAGTTTTTTGAAATCAGTTTTCGAGATTTTATTTTTGGCAGGCTCATCCTCTTTGTTACTGAACAAATTAGATAAACCTTTTCCAATGCGTACAAAATCGATACCATTGGTAATAGTTCCGTTGTAAACACCGGTATATTTTTCTAAAGATCCTGCATCTTTTGCTAATTTTATATCGTCTATATTTTGCTGCGAGGTTTTTACCCGATCAAATTTGATATTGGTAATCACGACCTCATTTAATTCTTCCGGTTTTATAACCATATTAACGGTGATGTTGTTCTGATCGATGTTTTCCTGCGTTATTTTTAGTCTGGTGAAAAAATAATCTTTTGAAAAAAACAATAAGCTGTCCTTACTTTTAACGAGAATAGAAAACTCTCCTAAATTATTAGTTGTTGTGCTTGTTTTGGCTGTTTTGTTTATGACTTCGACTTTGTTAAGTGGGGTATAATTGCAGATAACTTTTCCGTGAAGTAATTTTTCTGATTGTGAAATAGAAAGCTGATAAGTGAAAAAAGAAATGGTGGTAAGTAATTTTACTTTCATCTAATGGTATTTAGCTGAACGTAAAATTATTAGAATAGTCTTAATGAAATCTTAGTGAAGATGTAAAGTCTTGTTAATTGATAAATCGCAGTTTTCAGTCTCGGATTAACTGTGACTGAAAACCGAGACTGTACCCTAATTAAATTGAGCTTGCCAAAATAAATCCGCTTGTCCAGGCATTTTGAAAATTAAATCCGCCTGTAATGGCATCAATATTGACAATTTCGCCAGCAAAATAGAGATTTTCATGTAGTTTGCTTTCCATGGTTTTAAAGTTGATTTCTTTTAAATCAATCCCTCCGGCAGTTACAAATTCTTCTTTAAAAGTGCTTTTTCCGTTGACCTGAAATTTTGCTTTGGTAAGCTGAACAGCCAGATTTTGCAATTGAATTTTGGATAAATCAGCCCATTTGGTTTCTGCCTGAATTTCCGAAGCTAAAACTAAACTTTCCCACAAACGATTCGGAAAATCGAAAGGAGATTTTTTAGAGACGGCTTTTTTGGCGTGTTCCTGTTTTAAGTCTTTTAAGATTTTTTCAGCATCTTCGCTATCAACATCATTCAGCCAATTAACGAAAATAGTAAACTGATAGTTTTTGTCGTGCAGGATTCTGGCGCCCCAGGCAGACAGTTTCAGAACTGCGGGACCGCTCATTCCCCAATGTGTGATTAACAAAGGTCCCGTCGACTCAAGTTTGGTATCTTTTACGGTTACAGTGACTTGTGCTGCAACTCCGGGTAATTCTTTGATTCTAGAGTCTTTGATGTTGAAAGTAAACAAGGAGGGAACCGGACTTACAATTGCATGTCCTTGTGTTTGCAGCATTTCCCAGATTTTAGGATTGCTTCCAGTGGCCATTACTAATTTTTCGGCAGCGAAATTTTCATTTTGAGTATCAATTTTCCAACAATCTTCTTTTTTAAAAATCGATTGTACGCTTTGCCCGGTGAGTACTTTTATGCCTAGTTTTTCAGTTGCTTTTAAGAAACAATCGATAATGGTTTGTGAGGAATTGGAAATAGGAAACATTCTGCCATCTTCTTCGATTTTTAACTCAACACCATGTTTTTCGAACCATTCGATCGTGTCGCCTGAGCAAAACTGATGAAAAGGACCGCGAAGTTCTTTTTCGCCACGCGGATAAAATTTAACCAATTCATTGGGTTCAAAGCAGGCGTGCGTTACGTTACATCTTCCGCCGCCTGAAACACGAACTTTAGAAAGCACTTCTTTTCCTCGTTCTAAAATGGCAATTTTTAGTTTAGGATTTTTCTCTGCAATATTAATCGCTGTGAAAAAACCTGCAGCACCTCCGCCAACGATGATTATGTCGAAATTTTGAGTCATATTTTTTTATTTGCCACGAATTCGTGAATTATTTTTTTTAATCTCAAAGAATAAAAATTCATGAATTCGTGGCTGTTTTTTAACCTATATTTTATCCGGAAAATCAGAGATTATTCCATCTACTTTATAACTTTTTACTTTTTGAATGTCTTCCTCCGTATTAACGGTCCAGGGAAAAACCAGAAATCCTTTTTGCTTTATTTTACTAACATTTTCTGCATTTAAAAGATGATAATCAGGATGAATTGCTTTTGCTTTTATAGTTTCGGCGAAAGCCAGAGCACTATCAATGTTTTCTTCTGTTAAAACACCAACAGGAATATTAGGATTTAAATTCTGAACTTCTTTTAAGGCATTCCAGTCAAAGCTTGAGATAATAAAATGTTCATAAGTCCAGTCTTTCTCTTTGATATAAGTTTCGATTAAAGCAACTACCTGTGAGGAAGTATCGGCATTTTTTAGTTCGACGTTAATGAAACATTTTTTGTCAACCAGATCAAAAACGTCGTTTAAAGTTGGAATTTCATATTGCCCGGCAATCAAAAATGATTTTAGTTCGGCTAAGGTGTATTGAGTGATCTCGCCTTTCCCGTTGGTCATTTTGTCAATGGTTTCATCGTGCATTACAATTATATGTCCATCAGCACTTAAGTGAACATCAAGTTCAATTCCGTCAGCATTGAGATCTAACGCTTTCTGAAATGCTTGCAGTGTATTTTCGGGTTCGTAAGCTTTTGCGCCTCTATGTGCTATTTTTAGCATTTTGTTCATTTCGTGAAGGTTCAGAGGTGCAAAGGTACAAAGGTGCAAAGGAAAAATAATAGCCACAGATTAAAGGATTAGAATGATTTTAAAAAATCTATGATAATCCTTTAATCTGTGGCTAAATAACTTTGTGAATCTTTGCGGTAAATGCAGTATTTTTTCTAACCGCAAAGGTCGCAAAGTTTTACGCAAGGTTAGCAAGGAATTTATTAAAAATTAAATAGCCACGAATTCACGAATTTATATTTTCAAAGATTATCAAAAAATAATTCGTGAATTCGTGGCTAATAAAATTCTATTCCAATTCTAAAACCAAAGCGGATTTTGGCTCCAAAGTAATTTCAGAAGACAAATCGAATGTTTTTCCGGTGATCACATCTTTACCTGTTTTAAAATTTTTGATGTTTTCTTTAAAACGATTTGTTTTTACAACTTGCTCTTTTGCATTGTTATTGAAAACAACCATTACAGTTTTAGCATCCGTATATCTAAAATAAACATAAGTGTTGTTTTCCGGAATGTAATGTGTCATCTTTCCGAAATGAACAGCTTCGTTTGATTTTCTCCAGTTGAATAGTTTAGAGGTAAAATCAAAGTAAGCAGCCTGCTCAGCTGTTCTGCCTTCTTTAGTGAAAGCATTGTTTTTATCACCGGTCCATCCGCCCGGGAAATCCTGACGAATGTCGGCATCGCCTTTGCTTTTGTCACCGCCCATTCCAATTTCTGAACCGTAATACAATTGTGGAATTCCACGTATTGTAGCCAATAAAGTCATTGTTAGTTTGTATTTTGCTAAATCATATTTAAAATTATGATTGATACGGTCAGTGTCATGATTTTCGGCAAAAACTAAAATATTATTGGTGTTGGGATACAAATAATCCATTGCAAAATTGTTGTAGAATTTAATCAATCCATTATCCCAGCTTGGCTCATTTTCGTTGAAAGCTGAACTAATCTGGCTTTGAAGTGTAAAATCCATCACACTAGGCAGATTGGAATTGTAATTTTCGATTGCACCAATTTTACTGTCTTTTTGCCAATAGGCTAAATTTGCCTGATTGTGCATCCATATTTCTCCAACGATATTGAAATTTGGATATTCGTTCGTAACTGCTTTTGCCCAATTGGCCATAGCCGTTTGATCAGAGTAATTGTAAGTGTCAACTCTAAATCCGTCAAGATTGGCATATTCAATCCACCAGATCGCATTTTGAGTCAGGTATTTGGCAACAAGAGGATTTCTTAAGTTCAAGTCCGGCATTGAAGGCACAAACCAGCCGTCAACACAAACTTCCTGATCTATTTTTGAAGCGTGAATATCGGTAATTACTTCACGACGGTGGTGCGTTTGTGTAAAAGTTTCAAATTGATTGAACCATGTTTTGGTTGGAATATCTTTCATCATCCAATGGGTAATTCCCCAGTGATTGGTCACATAATCCATAACCAGTTTCATGTTTTTTTTATGCATTTCTGCAGACAGACGAACATAATCTTCATTCGTTCCGTAACGCGGATCTATTTTGTACACGTCTGATTGTGCATAAGTATGGTACGAGTGCTGTTTGTCGTTGTCTTCACAAAGGGGCGTATTCCAAATAGTGGTTGCACCAAGAGACGAGATATAATCCAGATTTTTAATGATTCCCTCGATGTCTCCACCATGGCGGCCGCTTGGATCCTGACGATTCCCTTTTTCAGTTAATGCGGCATTACTGTCGTTTTTCGGGTTTCCGTTGGCAAAACGATCCGGCATGATGAGGTACATTACATCTGATGCGTCATAGCTTTTTCGATCTGCCGAGTTGGCTCTTCTTTCTCTAAGTGTGTATTTTTGAGTAAAAGCAACTTTGTTTTTGATTTTGAAGAAGAAAACCAAGTCAGAAGCTTTTACATCTTTAGTATCAATGGTTACAAAAAGATAATTTGGGTTTTCGGTTTTTTCTACATTTTTGATCGTCACATTATTAGATACGGAAGCTTCGTATTGTGAAATGTTTTTTCCGTAGAACAGAATCTGCAGTTCCGGATTTTTCATTCCTGCATACCAAAATGGCGGCTCTGTTTTTTGGATTTGCGCTTTCGCGGAAGCGGAAAGCAGTAAAATTATTAGAGCTAATTTATAGATAAGTGATGTTTTTTTGTTTTTCATAGTAATAGGTAGTTATTCTCAGTGTTAGTCGAACAATTTTCAATGTCAGTTCGGGTAATTTTCGGTGTTAGTTCGAGTGATTTTCAGTGTCCGTTCGAGCGGAGTCGAGAACTTCGGTCACATCTCGACTCCGCTCGATGTGACAATTCGCTCGATGTGACAACTAGCTTGATGTGACGATTCGTTCGATGTGACAATTCGCTCAGTGAGACAATTCGCTTCATGTGACGATTGGTTCGATGAGACAATTCGTTCGATTTGACAATTCATTCGATGTAACAAAAAGATGTTAATTAAAAAAAGACAAGTAATTCTGGGGGAAATCACTTGTCTTTAAAAATTACTTCGTTTCGATAATGCTGATCGCATAACCGCCGCCGGGAGCAGACAACTGAGATAATTTTGATTTATTGGTCACCGCTATTTTTTTGATGGTGTAAGCTTGCGGATTGGTTTTGTAATGCGCGTCTTTTGCATCAGCGTAGATGGTAGCCGTGTATTTTTTGCCTTTTTCAAGGAAACTGAAATCAATGTTTGAGGTACGGGCAGTTTCTCCGTTTACGTTTCCAACGAACCAGTTGTTGGTTCCTTTTGCTTTACGGGCAACAGTGATAAAATCGCCTGGCTCAGCCTCGATGTATTTACTTTCAGACCAGTCTACAGCAACATCTTTAATGAATTGAAAAGCATCCGGAAAACGGTTGTAGTTTTCAGGAGTATCAGCCGCCATTTGTAATGGGCTGTACATCGTAACGTATAATGCCAGTTGGTTTGCCAATGTACTGTTTACATGAGACTTGTTGTCTGGATTCATTTTGCTGATATCCATTTCGAAGATTCCCGGAGTGTAATCCATTGGGCCTCCAATCAAACGGGTGAATGGTAAAACCGTTACGTGGTTTGGTTTAGAACCTCCAAAAGCCTGGTATTCGGTTCCTCTTGCAGCTTCGTTTCCAATTAAGTTAGGGTACGTTCTGCAAATTCCGGTTGGACGAACGGCTTCATGAGCGTTCACCATAATTTTATAATCGGCTGCTTTTTCGATAGCGTATTGATAGTGGTTTATAATCCATTGATCGTAATGATTTTCACCACGAGGTAAAATGTCTCCAACATAACCGCTTTTTACAGCATCATATCCGTTGTCTTTCATGAACTGATACGCTTTGTCGATATGGCGCTCATAGTTACGAACTGAACCTGACGTTTCATGGTGCATGATAATTTTTACACCTTTAGATTTTGCATATTCATGTAAACCTTTCACGTCAAAATCCGGGTAAGGCGTTACGAAATCAAATACATAATCTTTAGAGTGTCCAAACCAGTCTTCCCAGCCTTCGTTCCATCCTTCAACCAAAACAGCGTCAAAACCATTTGCAGCAGCAAAATCAATGTATTTTTTTACATTGGCATTATTCGCTCCGTGTGTTCCGTTTGGTTTTGCTTTGGAGAAATCAGAAACACCCAATTGTACAGTTGGAAAGTCGTTGGTGTACGACCAAGAACTTTTTCCTGTGATCATTTCCCACCAAACCCCAATATATTTTACAGGTTTAATCCACGAAGTATCATCAATTTTTGACGGATCGTTTAAGTTTAAAGTCATTTTTGAAGCCAAGATCTCTCTCGCATCATCGCTTACCATAATTGTTCTCCAAGGAGAATGACTTGGGGCTTGCATGTATCCTTTATCGCCTTTTGCATCTGGAGTTAACCAAGACTCAAAAATCATGTTTTTATCGTCTAAATTCAGGTGCATGCAAGAATAGTTGATCAAAGCTGCTTCGTGTAAGTTGATGTAAATACCATCAGCGGTTTTTAGCATCAAAGAAGTCTGAACTCCTGTTGGAGAAAAAGATTTCTGAGATACGTTGGCAGTATATGCTTTTTGAGATAAACCTCTGATTTCAGATAATTTCGATTTGGTATAATCGTATTCCTGAGTGTCATAATCTCCCGGAATCCAGAATGCAGTGTGGTCACCCGCCATTGCAAATTGTGTTCTCTCTTCTTTGATTACAAAATAGGTAAGATTTTTTTGTGTTGGGAATTCATATCGGAATCCTAATCCGTCATCAAATAAACGGAAACGAATTACAATTTGACGATCCGTTCCTTTTTGGTTTAAAGTTACAGCCAGTTCATTGTAATGGTTTCTGATCTGATCTACTTCTCCCCAAACCGGTTTCCAGTTTTCGTCAAAAGTGCTGGTTTTGGTATCAACAACTGTAAAATCATTCAGTAAAGATTTTTTATCATCTTTAAGTTCAAGACCTAATTTACTGGTTTTTACAACGTCTTTATTTTTGTATTTCAGATTGTAAACCGGAGTTCCGTCGTTTTGAAGCGAAAACTCCATTACGAACTTTCCTTCGGGTGATTTTAATTGTTGTGCTTTTGCTATGGAGCTGAAAGCAAACAGGATTAAACTTGCGAAAAATAAGTTTTTCATGTTGTTAAGTTTTTAAGTGTGTTGTATTAATTGGTTTGAAACAATTTTTCTGCGGTTACCGGATTTCCATTCACCACAAGGGTTAAATCCTGATCACCGTCTACTGTAAAAGTTGTTTCGTTATGATTTACAGCTACTTTTAAAATTTGATTTCGGAAATTAATTTTAAAAGAATAACCGTTCCATTCTTTTGGAATTTTTGGCGAAAAATGAAGCTGATCGTTTTTCACACGCATTCCTCCAAAACCTTCTACGATACTCATCCACGTTCCGGCCATTGAAGTAATGTGGCAGCCTTCTTCAACTTCTTTGTTGTAATCATCGAGATCCAAACGAGAGGTTCTTAAATAGAAGGTATAAGCCATGTCCATTTTGTCTAAAACAGCAGCCTGAATAGAGTGAACACAAGGCGACAGCGAGCTTTCGTGAACCGTAAAGGATTCGTAAAACTCAAAATTACGTTTTAATTCTTCTTTAGAAAAATGATCTTCAAAGAAATAAAAACACTGTAAAACATCGGCTTGTTTGATGTAAGGGGAACGCAATACACGATCCCAGGACCACTTTTGATTGATAGGACGCTGAGAACGGTCTAAGTCTTTTACAGGAATCAATTCTTTGTCTAAGAACCCGTCTTGCTGCAGGTAGATGCCTAATTCTTCTGAAGTTGGGAAATACATATTATCAGCGACTTTTTTCCATTCCAGAATTTCAGCAGGAGAAAGAGCTACTTTTTCCATAATTCGCTGATGATCTGCAGGATATTCGGCAGCCACTTTGTTAATTTGTTCTTCGGCATAATCAATACACCATTTTGCAGTATAATTGGTGTAGAAATTATTGTTGATATTGTTTTCGTATTCATTCGGGCCTGTAACGCCCAGAATCACATATTGATTTTTGGCTTTAGAGAAAGAAGCCCTTTGGTGCCAGAAACGTGCAATCCCGATAAGTACTTCTAAACCTTTTTCAGGAATATAAGAGTAATCTCCGGTAAAACGGTGGTAATTGTAAATCGCAAAAGCGATAGCTCCGTTTCGGTGGATTTCTTCGTGTGTGATTTCCCATTCGTTGTGGCATTCTTCGCCATTCATGGTTACCATTGGATACAAAGCAGCACCATTTTTAAAACCTAAATTGTCTTTGGCGTTTTCAATTGCCTTGTCCAATTGATTGAAACGGTAGGTCAACAAATTGCGGGCAACCTGCTGATCTTTAGTGGCCATGTAAAACGGAATGCAATAAGCCTCAGTATCCCAATAGGTAGATCCGCCATATTTTTCTCCAGTGAAACCTTTAGGTCCGATATTCAAACGGCTGTCTTTTCCTAGGTAAGTCTGATTTAACTGAAAAATATTAAAACGGATTCCCTGTTGTGCTTTTACGTCTCCGTCAATGGTAATGTCTGACATTTCCCAGATTTTACTCCAGGCATTGATTTGATTCTGAAGTAAAGTGTCATAACCAAGAGCAACGGCAGTTTTAATGCATTTTTCGGCTGCAGTTAAAGTATTCTCATGATTTAAAGAAACCGTATATCCACCAATTTTTTGGATCGATGAGGTTTGCCCTTTTGCGATAATGGTACCGTAAGTAAACTGAATTTTATCTGCAGTTGAATCGATTGTTGAAGGCGAAATGTTTACATTTTCTCCGTTTGCAAAAATCGTATTGTGCATAAAAGTGGTTACTTTAAAATGCGTTTTAAAAGTCTGAGCCGTTACAAAAGCTTCATTTGCTGCTTTTTTAACTTCAAGAGGTTCCCAGAATTTTTCGTCCCAGTTGGCATCTTCATTGGTAACCCCTGCATCAATATACGGTTTGTAAACAATTTTGGCATCCTTGTTCAAAGGAGTGATTTCGTACTTAATGATTCCGGTTTCATCCAGATCTAAAGAAAGAAAACGACGAATGTTTACGGCAATTTCGGTTCCGTTTTTTAAAGTAGCTTCAAAAGAACGATTGTACCAGCCTTCTTTCATATTCAATTCTCTGCGAAAATTTTTCACAGCAGTACAATGGTGCAAATCCAGGTTTTCTTCGTTGATCTGAATGTCAATTCCTATCCAGTTTGGAGCGTTTAATACTTTGGCGAAGTATTTAGGGTATCCGTTTTTCCACCAGCCTACTTTTGTTTTGTCCGGATAATAGATTCCCGCGATGTAGCTTCCCTGAAAAGTTTCACCCGAATAGGTTTCTTCAAAATTGGCACGCTGACCCATAGCACCATTTCCGATGCTAAAAAGACTTTCTGATGATTTTACTCTCTCAGCGTCAAAGCCTTCTTCGATGATGGACCAATTGTCTGGTTTAATGTAATCTTGATTCATTTTTGCGATTGATTGATTTATTTTGCGATTAATGATTTGATGAATTGAATATCCATTGAGGTAAAATCCTCAAAGATATAATGAGCCTCATGTAGAATTGTTTTGGAACCGATTCCGATACTGGTCATTTTTCCAATATTGGCGGCCTGAACTCCGGCAACTGAATCTTCAAAAACAAAAGAGTTTTCAGGGCTAATCTGTAACAATTGGGCCGCTTTTAGGAAAACTTCAGGGTCCGGTTTGGCATTGGTAACGTCGTTTCCGTCAACAATAACATCGAAGTACGAAAGTATTCCGGTTTTCTCCAGAATCGGGCGTGCATTTTTACTGGCAGAACCCAATGCAATTCCCTGATTTTGTTCTTTTAAAAATTGAAGAATTTTAAAAACTCCGGGAAGAATTTCGCTTTCATCCATGTCAACCAAATAAGACAAGTAGTCTTCGTTTTTTTGAATGAGCCATTTGTCTTTGTCTTCCTGTGAAGCGGAAACATTTCCCAGCTCGAGAATTATGTCTAACGAACGCACGCGGCTTACTCCTTTAAGTAATTCGTTGTGTTCGTGTGTAAAATTTATATTTAAGGCCTTTGCAATTTTTTGCCAGGCTAAAAAGTGGTATTTAGCGGTATCAACGATCACTCCATCAAGATCGAAGATGAATGCTTTTTTATTATTCATGAATTTCAATTTTAGTTCTGCTATTTACTCTAAGGGTAAGTAATCCGGCAAATATCATAGATACACCTCCAATAATTAAGGCGTAGATAGGTTCGTTGTGAAAGAATTGTTTAATGACAAATCCTAAGATTGTGGCAGCTACAATTTGCGGTATTACTACAAAGAAGTTGAAAACTCCCATATAATAACCCATTTTTGCTGCCGGTAAAGCTCCGGATAACATGGCATAAGGCATCGACAGTATACTTGCCCAAGCGATACCCACTCCCAACATTGGTAGGATCAGCATTTGTTTGTCGCCAATAAAATAAATAGAGATTAAACCAACACCTCCTGCACATAAGGCCAATAAATGTGTTGCTCTAACGCCTACTTTTTTTGCAATAACAGGCAATAAAAAAGCAACTGCTGCCGCTACTCCGTTGTAAACTGTGAACAAAACCGAAACCCAGTCGGCGGCATCATTGTAAATTTTGGAAGTAGTGTCTGTAGTACCAAAAATATGTTGTGTAACGGCTTGTGTCGTATAAATCCACATCGAGAATAAGGCAAACCAGGAGAAAAACTGCACCCAGGCCAGTTTTTTCATCGTGACAGGCATATTCAATAGATCGGTCATGATGATCGTAAAGCCATTGTGAACCTTTGAAGTTCTCAATTGTGAAGCAATCATGAATAAAACCCCCATGAAAACCAATCCGATAAACAGAATGTATAGTTCTTTAGCCAGACTGTTCTCGAAAATTAAAAAGGAAACCAGAGCTCCGACTACCGTCAATAGTAATCCTAAAAAGAATTGTCTTTTGATGTTACCTTGAGATTCTGTTTCCGGATTGAGAATAAGATCTTCCTTGTCTTTTTTGCTTTGAAGTTCAAAAGCATGAAGTTCCTCAGGAGTGTATTCTGTTGTTTTAAAAACAGTCCATAAAACAGAAAGCAGGAAAACAATTCCGCCAATATAAAAGGACCATTTAACAGAGTCCGGTATAATTCCTTCCGGAGCTGTATTACTTACGTCAAAAACATTAGTAAAAAGATAGGGTAAAACCGAACCTACAACCGCACCGGTTCCGATAAAGAAGCTTTGCATGGCAAAACCTAAAGTACGCTGCTTTTCAGGTAAATTGTCTCCAACAAAAGCACGAAAAGGCTCCATTGAAACATTTATCGACGCGTCCATAATCCATAGAGTACCTGCAGCTATCCATAAAGTTGGAGAGTTGGGCATGATGAATAAGGCAACAGAAGACAAGATAGCTCCAATTAAAAAATAGGGGCGGCGTCTGCCCAGACGAGTCCAGGTTCTATCGCTAAAATAACCAATTACGGGTTGGATAATTAATCCTGAAACCGGAGCCGCAATCCATAAAATTGGAATTTCGTCAATTTTGGCACCCAGAGTTTCAAAAATTCTTGAAGTATTTGCATTTTGCAGTGCAAAACCAAACTGTATTCCCAAGAAACCGAAACTCATGTTCCAAATTTCCCAGAAACTTAATTTACGCTTTTCCATTATCGTAATTAAAGAATTAATTAGACGATAAGCGCTTTGCTTATCAAAACTTACTTATTATTTTCGAAGTAAAAGTAAAAGCTTTGAGCAGGCGTAAAAGTATTAATTATTTTTTTAAATACGCTAACAAAAAAGTCATAAATGTTGTTTGTGACTTTAGAAAATATTGATTTTTAGGTTTTTAGTCAGTAGATTCTCTTTTTATCAGATGGGTTTCAATAACTTCTGTGGTGTAATTTTCGTTCTCTTCTTCATCGTCTTCATGTTCCGCTTCGAGTCTTTCGATCAGCATTTTAGCGGCTTTATTCCCCATTTTTTCACCACTCTGGCTTACGGTGGTGATGCTTGGAGTAGAGTATTTAGAAATAATTCCGTCAGTAAAGGCAATTACAGCGATATCTTCGGGAACTTTGAGGCCCATTTTGCTTGCGGTTTTGATAATGGTTACGGCAAAAAGCTCATTTACGGCAAAAACAGCATCAAACGCGCGGTCATGCAATAACTGACTGATGGTGATTTCGCAAGTGTCTACATCTTCGATTTTTATGATTAAATCTTCATTAAAAGGCAATCCATTATCGAGAAGTGCTTTTTCGTAACCGTCGGTTCTGAGTTTTCCCACACTTACATAATCTACGGTAGTGACAAGCGCGATTTTTTTGCGGCCGTTGTCAATCAGACTCTGAACGGCTTCATAAGCAGCTGCTTTGTCATCGATAATGACTTTATCGCATAAAATATCATTGGTGACACGGTCGAACATGACCACCGGCATTCCTTGATTGATAACCTCGGTAATGTGGTGAAAATCACCTTTGTATTGTGTTTCTTTTGAGAGTGACATGATAAAACCATCGATACTTCCGTTGGCTAACATCTCCATATTCAGAACTTCTTTATCGAAAGAATCGTCAGACAAACAGATCACAACGCTGTAGCCATTTTCATTGGCAACCTGTTCAATTCCGTTGATCACGGTAGAGAAAAAATGATGTACAATTTCCGGAATGATAATACCAATACTTTTGGTTTTTCGATTTTTTAAACTAAGGGCAATATTGTTGGGCTTGTAGTTGTAAAACTTTGCAAATGCCTGCACTTTTGCGCGCGTTTCTTCTCCTATTTCCTGACTGTCTCTTAGTGATTTTGAGACCGTTGAAATAGAGACGTCAAGTTCCTTTGCGATCTGCTTTAGGGTTATTTTACGTTTCATAGTTGTTATTTGAAAAAAATCTAATTGTTAATAAAGGTATCTTTTATTTCTAAAATCGACAATTTTTGACTTAAAAGATTACAAAAAAAAGAAAGTTTTCAACACTACCACGTTTTCGTAAACCAATAAAAAAGCCAACCGGTTGGTCATGTTAATTAATTCCTAATTTTGAAATTCGAAGTAAAATTAAAAACTTAACTAACAATCAAAAACTCAAACTAAATTTAAACAAAAAGTATGAAAACAATTTACAAAAAGTTGTTATTTTTATTCCTCTTGTTGCCGTTTACTGTGTTAGCTCAAAGCACTTTAACCGGAACAGTTGTCGATTTGGCAACGGGACAACCGATCCCGGGAGTAAATGTAAATGTACAGGGTGCTCCCGGTGGAGCATCAACAGATTTTGACGGTAAATTTCAGTTATCTAATGTAAAAAATGGGGACAAAATTTTGGTTTCATTTATTGGATATAAAACGTCAACTGTAGCTTATAATGGTCAAAAAACACTAAACGTTTCTTTGGAAGAAGATACCAATCAGCTTAAAGAAGTTGTCGTGCAAGTAGGTTACGGTACGGTTAAGAAAAAGGATGCAACAGGTTCTGTATCTCAAATCGCTGCAAAAGACTTCAACAAAGGAATTAACGTGACTCCGGAGAGTTTAATTAGCGGTCGTATCTCAGGTGTGAATGTAACAGGAGGTGGTGCCCCGGGAGCTAAAGCAGATATCAGAATTCGTGGAGGATCTTCTTTAAATGCTTCAAACGAGCCATTAATTGTTTTAGACGGACTTCCGTTAAGCAATGCGGTTCCAAGCGGTTCTACCAGTATTTTATCTACCATTGATCCCAATGATATTGAATCTTTTACAGTACTTAAAGATGCATCTGCTGCTGCAATCTACGGATCAAGAGCTGCAAATGGTGTAATCGTAATTACAACTAAAAAAGGATCAAAAGGTGGGGTTAAAGTGAACTTCAGTTCTCAGGTTGGGATCAATACAGTAGCCAATACAGTGGATGTAATGAGTGCTGATCAATACAGAGAATTAGTAAAAACCAAAGGTACTCCTGCACAACAGGCTTTACTAGGGAATGCAAATACAAACTGGCAGGATGAAATTTTTCATACAGCCTTGACAACCAACAATAATATTTCTGTAAGCGGTTCTTTATTTGATAAATTGCCAGTACGTTTATCTGTTGGTAATATTGATAATCCTGGAATCTTAAGAAACACTTCTTTTGAAAGAACTACGACATCGATATCGTTAAATCCGGTATTGTTTGACAATCATTTAAAAATCGATATTAGCGGAAATTTAGCTTTCGGTAAAAATCAATTTCAGGATGAGGGTGGAGTTATCGGAAGCGCTATCGGATTTGATCCTACGCAACCGGTTTATAAGACAGGTTCTCGTTACGGAGGATACTTTGAATGGTTGGAGCCAAACGGAAATTTACCGTTATTACCAGCAAGAAATCCTGTAGCAAGATTAAATCAGGACAACAGAAGAGCAACTTCAACCAGAAAATGGGGGAATGTTAGAGTAGATTATAAACTTCACTTTTTTGAAGATTTAAGAGTTGTTGCTGAAGCAGGTATCGACAGATTTGACAGCAGCGGATTTACTGAAGTAAGTACACAAAGTATTTTAGGATTTCAGCCAAAAGCATTCAGCGATCCGGGTTATGTAAATCTTGGAAACTATTCGAGATATACGGATGCACTTCAAAATAAAAACTTAAATGCTTATTTTAATTATACTAAAGATTTAGGAAAAATTAAAATTGATGCAACGGCAGGTTATAACTACCAATTGTTTCAAAAAGAAAAATATTCATCTGGAGAAACAAGACAGCCAAATCCTAATGAGGATGTAGCTACAGATCCGGATGTGAACTTACAATCGTTCTTCGGACGTTTGAATTTAGGGTATGACAGCAGATATTTACTGACTTTAAATTACAGAAGAGACGGAACTTCCCGTTTTTCTAAAGACAACAGATGGGGGAACTTCGCAGGAGGTGCTTTTGCATGGAATGTTGCTGAAGAAGCTTTCTTAAAAGGGAATTCAACAGTTTCCAGTTTGAAATTAAGAGTGGGTTACGGAACGACAGGACAACAGGATATCTCTGCTCAGTACGATTATTTACAAAGAGTAACTTTAGGAACAATTAACTCACAATACATTTTTGGTAATACCATCTATCCAACTGCAAGACCAGAAGGATATAACGAAAATATCAAATGGGAAGAATTGGCAGAATCTAACATCGGTATCGATTACGGATTCTTCAATGACAGAATTACAGGATCGATCAACTATTTTGATAAAAAATCATCTGATTTGTTAGCGGATATCGCAGTTCCTGATGGTGCTAATATTAGAAATCAAGGTTTCTTTAATATTGGAAGTGTAAGAACAAAAGGGGTTGAATTTAGTATTGCTTCTGATATTATTAAAAGCGATAATCTGACTTGGAATGTAGCTTTTAATACTACTTATATTGATCAGAATATTTCGGAATTAGGAATTACAGTTCCTGGTTTTCAGGGATATTTAACGGGAGATAATATCGCCGGAGGAAACGGAAATAAAATCCTGATTAACTCAGTAGGTTATGCACCAAACTCATTTTTTGTATACGAGCAATTATACGATGCAAACAAAAGACCAATTGCCGGGGCTTATGTAGACAGAAACGGAGACGGAAAAATTGATACGGCTGACCGTTACAGAGCTGGAAAAGCTGCACCTGATTATACTTTTGGATTGTTTTCTACCTTAAACTACAAAAAGTTTGACTTTACAATGAACTGGAGAGCAAGTGTAGGTAATAAGATTTTTGATAACGTAAGTTCTAATTTAGGGTATTCTGATGCGGGATTAAGAAGACAAACAGATTTGTCTAACGTAAGTTCAGATTACTACAATACTGGTTTCACTTTTGAAGACAATGGTACATCACGTTACTTGTCTGACTATTTTGTGAAAGATGCTTCTTTTATCAAATTAGACAACGTTACACTTGGATATACTTTTGATAAAACGATCATTAAAGGTGCTTCTTTAAGATTTACAGCTGGAGTTCAGAATGTTTTCATTCTAACAAAATACAATGGTTTAGATCCTGAGAAATTCAATGGAATTGATAATAACGTTTATCCGAGAGCAAGAACATTCTTGTTTGGTGTAAATGCGAATTTCTAATAGTAGACTGAAAATCAAAAATTTAAAAACAAACAAAATGAAAATATCATTTAAATATATATCTTATTTTTTCCTATTCGTTTTAGGATTAAGTATGACGCTTACTTCGTGTACGGACGACTTAAACGTGACGCCAAAGGATGATGATGAATTTTTATCAGAAACCTTTTTTAAAGATCCGGCATCGTACAAACAAGTTTTAGCTAAATTATATGCAGGTTTGTATGTTGGAGGTAATGATGGTGATGGTGATGCGGCTATACCTGGAAAAAACCCTGATATCGCTGGACTTGGTGGTGACTTTAGCAGTTACTTAAGATTACTTTTTGTAACACAGGAATTTACCACAGATGAAGCGATCATTGCGTGGGCTGATGGTACTTTACCAACTTTGAATGCACAAACATGGTCTCCTGCAAATGAGTTCTTGGAAGGGACTTTCTCCAGAGCGTTTTACCACATTAGTGTTGCGAATGAGTTTTTAAGACAAACAACAGAAGAGAAATTAGCGTCAAGAAATGTTGATGCCAAGCTGAAAGCTGATATCGCTAACTTTAGAGCTGAGGCTCGTTTCTTAAGAGCTTTCTCTTATTACAACTTAATGGATTTGTTCGGGAATGTGCCAATTACAACAGAAAAAGACCCTGTTGGATTCTTTTATCCGGAACAAAAAACAAGAGCGGAAGTTTTTGCTTTTGTTGAATCTGAATTGAAGGACTTAGACAATAGCTTAGTAGCTTCAAAAGCAAATGAATATGGAAGAGTGGATAAAACGGCTGCCAAATTTTTATTGGCACAAGTTTATTTGAACGCTAAAGTATACATTGGTGTAGACAAGAACAATGAAGCTGCAACATTGTGTAATGAAATTATTACGAGTTCAGGTTATACTTTCGCAAATGTTCCGTACAGATACTTATTCTCTGCAGATAATAATAGAAATGGCGCTCAGTCTGAAGTTATTTTTCCAATTGTTAGTGATGGGAATGCCATTAGAGCAACTGGTGGAGGAATGAGTTTTATCATGCACGCTTCTATTGGAGGTAGCATGGATGCAGCATCCAGAGGAATGGATGGTGGATGGCAAGGGATTAGAACTCGTAGAGAGTTTGTAGCTCTTTTTCCTGATGCAACTGCAACAGGGGATAAAAGAGGAACATTCTATACGAATGGACAATCATTAGACATTAATAATGTATCGACCTTTACGGATGGTTATGCAGTAACAAAATACATCAATAAAAATGCTGATGGTTCTGCAGCACAAAGAAATGATATTCCGGATATTGATTTTCCAATGTTCCGATTAACAGATGCTTATTTAATGTATGCTGAGGCTACTCTTAGAGGAGCTACCAGCGGTAATCTTAATACAGCTTTAGGATACGTAAACCAAATTAGAGGCAGAGCGGGTGCGCCGGCAATTACACTTCCACAGTTAACACTTGATTTTATCTTAGATGAAAGAGGAAGAGAATTGTTCTGGGAATGTCACAGAAGAACTGATTTAATTCGTTTTGGTAAGTTTAGCGGAGGATCTAAAATCTGGCAATGGAAAGGTGGAATTATGGCGGGAGCAGCAACTGCATCTTTCAGAGATTTAATGCCAATTCCTGCAAGAAATATCCAAGCAAATCCAACATTGAAACAAAATCCTGGGTATTAACTTTATAAAACATTAAAATGAAAAATATATATAAAATTTTAATCGCATTTATTGGTGTTTTAGCTGTTTCGTGTAATGCTGATGATGTAGAGAACCGACAAATTGTTGATGCTGTTGCAACACCTGAAATTACGGCACCTGCAACAGGAAAAGCATTTGTTTTAGATGTGGATAAACCTTCGCAGGAAGTGGCCAAATTTACATGGTCTAAAGCAACCTATTCTGCTCCTGTAGTAGTAAGTTATACGTTGTTGATTGATAAAAAAGGAGGTGATTTTTCGAAAGCAGTTACGCTGGAAAGAACCACAAATATAGCCGAGGTTTCAGTGCTTGCAAAAGATTTGAACCAGGCAGCGATTGATCTTGGAGCTCAAACAGAAGTAGCCTCTTTATTTGATGTAAAAATAGCGTCAAGCGTTTCAGGCGGAGTTCCACAGGTTTCTAAAACAGTAATCACAATTAGTGTAACCCCTTATACCGGAAAAGTAGATTACAAATTTACAGAATGGTATTTAGTTGGTGACGCAACAGTTTCAGGATGGGATAATAATAAAGGAAATCAAATTTTATTCAGAAATCCAAAAAATCCTAACGAATATACTTTTACAGGATTCTTTAAAGCAGGTGCTTTTAAAACCATTAGTACTTTAGGCAGCTGGGCTCCAATGTATGGTGGTGCAAGTGATGTTTTAGTGTACAGAGGAAAAGAATCTGACGCTGATCCGGCTAGTTTTGTAATTGCAACTCAGGGGTATTACACCTTTAAAATCGATGTGCAAAAACTAACGTACAAACTAACTCCGTATGATGCGTCTGCTGCTAAAACGTATGGTACAGTTGGTATCATTGGCGATAGTACGCCAGGAGGCTGGAATACGTCGACAGCGATGAAAAAATCTACGTTCAACGATCATATCTGGACTCTGGGAGTAACGGCGTTGAAAGATGGCGGACTTAAATTCAGAGCAGATGATAAATGGGACGTTTCATGGGGAGGAACTACTCCGTTCTCAGGAGGAGGTTCCGGTGAAAACATACCAGTAGCAAAATCTAAATATGTTATTTATTTTAATGATTTAGACGGAAGCTATTTAATGATTCCAAATCAGGAATAATTTTTTACTGAAATTTAAAAGGGCTATCTGTTAGAAGATAGCCCTTTTTTTAGTCAGACTAACTAACCAATCAACCACATTATGAAAAAAACTTTACTATGGATCACATTTTTGTGGTCTGTGGCTACTTTTGCCCAAACGCAAACGGTAAGCTACTCCATAAGTCCGTCAACTTTTGAAGAGACTACACCCATTACCATCACCATTAACGGTACCAGTGTTGATGAGAATAGCTGGGGAATTACCGATCATTCCTTGTATATGTGGGCCTGGGCTTTTGATACCAACGATACTACTCAGAAGGGAAGTCCGGATAATGGTTCCTGGGATGCTTCAAGCGAGGCGAGCAAATTCACCTATAATTCGGGTACAGACACGTATACCAAAACCATTACGCCAACAGTTTATTACAATACCACAGGGATTGGAAGAATTGGTTTTTTGGTAAAAGCGAAAAACGGAAATGGCGATAAAAAATCGCAGGATATTTTAGTAGAAGTGGGCAGCTTTCAGGTAAGCCTCACTAGTCCTGCAGAAAATAGTACAACAATTATTGTTTCAAGCGCAAATTTTAATATTGGGGCCACCAATACAAATGGTGCGGCAAGCTACCTCTTGAAGTCAAACGGAGCGACCATTAATACCAATACAAGTACGACAAGTTATTCTTATTCTCACTCAAATATTACAAGCAATCAAAGTTATGAACTGAGTGTGACTCAGGGAGCAACTACTATTGTAAAGAAGTTTTCGGTTGTGGTAAATCCAAATACGGTTTTAGAAACAATGCCGGCGGGTTTGACAGACGGAATAAACTACAATCTGGCCGATGCCACAAAAGCCACTTTGGTTTTGGATGCGCCTTTAAAAGACTTTGTATACGTTGCCGGAAGTTTTAATAATTGGCAGCCTTCATCGGCTTATGCTATGAAAAAAGACCCTGTTTCGGGCAAATTTTGGCTGGAATTAACAGGTTTGGTTTCAGGCGCAAATAATACTTATCAATATTGGGTAGTAGATACAACACCATTGGCTAATTCACCTTCGATGGTAAAAACGGCCGATCCGTATTCCACTTTAGTGTTATCACCTTATGATGATTCTTCTATTCCTTCAGCTTCTTATCCCAACATGCCTGTTTATCCGGCAGGACAGAATTTTGAAGTTACTGTTCTAAAAACCGGACAAACACCATACAATTGGCAGGTGACCAATTTCGCAAGACCCGAAAAAGAAAAGTTAGTAGTTTACGAAGTTTTGGTTCGTGATTTTGATGCAGCCAGAAACTATCAAAGTTTAATAGACCGTATCGATTATTTCAAAAACCTTAAAATAAATGCCATCGAACTAATGCCGGTAATGGAGTTTGAAGGCAATGAAAGTTGGGGCTACAATACCTCGTTTCATATGGCTTTGGATAAATTTTACGGGACTTCAGATAAGTTAAAAGAATTCATCGACTTGTGCCATCAAAATGGAATTGCAGTAATTCTGGACGTTGCTTTAAATCATGCTTTCGGAAGAAATCCTATGGTGAGAATGTGGATGAATGATCCGGATGGAGATGGTTTTGGTTCGCCAACTGCCGAAAACCCCTATTTTAATACAGTAGCTAAACATGCGTACAATGTGGGAGAAGATTTCAATCACCAGTCGCTAAAAACGCAGAACTATGTCGATCGTGTTATTAAACAATGGATCGAAGAATATAAAATTGACGGTTTCCGTTGGGATTTAACCAAAGGTTTTACGCAAAATTGTACGGCTTCTGATGGAGCCTGTACAGATGCCTATCAACAAGACAGGGTAGATGTATTAAAAAAGTATGCTGATTATTCATGGAGTCTGGATTCTACACATTATACGATTTTCGAACATCTGGGATCTGATACTGAGGAAAAAGAATGGGCGAATTACAGAATTGCTGAGACCCCTTCTAAAGGAGTAATGATGTGGGGGAAAATGACAGGACCCTACAACCAATTGTCAATGGGGTACGCAAGTGAGAGTACTATTTCAAGAATGTCTAGTGAAAGTCATGGTTTTACCGCAAACCGATTAATGGGATATGCTGAAAGTCATGATGAAGAACGTTTGATGTATAAAAATTTACAATACGGAAATTCAACAGTAGGGTATAATGTAAAAACGTTAGACACTGCATTGTCTAGGATGTCGGCAATTGGCGCCGTTTCATTATTAGTTCCGGGACCAAAAATGATCTGGCATTTTGGAGAATTAGGATGGGAGAATTCTATTTTTACCTGTAATGATAATTCGGTTAACAATGATTTTGATGGCGCTGTGGGTGATTGTAAACTCGATACAAAACCACAGCCTCAATGGGCCAGTAATTGGTTGGGTAATTCAGCGCGTAGTAAAATTTATACTGACTGGGCAAAGATGATTACCTTGAAAATAAAAGAGCCTGTGTTTTTGGGAACTCCTGTAATTGCAAATACAAATTCTTTATCAGTTAATATTAAAATTACCAATCCGGACTTGTCTTCAACTCAGTTAAAGGATGTTTTAATAGTGGCAAATTTTGATGTTACTGCACAAAATGTTCCAACAGGTTTTCAATATACAGGCACCTGGTATAATTTGATGGACAATACTACTATTAATGTTACTGACGTAAATGCTCCCTTAAATCTTCCTGCAGGAGAGTATAGAATTTATGGCAATAAAGCAGCAAATTTAGCCATTACAGATTTTGAAAAAGGAAGTGCAGTTCATCTGTATCCCAACCCGGTTACAGACTATTTTACTTTAAATGTACCAGTGTCAAAAGTTCAGGTATATGCCGTTTCGGGTCAATTAGTGAAAAGCTTTAATCCGAAAGGAAATAGGGATTCTCAGTTTGCTGTAAACGATTTGAAAACAGGATTGTACCTTGTGAAAACAGTTGATGAGAATGGACATACTCAGGTAATGAAGTTTGTTAAAAAATAATTTATCGAAACAAATAGAAAAATAGAACCGACAGGTAAAAGATTTTTGGTTTTGTTAGTGGTGAGAAAGGACTGTCTGTTTTTAGACAGTCCTTTCGTTTTTTATTATCTTTTTATTTTAGTATTGTATTCTCCTGCTACAGCAAAATAGCCAAAAGTACCTAGCCCCAAAACAATTAATGGAGTAAGAATGAAAAGAATAATGATTCCGAATATAAGATCGTCTTGTTTGTCTGAAAGCAGTTTAGGTAAGCCAAATTCGAAAATGCAAAAATAAGTCGCTGCAATTGCCAGTATAATCCACAGAACACCTAAAGCTTGTTTGATTGAATTCATAAATAGTATATTAAAGGTGATTTGTTTTATTCTTATTATCGATGTAAACCATTCCAATTACAAAACATACTGAGGCTATAATAATTGGATACCAAAGTCCGTCAAGATAAAAATCATCTTTTCCGGCAGCTTTAGCATGAGTTACAAAATAAGTTGAAATTGCCGGGAGTAGTCCGCCAAAAATTCCGTTCCCTACATGATAGGGAAGTGACATCGAAGTATATCTGATTTTAGTTGGAAACAGTTCAACTAAAAAAGCTGCAATTGGGCCGTAAACCATGGTAACAAATAAAACCTGAATGAAAATTAAGAAAATTAAAGTCCATTCATCATTAGAATTGATATTTATAATAATATTGCTTTGAGATTCTTTTTGATCTGCAAAGTTTGTTTTCTTTTCTGTATACGTAGTTCCGTCAGTATAGGTTTTCGAAATAGTGGTAATGGTTTGATTTTCTTTAAAAACAGCTGTATTTGTAGTTGTTTTCTCGGCTATTTCAGTCTTGTGTTTTAGATCGGTTGTGTTGTACATCTTTTTGTAAATAGGTCTGTAAAACAAAATAGCAAGCAACATTCCTCCCATCATAATATGTTTTCGTCCGATTTTATCACTCAGCCATCCGAAAAAAATAAAGAATGGTGTTCCGAACAACAATGCGATTCCCAGTAATTCATCTACTTGTGACGAATTAATATTCATCACTGTTTTCATAAAACTCATGGCATAAAATTGCCCGGTGTACCAAACCACACCTTGCCCCATAGTGGCGCCGAATAATGCGAGTAAAACAAATTTCAGGTTATAGCGATTCCCGAAACTTTCTTTTAAAGGATTGGTGCTTGTTGTTCCTTCCTTTTTGGCTTTAGCAAATACAGGAGATTCATCCATGTTTTTACGAATCAAATAGGAGATTCCGATCATCACAATAGAAACCCAAAACGGAACACGCCATCCCCAGGAATCGAAATCTTCGTTTGAAAGAATATTTTTCGTGGTCAATATGACCATCAAAGAAATAAATAAACCAACTGTTGCGGTAGTTTGAATCCACGAAGTCCAATAACCCTTTTGTCCCGCAGGAGCATGTTCTGCAACATAAGTAGCAGCTCCGCCATATTCGCCCCCAAGAGCGAGACCCTGAAGTAAACGAAGAATTAAAACCAATATAGGAGCTAAAAAACCAATGGTTTCGTAACTCGGAATACAGCCAATTAAAAAAGTAGAGCCTCCCATTAATAAGAGGGTAGCCATAAAAGTATATTTGCGGCCAATGATATCACCAAGTCTTCCGAAAAACAATGCCCCAAAAGGCCGTACTACAAATCCGGCAGCAAAAGTGGCTAAAGTCGATAAGAATGCAGCAGTAGGATTATCACTGGGAAAGAATTTGGTTGAAATGACGACTGCTAAACTTCCGAAAATATAAAAATCATACCATTCAATCATGGTTCCCATCGACGATGCCGAAATTACTTTCCAGATGCCCTTTGTAGAGGTGTTGCTCATAAGCTGACTTTGTGTACTTGATGATGAATAAAAGTATAAAGTGTTATTTCGCGAATATATAAGATATTTTTTTATTTATTTAATGATTTTTTAACAAAAAGATGATAAAAGATATGTGCTGCTTTTTAGGCAGAATAGTTATCGTAAAATATTTAGGCTATAATTTATGCCCCTGAAGAAAGTATTCGGGAACAGTTGCTCAGAGAGAGCCATAGCTATTGAATAGTGTAAAGTACTAAGGGAGATGAACATGATTGTTTAAGTCCCGAAAAGGCAGAAGCGGATCATGAGAGATGTTATTATCCTCTGGAAAATAATACATAGAATCTGTATCATCCGTGTGCTGTTTTTGACCGGAATGTACATGAAGGATTATACAAGGAACGCAAAGTCTAATCAGAAAGAAAAAAGTTTGTGTTAGAATGTTTGATTGCGAAGGAAAGATAGTAAAAACAAAAAACCCACTCGGTTGAGTGGGTTTTGGTGGTACCTCCAGGGATCGAACCAGGGACACATGGATTTTCAGTCCATTGCTCTACCATCTGAGCTAAGGTACCGTGCTGTGCGCATTGCGGGTGCAAAGATAGAATCATTTTTCGTTTATCCAAAACATTTTTTTAAAAAAATCAATTCGTATCTTCGCCTTGCTAAAAAAACAAACATGATTTTAACGGTTGATGTTGGAAATACCCGAATTAAAGCTGCTGTATTTGAGGGTGGTACTGTTCTTGAAATTTTTACTTTTGAGAAAAATGAGCTCGAAAAAAAAATTAAAAAAATTTTAGAAAAATTTCAGAAATGCTCCGATTTGGTAGTTGCATCGGTTGGAAATATCGAAAAACAATCTTTCCTGACTTTCGAAAAGGATCTAAAAGTTCATTTTTTAACCCATGAGGATATTTTTCCCTTCACCAATAAATATGCAACTCCAAAAACATTAGGAATAGACCGAATGGTTTTGGCGGCCGGAGCAACTTTGAAATTTCCCAAACAAAACAGACTGGTAATTGATGCCGGAACTTGTATAACCTACGATTTCATCGACGAAAATGATAATTATTTAGGTGGAGCTATATCTCCGGGACTAAGGTTGCGTTACGAATCTTTGCACAATTTTACAGCCAGACTGCCGTTACTCACTTTAGAGTCTCCGGATTCCTATATTGGAGATTCCACCAAACAGGCAATTCATTCCGGAGTGGTCAATGGATTCGTCTATGAGATTGATGGTTTTATCGATGAATATCGGGCAAACTTTTCAAATTTTATAATAATTTTAACGGGAGGTGATGCAGATTTTTTGGCTAAACGATTAAAAAATACCATATTTGCCAATTCAAATTTCCTTTTGGAGAGTTTGAACCAAACATTTCAATATAAAATCGACAATGATTAAAAAAATTATAGTAAGCGCTTGTTTGCTTATCTCGTTCGTTTCATTCGCTCAACAGGGTACCGCATCGCCTTATTCTTTCTTCGGAATTGGAGATACAAGATTTAAAGGGACCCTTGAAAACAGATCGATGTCAGGAGTTGCGGTGGAGCAGGATAGTATTCACCTGAATATTGAAAATCCTGCAAGTTATGCGAGTTTAAAGTTTACAACTTTTACAGTTGGGGGATCTTTTGGTACAACTAATCTGAAAACCGGCGAAAAATCTGAAAAGGCACAAAGAGCTACTTTTGATTATTTGGCATTAGGAATTCCAATGGGAAAATTTGGAGCAGCGTTTGGTTTAGTTCCGTTGAGTTCTGTTGGGTATAAAATTCAAAATGACCTTACAGATACAGAAGGAGCTACAAGTACGCAGCTTCAGGGAAAAGGTGGCGTTAATAAAGTGTTTTTTGGTTTAGGATATAAGATTAAAAAGAACTGGAATATTGGAGTTGATGCACAATATAATTTCGGAAAAATTACAACTAGTAGTTTAGCGCTTAGAACAAATGTTGAAAACGCAACCAGAGAAACAAATACTTCTGAGTTATCAGGTGTTAATTTTAATATTGGGACAATGTATCAAGCCAAAATTGATAAAAAACTAAGTTTGTTTACCAGTTTGAATTATACGTTTGCCAGTAACTTAAATTCAAACAGCACGAGAGTTATTCAGGTAGATGGTGATTCGGATCCAATTAATACTCCTGAACAAACAAATAAACTAAAGTTGCCAAATAAAATAACCTTTGGTGCTGGTATCGGGGAAGCCAGAAAATGGCTGGTGGGTACTACCATTTCTTTTCAGGGCGAGGGACAGCTTGCGAATTTTTACAATACAAGAGATAATGTACGTTACGAAAAATATCAAAAGTATGCGATAGGCGGTTACTATATTCCTAATTATGGATCGTTCACAAGCTATTTTAGCCGAATGACGTATAGAGCCGGATTAAAATACGAGAAAATTGGTTTGGTGATAAATAATCAGGAAATCAATGATTTAGGAATGACATTGGGTATGGGGATTCCACTTAATAACGGATCTTTTTCAAATGTTAATATTGGACTTGAGTTCGGAAAAAGAGGAACGACGTCAGCAGGTTTAGTTCAGGAAAACTATTTCAATTTTAGTATGAGCTTCTCATTTAATGATAAATGGTTCGTGAAAAGTAAATTCAATTAAACATAAACTTTTATGTTTTTTTAAGCTCATTACAATTTACTACATTTGGCAAATGAATTTATCAAAAAGATATACAATAGCGGCTGTCACAGTTTTTACTGTGACACTGTTTTTTGGGTGCGAAAGTAATTTTAAAGAAGTTCAGAAAATTAACTTCTCAGAGTTTGTTCCCGGAAGTGATGCAGATACCGTTGATATTAAATATACAGACTCCGGGCGTATAACCGGGGTTTTGAAAAGTCCTAAAATGCTGGATTATTCTAATTTAGATTTTCCATTTACCGAATTCCCAAAAGGAATTGATGTTACCTTATACGATAAAAATCAAAAGCGTACCTTTATCCGATCAAATTATGCAGTGTCTTATAAGCCAACTGGCATAATTGACTTGCAGGGAAAAGTTAGAATCACTTCTGAAGAAGGGCAAATGCTGGAAACAGAACAGCTGTACTTCGATCAGAATAACGAATGGTTTTATACCGAAAGGAAATTTAAGCTTACAGATGCAAAAGGAACCTCAAATGGGCAAGGGATAGATTTTAGTAAGGATTTTAAAGTGATTAATTCGCAGCGTGTGAGCGGTGAGATCGAATCAGACGAATAAAAAAAGAGATTATGGGTTACATAAAATATACACAATACGTTTACATCATATTTGCTATTTACTTTATTTATGATGGTTTTACAAAGATAAACGATGGAAATGATACCGCCGCTTTAAGTTTTTTAATTGCAGGTATGGCAGTATTTATGTTCTTCTTCAGGAGGAAATTTGTTAAGAAATTTGATGACCGTAATAAAAAGCAGTAAACAATGGAAATAGGGATTATAATATTATGTCTAATATTGTCAGCCTTTTTTTCAGGAATGGAAATTGCTTTTATTTCATCCAATAAAATTTATCTTGAAATTGAAAAAAAACAAGATAATTTTGCCTCACAAATTCTAACAAAACTTACCGGAAATCCTTCAAAGTTTATTGCTGCAATGCTTATTGGCAATAACCTGGCTTTGGTTGTCTATGCCTTTTACATGGGAGATTTGATTCTGAAATGGATCATCAATTCAGGCGGGCATTTTTCAAGTTTAGCAAGTTTACTGATTCAGACTGTTATATCGACTTTTGTAGTTTTGGTAACTGCTGAGTTTTTTCCAAAAGTTTTTTTTCAGATTTATGCCAATTCGTTAATCAAGATTTTTGCGATTCCGGCCTATTTGTTTTATCGTTTGTTCTATTATTTCTCCGCTTTTTTTATTTGGATTTCAGATTTTATTCTGCGTAAATTTTTTAAAACAGAAGGAGATCAGATACAGTTGTATTTTAGCAAAGTTGAATTGGGAAATTATATTGCAGAACAAATGAATGCTGTTGAAGATGATGAAGAAGTAGATTCTGAAATTCAGATTTTTCAGAATGCACTGGAATTTTCAGGTGTAAAGGCTCGTGATATTATGACCCCGCGTACCGAAATTGTCGATATTGATTTGTTTGACAGCGTTACGGATCTTAAAGAGTTATTTGTAGAAACCGGCTATTCAAAAATTATAGTGAGTCAAAACTCACTAGATGATATTGTGGGGTATGTGCATTCGTTTGATTTGTTCAAAAAACCAAAAACAATAAAATCGGTTTTGATGACGGTTGAATTTGTTCCTGAGACCATTTTGATAAAAGATGTATTAAATCTGTTGATCAAAAAACGAAAAAATGTGGCCGTAGTTTTGGATGAATACGGAGGGACTTCCGGAATTATTACCATAGAAGACATCGTTGAAGAGCTTTTTGGTGAGATCGAAGACGAGCATGATTTAGATGAGGAATTGATGGAGCAGGAATTGGGAGAAGGTAAGTATTTGTTCTCTGCCCGATTAGATGTCGAATATCTAAATGAAACCTATAAATTAGCGATTCCTGAGGAGGATTCTTACGGGACTTTAGGTGGTTTTATTGTCAATTCGACCAAAGAAATTCCTCAAAAAGGAGAAGAAATACGAATTGGAAACTATCATTTTGTGATTGAAGAAGCCACAAATAAGAAAATAGAATTGGTTAAATTGACAATAAAAGAGTGATTTTTTAAATTAATAAAAAAAATTGTGTAAAATAAAACGCTAGTTGTATTGTTATTAACTAGATAATTGTATTTTCGCAAACTGAATATAAAATTAACGATAATAAAAATGGCAGTTTTAGCAAAAATTAGACAGCGTTCCGCTTTATTGATAGGAGTTATTGCACTTGCATTATTTGCATTTATAATACAAGATCTATTCACAAGAGGAACCTTTGGTCAAAGTTCAAAAGATGTGGGAAGCATCGATGGAAAAGATATTTCATTTGAAGACTTTAGAGTTAAAGTTAGTAATGTTGAAAAAAGTGGTCAAGGAATTACTTCCACTGAAGCTGCAAACAGAGTTTGGGACCAAGAGGTTTCAATCGCATTATTATCAACACAGTTTGATAAATTAGGATTGAGAGTTGGTGAAAAACACCTGCTTGAAGTTTTAAAGGCAGATCCGAATATTGGTAAAAACCCAATGTTCTTAAATGCTGCAGGTATTTTTGATGTAGCTAAATTTAAAGAATACTTTAAAACAAATCCTGAAGCAGCACAATTTATCTCTCAAAAAGAAAAAGATGCTGAGCTAAACGCTAAATTTCAAATCTACAATACATTAGTAAAATCAGGACTTTACACTACTGTAAGTGAAGGAAAACTAAAATATGAAATGGAAGCTAACAAAGTAAACTTTGCTTACGCTGCTGCTTTGTATTCTTCGATTAAAGATAGTGAAGTGAAAATTTCTGATTCAGAGATTGTAGAATATATGAAGAAAAACGAGAAGAAATTCAAAGCGGATGCAACTCGTGAAATTCAATATGTTTTAGTAGAAGATAAAGCTTCAAAACAAGACGAAGCTGAAATTAAAGCTAAAATTACGGCATTATTAAACGGAAGAGTAGAGTACAATGCTAAAACGGGTAAGAACGATACTTTGCCAGGATTTAAAAATGCTACCAACATTGCTGAATTTGTAAACTCAAATTCTGATGTTCCTTACGATTCAACATATGTACCTAAAAATGCTTTGCCGGCTGTTGATGCTGATAAATTATTCAGTTTGCCTGCAGGAGCAATTTACGGACCGTATGTTTACGGAAGATACTATGCAATTTCTAAATCTTTAGGATTTAAAGCGGGAGTTAATGCAAAAGCAAGTCATATTTTAATTGGATACGAAGGTTCTCAAACTCCAAATACAAAAGAGAAAAGAACGAAAGAAGAAGCTAAAGCTAAAGCAGAAGAAATTCTTGCTCAGGTTCAGGCAAACCCTGATAGTTTCATGATGTTGGCTTTCACAAGTTCAGATGATTCTTCTGCGCAACAAGGAGGAGATTTAGGATATTTTGGTCCAAACCAAATGGTGAAACCATTCAATGATTTTGTATTCAGTAACGGAATTGGAAAAGTTGGTTTAGTTGAAACTCCTTTTGGATTTCACGTGATCAAAATTACCGACAAACAAGACGGGATTCGTTTAGCTACTATCGCTCAAAAAATTGAGCCTTCTGAAGCTACTTCTGATAAAGTATTTACATTGGCAACTAAATTTGAAATGGACGCTGCCGATAAAGATTTTAATGCTACGGCAAAAGAATTAGGTTTAAAAGTGGCTGCTCCAATAACTGCAAAAGCTATGGATGAAGCATTTGGTCCATTAGGAAATCAACGTAACATCATCAGATGGGCATTTGATAAAGAAACAAACACTGGAGATGTAAAACGTTTTGAATTGGCTAATATCGGTCACGTAATTGCACAATACAAAAGCGAAAACAAATCAGGTTTAGTATCTGTAACTTTGGCAAGACCTTATGTAGAGTCAATTTTAAAGAACAAGAAAAAAGCGGAGATCTTAAAAGCAAAAATGAAAGGTTCATCACTTGAAGCTATTGCTAAAAGTGCTGGTGTAGCAGTTCAACAAGCTGCTAATGTTACTATGGATAGCCCGGTATTGCCTGGAGGTGTAGGACAAGAGCCAAAAGTGGTAGGTAATGCATTTGCATTAGCTGCAAACAAAATCTCTGCTCCAATTGAAGGTAATACAGGTGTATATGTAGTGAAAAACATCAGTACAGTAAAAGCTCCTGCAGCTGCTAATCATGCAGAATATGTGGCTAAAGTAAAAGCACAAAGCGCATCTGATGCAAGTAGAATTTTACCAGCATTGAAAGCTAACGCTAAAATTGAAGATAACAGATTGCAATTTAACTACTAGTTTAGTTAGTTAAAACTTTATAAAAAACCTGCTCGTTAGTTCGAGCAGGTTTTTTTTATGAAATAAAATTTGCTTCTTTAATTTCGTATAGTATTTTTCCTATATTTATAAAAATATATTTGTATGAAAAATACTAGAAAATTAGTAATCCTCTTAATGGTTTTAGGAGTTGCAGTGTTGGCAGGTCGTTGTGCTTTAGAAGAAGCGGGAGGTAAACAAAAAATAGAGCAATCTATTCGTGTTAATGAAGCGAAGGCTTGGTTTGAACAGTATCAATCAAAGGTAAAAACTGATTCGTCGTTTAAAAATCAGGTTTATGATTGGAATAAAGCAGGTACAGAAAAGTTTGAAGATGGGTCTGAGGCAATTGTGGTTCCTGTTAGAGATAAAAATCTCAGTGATGCTTATAAAGGACAAAAACTATTGTATTTGTATCCATCAGAGGATAAAAAAGAATTTTCGGCTACATTATATGAAATAATACCGTCATCGGAATCTTTAGAAAAAATAAAAAGTTCAGCGGATTTAGTTAACTTTAATGGATATATCATTGCCTGGGATTTAGAAAGCGGATTTGTAAACGGAGCAAAATTTGAAAACTCCACTACGACAGCAGGGCTAACAGGACTTAGAGTAATCTCCCCGGAGGAGGCAGGGCGTCTCAATAAATCGACGTCTAAATCAGATCCTTTTGAGTTAGATGAAGTGATCATTCGCAGGGAAAAATCCGAAAATAAACAGGATTATGGTGGTGGAGGAAGCGGTGGAGGCTCTTATGGAGGCAGTTTAAATTCAGGATCGAAGGGTAACAGTCCAAAGGGATATGTGAAGTCTCCCGGAGGTGGTGGAAGTGGAAGTTCAGGTTCGACAACTTCCCCAAATGCACAAAGGATAGAAGAGCAAATTAGTGCGGACAAGCTGGATGCCTGTACCAAAGCAGTTTTGGAAAAATTGAAAAATTTAAAACAAGCCGATATCGCAAAAATGCTAACTCGTTTTAGTGCGACCGGATCTGTTTTTAATATAAACATGTCAACGGGACAAGTACAAAATAATGATGCAAATGTTTGGGCGCAAACCACTAAGACCAACGGGAGTACTAACGATGTTAATATGGTTTTCAATCAGGATTATATTTACGGAACAGGTAATACAAATCCTCCTACCGATTTGTCGGTTGCCGCTACAATGGCGCACGAGGTTATTCATGCTTATCTGATTAGTTTAATTCAAGAAAACAAAAGTTGTGGAGCTTCCGGAATATGTGATTTCCCTACCGTTTATGAGGCTTATGTACAATATGAAATTGCCAGGAACCCCAATGTACTCCCAGATGCGCAACACGAATTAATTACGAATAAGTATGTGAATGCGATCGCTTCAACGATACAGGAGTTTCACACAGGAAAATTGGTTGTTTCTTCATCCTCTCTTAAGCAGATTTATCTCGATATGGCTTGGGCAGGACTACAAAAAACAGAGATATTCAATAAAATTTACCCTAACGATCCTAATAATAAAAATTATAAAGAGCGTGAAAGGATTTTCGCGAGAATAACTGCAGAAAGAAAAGGGGAGCAATATGGAGTTACTTTTCCCGTAGGAAAAATATGTAAAAAATGAAAATTATGAAACAGTTTAAAAAAATATTTGCGGTAATTCCCTTTTTTATTTTATCCTGTACCGGTACACAATATGTAAAAAGTTATGAACCGATTAATGTGTTCCTGGAAAAAGAAATAATAGATAAAAGAATAATAGGAAAAGGAGGAAAATACATTTTGCAAACAGACAAAGCATCTAATGCGATAGTACTACGTATTTTTAACGGGAGTGAAGGATCTGAGCATATAGCAGATCCTCATTATTATATTAACGATGGTTTGTTTGTAGAAAAACATTGGAAAAGAATGTATAAAAGGTATATCAATGATACGATTAAGAAATACTGGAAGAAAGAAGATTTCCCGAAATATGATTTTATCTTAGAGAATAGTAGAGACTGGCCCAAGCTTCCTTATAAGAGTGCTAAATATTTAGACTATGAAGTTATGACAATTTCTGAACCTATGTATTATAGAAATAAAAGATATATTATGTTTTATTTAAGCACATCATATTTCAGTAGTGGCTCTAGCCCGCAAGTCGTAGTTATGAAAAAAGAGAAAGGGAAATGGATTGTTGATAGAACAATGTGGGAAGAGGTCTATTATTGATAAACAGATTGGAACTAGAAGATTTCCAAAGCATTTCCCGGCTGACTCTCAGGTGTATCTGGATTTGGCTTTGGAAGGACTTCAAAAAGCGAATATATTCCTATAAAGAACGTGAAAGGATTTTCGCGAGGATAACTGCAGAAAGGAAAGGGGAGCAATATGGAGTTACTTCTCCTGTGGGAAAACCATGTATAAAATGAAAATTATGAGACAATTAAAAACTGTAGCTGTAATATTAGTATTTCTTATGATGTCTTGTGCCGGCAGCCCATATATTAAAAATTATGAGCCTGTAAATGCATTTTTAGAAACTAAGAAAATAGATAGAACGAGAAAGTATATTTTGCAGGCTGACAAAGAACCTAATTTATTAGGATTGCGAATTTTTAATGGAGGTGAGGGACTAGAGCATATTGTCGAGGATATTGATTATACAGATGGTCTGTTTGCGAAGAAGCATTGGGAAAAAATATATAAAAGATACGCATATGATACAATAAAAAGATATTGGAAGGAAGAAGATTTTCCTGGTTATAATCTTATTTTAGAGAAAGGCCGAGGTTTAATTATGAAAGGGGCTTTTCTGGATAAGTATGTTAATAACCTAAATTATAAAATTCTAATAATTTCTGAGCCCATGTATTATATAAATAGAAAGTACATTATTTTTTATTTTAATATAGTTGACTTTGGAAATAGTAATGAACCTCAAGTTGTAATTATGAAAAAAGAAAATAAAAAATGGATTGTCGTTAAAGTGATTGGAGATTATGTTTATTACTAGTGTATAGTTTAAATATTGAATTTAAAACTAGTCTTTTCTTCAGCTTTTATTAAACAGGTCTATCTCGACATAGCTTGGGTGGCTTCAAAGAATGAGAAAGCATTTTCACGAGAATAACTGCAGAAAGAAAAAGGGAACAGTATGGTAGCACTTCTCCTGCAGGAAAACCATGTAAAAAATGAAAATAATGAAACAGTCTAAAAAAATATTTACTACAATTTATTTTTTCTTTTTCTTATGTGCTAATGCACAATATCTTAAAAGCTCCGAGCCTATTAATGCATTTTTAGCAACTCAAAAGATAGAAAGAGGAAAGAAATATATTTTACAAGCGGATAAGGTTTCAAATAAACAAGCTTTGAGAATTTTTAATGGTGGCGAAGGACCTGATCATGTGGGAGAGCCAAATGTTCCTATAGATTATAAAGACGGTTTATTTGTAGAAAAATATTGGAAAAAAATGTATGAAAAATACGCGTCTGACACAATAAAGAGATATTGGAAAAAGGAAGATTTTCCTGAGTATGATTTTATATTAGAAAGTAAGGAAGGTTTATTTGGATCGGCATTTCACGATAAATATATGAATAGTAAGATTGAAGATGTTGTAATGATTTCTGAACCTATGTATTATATGGAAAGAAAGTATGTAATGTTTTATTTTAATATAGCATCTTTTTTTGGCAGTAATCAGCCAGAAGTTGTAATCATGAAAAAAGAAAAAGAAAAGTGGATTGTAGTTAAAGTGATTGGAGATTATGTTTATTACTAGTTGTGATTGAGATTCTGTGTAAGTGCTATTTTTGTTTAAGCAAGATATATGATAACAGAAGTTTTAAAAAAAAATGTCTATTTGTATTATCCTAACAATATATGTCTCTGGACTTCAATAGAAATATTAAAACCGAAACGATCTAACAGAATGTTTCGGTTTTTTTGTTACGTATTGATGAGGGTTAAAGGAGTTTTGTTGTTTGTGTTTTTAGATTTTTTGTGAGGAATTTTGGTTAAAAGTTTGTAGTATTAAGAATATTACAGTTAATTTGTTGAAATTATAATCTAAAATTCAAACAAAACCCATTTAAGACTGATGAATAAATACTTTAGTAATCTAGCATTCCATTTTTATGTTTAAGCTGTTGAAAAGAAAGCCCAGAGCTTATTCTAAGATTGAAAATCATATTTTCGGAATAATAACAGAGCTTTTAAAATTGAGCAGTACCGAAATCAATGGGGATGAATTAGGAGGGAAGTATTATTTAAGTAACGAAGAGCAGCATTTTAAAGTGACGGTCTTAGGTAATGATTATGTAATCCGACTAACCAATACAAGGGATTCAGTTGCTGAGAAGTATGATAAAGCTTTTGTGGATGACGTTTTGAAGGCAATAAAAGAAGAGAAGCATCGCAGAATGGAAGAGGTTTATGATTCTATAACCAATAACATAGAAAAAATGGCTGAGCGACTGCACAACACACTTAGAGAATCTAATGAGCAGGAAAATCAAAAAGTCAGAAAACTGGAAACCAAAGATCGCGAAAGTAAAAAAGTAAATTAAAATCTCCTTTCTTTTGGTTTTAGATCGGTTAAAATCTGATGACTTTATTTTTGCAGAATCATTTCTTCATAACTCAGGATGGTTTCATATCCTTTTGAAGCAAAATAAAATCTGGGATCTTCTTTGGAGATCACCATCACAAAATCTCCACCCCAGGCACCAAGGCTTTTTACGATTCCATTGAAATCGGGAAAAGCAATCTCTTTGATGGTTTCCATTTCCAGAATATCGCTTAAATGAACCTCGTGTTTTTCAGCAGCAAGAGCAAATTCCTTTGCTGTTTTAGCATTGATAAGGCTAGAAGTAATTTTGTTGTTTTCGGCTATATTTTGCGCTAAATTTTGATTTTTATTGTTGTAATAGGCTTTTATGGCTGCTTTACTATTCTGTTTTTTGTTGAGATATACAAAATGAATTTTATCTGTAAAATCCGGGTTAAAAGAGATCGGTTTTACAGCATTATTTTCAATTTGATAAACAATTGGCGTGTCATTTTGTGCACAGGCTATGTCATAACCGCTGCCTCCAAAACTGTTTTTTAGCAAAGTAAAAGCATTGATTTTCGTCCATTGCGCAACATTGTTCAATAAAGTTGACGAAGTGCCTAATCCCCAGTTTTTAGGAAATGTAAGATGGGTGCTGATTTTGTAACCATCAGTATCTTTTAGGAACTCCGGGTTCAGAAGATAAGCTTCATGAAGAATTTGAATCAAAGTCGTTTTTACAGTTTCGATTTCTGATTTTGGATTGTCGATGATCTTTGAAAAAGGAATTGAATCCTCAAACCATAGCTGTCCGTCAAAATCATAGCTTTTCCAGCTGATTTCCTGGTTTGTGCCATTTTCAACCACCAGATTTTGACCAAATTTGGTAGGTAAGGCAAAAGCGTCAGCTCCGTCTAAAACAAGGTATTCCCCGGAAATAAGCAATTTTCCGTTACTGTAAAAAGTTGTTTTCATTCTTCAATTATAAATTAAATTCCAATCCCCAAACGTCGTTATAAATTCCAAATTCCAATTAACCTTGGAACTTGGAATTTGAAGTTTGGAATTTAAATTTTTTACTTTTTTCTTAAATTTTCAATAAACTCGACCACAGCACTATGCGAAACGGCGCTTTTCTTGAAGTGAGTTTTAATTAAATGACGTTCTTCTTCAGTTGCTTCAAATTGATTGATAATATTGTTCAGGTGCATCTTCATGTGTCCCTCCTGGATTCCGGTAGTAGTTAAGGAACGTAAGGCAGCAAAGTTTTGTGCGAGACCGGCAACTGCAACAATTTCCATTAATTCTTTTGCAGAAGGTTTTTCAAGAATATCAAAACATAGTTTTACCAGTGGATGCAAAGAAGTCAATCCGCCTACCGTTCCCAGTGCTAAAGGAATTTCAAGCCAGAACGTAAAAATGCCGTCTTCTATTTTAGCATGAGATAAACTTGAATATTGACCATTTTTAGAAGCATAAGCGTGAACTCCGGCTTCGACTGCTCTAAAATCATTTCCGGTGGCCAGAATTACAGCGTCAATACCGTTCATAATTCCTTTATTGTGAGTAACAGCTCTGAAAGGTTCTACCTCGGCAATTTGAACCGCCTGTACAAAACGTTCGGCAAACTCTTGCGGATTCGGAATGTGTTTTTCTGTTAAATCTTCGATAGGGCAGGAAACTTCTGCTCTAACAATACAATTTGGTACATAATTAGACAAAATACTCATAATTACTTTTAGAGTCTCATCTTCCGAAAACAAATCAGAATGGTGAAATTCATCTTTTAATGTAGTCGCAAATTGCTCCAGACATGAGTTGATGAAATTCGCTCCCATGCTGTCTTTGGTTTCAAAAGTAGCGTGAAGCTGAAAATAATTTTCCAGAAGACTTCTTTTGTCTTTTAGTTTTATGTCTAAAATTCCGCCGCCGCGTTGTTGCATGTTTTTAGTAATGCTTTGCGTGTCGGTGAAGAATTTAGGTTTAATCTGATTGAAAAAAGACTGCAGTTTTTCAGCATCTCCGTTGAAGGTAAAATGTACCTGACCTATTTTTTCGGTAGCCATAACCGTTGCTTTAAAACCACCTCTGGTCGACCAGTATTTTGCTGCTTTTGATGCTGCGGCTACTACCGAACTTTCCTCAATTGCCATCGGAATTGTGGTATATTTTCCGTTGATTAGGAAATTTGGCGCTACTCCTAACGGGATGTAAAGGTTTGTAATGGTGTTTTCGATGAATTCATCGTGCAATTGCTGTAGCTTTTCGTCTGTATTCCAGTAATTTCTTATAATAGAAAGGGCTTCTTCAGGGCTTGAAAAATAGGTATTGGCAATCCAGTTTATTTTTTCTTTTTTGGATAATTTCGAAAATCCGGCAACGGCGTTGTTCATTCTCAGTATTTTAAATAATAAAGTTGCGGCAAAGATACTATTTTAAGACTTTTGTTTGCAATGTATTTGAAAATTGAAAACTACGCAATCGTTATTTTTTTTAACATTTAACAATTAAAATGGGTATTATGTTCATTTTTTTTATTAAAATTGGGCTCTTTTTTTATATTTAAAATAATTCTAATGAATACAGGTAAAATTACTGTTATATTTTTATTTTTAGTGACCACTATTTTTGGTCAGCAAAAAATTACTGTCGAAAATATTTATAGCGGAGCATTTCGGGCAAAAGGAATGGATGAACTGCAATCGTTAAAAAATACAGACCAATATACGGTACTAAATGTAGATCAGGCCAGCCGAAGCATGCAGATTGATTTGTACGATTTTGCAACACTAAAAAAAGTAGCCAATTTAATCGATACAAAGAATCATGCAGATCTTGCTGAAGGAATTGACAGTTATACTTTTGATGCCTCAGAGAAAAAGATTTTAATTGCCTGTAACAGCAAACAAATTTTCCGTCACTCGTTTACAGCAGATTACTTCTTATACGATATCACCACAAAAACGTTAAGCAAATTATTTGATTTTCAGATTCAGGAGCCAACTTTTTCTCCGGACGGAACTAAAATCGCATACGCAAAAGAGAATAACTTGTATGTGTATGATCTGGCTTCGAAAAAATCAACAGCAGTTACTACCGACGGAAAGAAAAATGCTGTTATTAACGGTATCACGGACTGGGTTTATGAAGAAGAGTTCTCCTTTGTTCGTGCCTTTGACTGGAGTAAAGACAGTAAAAAATTAGCTTACATCCGTTTTGATGAAAGTGCTGTTCCGGAATTTTCGATGTCAATCTTTCAAAAAGATTTATATCCAACAATTGAAACGTTTAAATATCCTAAGGCAGGAGAAAAAAACTCAGTAGTATCTTTACACATTTATGATGCAGTGAGTAATGCAGGTAAAAAAGTTGATTTAGGAAACTACAATGACTTTTATATTGCAAGATTACAATGGACAAATGATAACAATGTATTATCTGCTCAGGTTTTAAACCGTCATCAGGACAATCTGGATTTGTTGTTTGTAGATGGAACTACTGCTGCAACAAAAGTAGTTTTGAATGAAAAAGACAAGGCTTATGTGGATGTTACCGATAATTTGACCTTCTTAAAAGACAATAGCTTTATCTGGACCAGCGAAAAAGACGGGTTTAATCATATTTACTTATATGATAAAAACGGAAAACTTAAAAATCAGGTTACAAAAGGAAACTGGGAAGTAGTGTCTTACTACGGTTTCGATGAAAAAAATAAAACAATTTTCTATCAGTCTACAGAAAATGGTTCAATCAACAGAGATATTTATCGTATTGCTTTAGACGGAAAAAATAAAATTCGTTTGTCTAAAAATACAGGAACAAGTGCGGCAACTTTTAGTCCAAACTTTCAGTTTTTTATCAATACTTTCTCAAGCAGTACACAGCCTACTACTTATACTTTAAACGAGGCGAAAACAGGAAAAGAAATTCAGGTTATCGAAAACAATCAGGCACTTTCTGCTAAATTAACAGCTTACAATTTACCAACAAAAGAATTTTTTGTTTTAAAAACAGCTAAAGGCAATGAACTTAATGCGTGGATTTTAAAACCTAAAGACTTTGATTCTTCAAAAAAATATCCGGTTTTCATGTACCAGTATTCCGGGCCTGGTTCTCAGCAGGTAAACAACGATTGGAATAATTCAGACGACTATTGGTTTGCATCCCTAACACAACAAGGTTATATTGTGGTTTGTGTTGACGGTAGAGGAACTGGTTTTAAAGGGGCAGATTTCAAAAAAGTTACTCAAAAAGAATTAGGAAAATACGAAGTAGAAGATCAGATTGACGCCGCAAAAGTAATTGGAGCATATCCGTATGTGGATGCTTCAAGAATTGGAATATTTGGTTGGAGTTTTGGAGGATTTATGGCTTCAAATTGTATCTTCCAAGGGAATGATGTTTTCAAAATGGCTATTGCTGTTGCTCCGGTAACCAACTGGCGTTTTTATGACAGCGTTTACACGGAAAGATACATGCAGACTCCTCAGGAAAATGCAAGCGGGTACGATCAGAACTCTCCAATAAATCACGTTGACAAACTAAAAGGTAAGTTTTTATTGATTCACGGATCAGCAGATGATAACGTACACGTGCAAAACTCCATGCAAATGATGGAAGCATTGATTCAGGCCAATAAACAATTTGATTCTCAAATCTATCCGGACAAAAATCATGGTATTTATGGAGGAAAGACCAGAATTCAGCTATACAACAAAATGACTAACTTCATCAAAGAAAATTTATAATTATAAAACAAAACTAAAAACCTTAAATAAATAATAAAGAATATGGGAGAAACTCAGGTAAAAACAGCGCATCCAAAAGGACTTTGGGTATTATTCGGAACGGAGATGTGGGAGCGGTTCAACTTTTATGGAATGCGAGCTTTATTAACTTTATTTCTTGTAAATTCATTGTTGATGAAGGAAGAAGAGGCTTCTTTGATTTACGGAGGTTTCCTTGGGCTTTGTTATTTAACGCCAATGTTGGGAGGTTTTGTTGCCGATCGTTTCTTAGGAAACAGAAATTGTATCATCTTAGGAGGGTTGCTTATGGCAATCGGACAATTGTTGCTGTTTACCAGTGGTAGTGTGTTTGAAGGTAACAGAGCGTTTGCTACGATTATTATGTACACTGCATTAGGAGTTATCGTATTCGGTAACGGATTCTTCAAGCCAAACATTTCAAGTATGGTAGGAAGTTTGTATCCTAAACAGGAAAAGACAAAATTAGATAGTGCTTTTACTATTTTTTATATGGGTATCAATATTGGTGCTTTTTTAGGTCAGTCTATTTGCCCTTTGTTAGGAGATGTTAAAGATGCTGGTGGAGTTAGAGATATCCACGCTTTTAGATGGGGATTCCTTGCTGCTTCTGCTGCAATGTTTATCGGAACAATTCTTTTTTACTTCCTGAAAAATAAATATGTGGTTTCTCCTGAAGGAAAGCCATTAGGAGGTTTACCTTCTAAAAATGACGCCTCTGATTTTGAAGAAGGAGAAGCTCAGAAAGCTAATTTCTCAAGTAAAGCTTTAACAATTGCCGGAATCGCTTTTGTCGCTTTGGGATTCTTTTTCCATTATGTGGTAGGTCAGAACTTGATCTATACTTTGATTTATTCCAGTGGTTTGTCATTGGCCGGATTAATTATTTCGGATACTTCTTTGACTAAAGTAGAGAGAGACAGAATTATTGTAATTTACATCGTTTCTTTCTTTATTATTTTCTTCTGGGCAGCTTTTGAGCAGGCAGGTTCGTCATTGACTTTTATTGCAGACAACCAAACGGATAGAAATTTCTTCGGATGGCAAATGCCTCCGTCAATGGTTCAGATTTTTAACGGACTATTCGTAGTATTATTAGCAGTGCCGTTTAGTGTCCTTTGGGATACTTTGAGAGCTAAAGGTAAAGAACCAATTTCACCGGTAAAATTAGCCGTTGGTTTAGTGGTAATTTCAGTTAGTTTCTTTATGATTGCGACTCAGGTTTCTTATATCGGAACATCAGGGTTGTTATTGGTAAAATGGCTTATTTTATTATATTTCTTAAATACATGTGCTGAATTATGTTTGTCTCCAATTGGTTTGTCATTGGTGGGTAAACTTTCTCCAAAACGTTTTGCTTCGTTATTGTACGGAGTATTCTTCTTGTCAAATGCTTCAGGTTATGCTTTAGGAGGAACTTTAGGTTCAATCTTACCGGCAACCGGAGACAAATTTGCAAAAGCAAAAGAATTAGGAATTGACCTTCAGGCAGTTTTAGACAACAAAGTTACACCAACAGCTGAACAATTAGCTTTATTAGAGCACCACCAAATTAGTGCACATAACCACTTCTTTGCCGGATTCGAAATTCATAACTTATACGAATTCTTCATGGTATTTGTTGTTTTAACAGGTATTGCTGCAATTATTTTATTTGCTTTGACTCCATTTCTGAAAAGAATGATGCATGGTGTTAGATAACATAAATCGTAATCATATATAAAAAATTACCTACAGGTTTAGGCTTGTAGGTAATTTTAATTTTAAAGACTTTATAGTTATGTGGAAAAAACACCCAAAAGCATTGCCATTCCTGTTTCTGTCTGAAATGTGGGAACGTTTTGGTTATTATTTAATGATCGGAATTTTTACTTTATATCTGAAAGATGTAAAGAGCGGTTTTGCTATGACCGAGAAAGAGGCTTCTGATTTATACGGGACTTTTATTGCTTTGGTTTTTCTGACGCCGTTTATTGGCGGACTAATTGCCGATCGGTATTTAGGATATAGAAAATCAATCATCCTTGGCGGAATTTTAATGGGGGTTGGTTACTTCTTAATTGGAGTGCATGATTTGACCATGCTTTATATCGCCATGACTTTGATAATTGTTGGAAATGGTTTTTTTAAACCCAATATTTCTACATTACTGGGCAGTTTTTATTCTAAAGAAGAGTATAAAGATAAAAAAGATGAAGGCTACAATATTTTCTATATGGGGATTAATGTTGGAGGCTTTATCTGTAATTTCTTTGGAGCTGCTTTGCAAATCCTTTTGGGATGGCATTGGGCTTTTATGGCTGCCGGTGTCGGAATGTTTATAGGTGTTATTGTGTTTTTGTTGGGTACGAAGCATTATGTGGGACACGACCAGAAAAAAGGAGTGCAGGAAGGAGATATGCCTTTTTATAAAATTATACTGTTTATTTTATTGCCCTCTTTTGTTTTTGGAGCAATTGGCTGGTTGATAAAAGGAGTAGCTTCCGATGCTAATGTGAATAGTTCTATATTTGGTTCAGACAGTACAGACGCTTTCATTTTTGCATGTATTCCAATAGTCCTCTTTTACGGTTCGCTTTATTTTAAAGCAAAAACAGAAGATAAGCGATCAATAGGAGCTTTATTGGCTATTTTTGGAGTAGTGATTTTATTTTGGGCAGTCTTTAAGCTTAATGGCTCGGCGCTTACTACCTGGGCAGATCGATATACTGACAGAGAGGTAACTGGAACATCAGGTAAGGTAATTGCAAAGCTAAAACTGGCAAAAGAGGTCGAATATAAAAAGGACTCTACGGAACTATACGACGATCAGTTTCGTTTGCAAAAAGTAAACGGAGTGGTTAAGAAAGAAGTCAATTATCCTTTATATTTTAGAAATGTTGCTCCGGATAAATTACCGGCAGAAGGTGCTAAGGTTCATCTTTGGGCAACAAATTTAAGTCAGTCTATCAACCCGGGCTGGGTCGTTATATTAACTCCTTTGGTCGTTGCATTTTTCTCTTTTTTACGAATGCGTAAAAAAGAACCTTCAACACCTACAAAGATTGCTTTCGGTTTGCTGATTTCGGCGCTGTCTGTTTTGGTTATGATAGCTGCTGTAAAAATTGGGGGTAACGGTACAGAGAAAGTTAGTGCATGGTGGTTAGTAGCGAATTATGGTATTATAACAATTGGTGAATTGTTTTTGAGTCCCATGGGATTATCAGTAGTTTCCAAATTAAGTCCTGTTAACATCACTTCTTTAATGATGGGAGGCTGGTTTCTGTCAACTTCTATAGGGAATAAACTAAGTGGTGTTTTAGCCAGTATGTGGGATAGCTACGACAATAAAGTCAACTTTTTTTGGGTAAATTTTGCGCTGTTAATGTTTGCGACAATATTGATGTTTGCTTTAGTAAAGCAACTTAACAAAGTGATGAAAGAGAGAGGAATTAATTAATTATTTATAAATAAATGGAGCAAAAAATCACTTTAGAAGAAATTCAAAATTTTAAAGGCAATTATCCGAAACAATTATGGTATTTGTTTTTTGTCGAAATGTGGGAGCGTTTTTGCTTTTACGGAATGCGTGGGGTTTTGGTTATTTTTATGGTCGATCAGCTTTTCTTGAAAGAAGATCATGCCAGCGAGCAGTATGGTGCTATTCAGGCTTTTGTATATGCTTTTACTTTTATTGGAGGTATTTTTGCCGATAAAGTATTAGGGTTTAAAAAATCGTTGTTTTTTGGAGGAATCGTCATGATTCTGGGGAACCTTTTGATCGCTATTGCGCCTCATGATTTCTTTTATTACGGAATTGCTTTTTCTATTATTGGGACAGGTTTTTTTAAACCCAATGTTTCCTCGATGGTCGGAGAATTGTATCATGAAGATGATGGTCGAAGAGATGCAGGTTATGGGATGTTTTATGCCGGTATAAATGTTGGCGGACTTTTTGGTGGTGCTTTGTGTGTGTATTTAGGGAAGTTTTATTCTTGGCAATTGTGCTTTTTATCCGCTGCAATTGTAATGTTTTTAGGGTTGATCACCTTCTTGTTTACTAAAAAATATTTAGGACCAATTGGTGATTCTCCGTTATTGAATTTAACACCACAAAAGAGACGAATTCGTGAGATAGCCGTATATGCTGTGTCTATTTTGAGTTTGCCTTTTATTTTTATAATGGTTAAGAATACGAAGTATACGGATTATTTTATGTATACTATTGGTACAGTTGCTGTTTTGTATTTTGCTTATGAATTGTTTAAACTGGGAGATCCTAAATTGCAAAAGAAGCTTTTTGCTGCTTTTCTGTTTGTATTTTTCTATTTCCTGTTCAATTCTATTTACGAACAAAGTGGTGGATCGTTATCGCTTTTTGCAAAAGATAATTTGAATAATAAATTGTTGTTTTTTACAATTGATCCCAACGTTGTGAACAACAGTTCGAATACTTTTTTTGTAGTAGTTTTAAGTCCGCTTATTGGTTTGTTGTGGATTTGGTTAGGGAAACGGAAAATTGAACCAAATACTTTGATTAAATTCGGAATTGGGTTTTTATTCCTGGCAGCTTCCTTTTACATCTTCTATCTGACCAAATTCTTTGCTGATGCTAACGGAATTGCTTCATTGAATGTCTTTACGTTTGCTTATCTGATAACCACTATTGGGGAACTTTGTCTGGGGCCAATTGGAATGTCAATCATTACCAAATTATCTCCAAAAAGATTATTCGGAATGATGATGGGGTTGTGGTTCCTGGCAAGTGCTTTTGGACAGTTGGCTGCGGGTAAACTGGGGGCCGAGATTTCCAGATCAAATACTGGCGACACCTTGATTTCTAAATTACAATCGTATACAGAAGGTTACTATCAACTGGCTATTTATTCGCTAGTTGCGGGCTTGATATTATTAGCAATTTCGCCAATTATTAGGAAATTAATGCAAGAAGTAAAATAGACGACATTTTACGATTCTTTTTTTGTTTAAATTTGTGTGTAAAATAAAAGGATATGAAAAAAATATTTTTAATAACGCTTTTTTTAGCGGGAGCATTTGTAACGCAGGCACAAGAGTTAAAATGGTATACGGATGTTAAAGAAGCGATCACTGTTAGTAATAAAGAGAAAAAACCTCTGTTAATGTTTTTTACCGGAAGTGACTGGTGTGGGTGGTGTATTCGTTTGCAGAATGAGGTTTTAAAAACCGCTGAATTCAAAAAATGGGCGACCGAGAATGTAGTGTTGGTTGAGCTTGATTATCCAAGAAGAACGCCTCAGACACCAGAGCTTAAGAATCAGAATAATGAATTACAGCAGGCATTTGGAATTCAGGGATTCCCAACTATTTATTTCACAAGCGCAGAGTCAAAAGACGGGAAAGTGAATTTTAAAGGATTGGGGCAGACAGGATATGTTGCGGGTGGTCCGACTGCCTGGTTAACAGTTGCTGAAGGAATTGTACATCCTAAAAAATCGTAGCGTAAACATTAAATTACAATTATAGTTAGAAAAACTCCTTGCCTTTTGGTAAGGAGTTTTTTTGTTTCGTAAGAAAAAGCAATAACTAAATTTTACACTTATTGTGTATTTTGTAATTTATTTTGGTTAAAAAAATACATAATATATTTTTTGTATTAATAAAAATTGGAAAATTAAAATATTATGTTAATTTCGTCTTAATATTCTAACCAAAAACCAATTTAATATGACCAAAAAAATACTTATCCTACTGTTTTTTTTAGGTTCAATTTTTATGCAGGCGCAGAATTTAGTTTGGAAAACAAATATGACGGATGCTATTGCGCTTAGTAATGAACAGAAAAAACCAATGCTAATTTTATTCACTGCCTCAGGTGTGCCGGAAAATCTTCAGAACGAAATTTTTAAAACTCCAGACTTTGCGGTTTGGTCCCGTGACAACGTTATTCTTGTAAAACTTGATTTGTCTGACAGTACAGCGGATGAAAGTGATAGAGAACAAAAGCTCAAATTGAAAAATGCTTTTGGAGTGGAGGACTTGCCTGAAGTTTGTTTTGCAAGTGCTTCGATTAGAAAAAATAAAACCACATTTAGCGCTTTAGGTAAAATTGCGTATAAACCAGGTGGTGCAAAAGCCTGGATCGCGGAGTCAAATGCAATTTTGCATTCAGGTGAGTAGTAAGATTTAAATTAAGTTTCTTAGTTTAATTTGTAGATTCCCTTTTTGCTCTTGAGTGAGAAGGGATTTTTTTTTGAACGGTTTATCCGGATAATCAATGGTTTTGTTATTTAAAAGGGTATATTTTTTATTTTCTTAAAAATCCAAGACTTTATTAATGAATTTGAATTTATGTTGCTTTTTTAACTCATTTTATTTGATTTTCACTTGTTTGGTGAAGATATTATGTTAATTTAGTCGCATTAACCTACTTAAAAAACCAATTTAGTATGAACCGAAAATTACTTATTTTATTACTTTTTTTAGGTTCGTTTGGCCTGCATTCGCAAAATTTGATTTGGAAAACAGATATGAATGATGCTATAATGGCGAGTGATTCACAAAAACGGCCCTTATTAATTTTTTTCACTGCTGCCGGAGTTTCGCAGAGAATCCAGAGTGAAATTTTTGTTACACCTGACTTTGCAGTATGGTCGCGTGATAATGTCATTTTGGTAAAACTGGATATGTCAGATACAGAAGCATCTGATATGGTAAAGGAGCAAAATGTCAAGTTAAAAAACGCTTTAGGCATTCAGGAACTTCCGCAAGTATGTCTTTTAATGGCTTCCGTCAGAAAAGGCAAAACTACTTTTAATAACTTAGGTTTGGTTCCGTACAAGCAAGGTGGCGCAAAAGCTTGGATTGCAGATGCAAATTTAATTCTGAATCCCTGAATCTTGTAGAATTAAACGAACTATTTTGTCTTTTCGGACTAAGTTTGATTTATTAGTTTAAAGAATAAAATCCCTTTTCGGCTGTGGCATGAAAAGGGATGTTTTTCTTACGGCAACTGCTTTTCCAGATTTTTTGAATAGAGTAAGAATTTGATGCATCTGCAATTATAATTTTAGGATGCAGTTCTTTCAGAACGCGGTCTAAATTGATTTTCGGGGATTGAATCAACAATACTATGTCAGGTGGAGAGCTGATTTTATAAACTCCGGAACTGTCAATCACTAAGATCTTTTTTCCATTAAAATATAGCAGGTTTTTGATGCTGACAGTAGCGCTTAATTGGCTAAAATCACTCGACAGATAAGAACTTAGAAGAGTAGCTTTTGGGGATTGAAGTAAAAGAGTATCATTTGAAAACACTTTGATACGACCTCCATTTTTCTGAGAAATTATAGAGTTGTTTTTTGTGTGAAAAACGATCATTTCACGTTTGGTTGTGGTTTCTCTCTTGGTATAAATCATAGAAATCTGAAATGCTATAATTGAAATCAATGCAGCGAAAGTTGTATTGTAATTTTTTTTCTTACCCCAGATTATAGCAGAAATAATTAGAAAGTAAGAGGAGATAAGAAGACAAAAGTTGAAGCTAATGTTGCGAATAACAAACCACTCGAGTGATGCAATATAATGGATGGTATAGTTTAAGAAGAAAATACTTTTTTCAAATATCGCAGTGAGGACCATTGGAGGAGGACAAAAAACAGCAATAAGCAATACTAGGATCCCGGCAATCATGATAAAAGATAATATTGGGATCATAACAATATTGGTAACAAAAAATAATCCCGGAAACTGGTGAAAGTAATACAAGCATAAAGGTAATGTGCCTATTTGGGCAGCGAAAGAAACGGTTAGTGCATTCCAAAGAAATTTTGTGATCTTCAGCTTCGGAGACCAGATACTGTTTAAGAGAGGCTGTAGCCAAAGAATGAAAAACAAAGCAAGATAACTTAACTGAAAACCAACATCAAACAAAAAGTAAGGCTCGAAGAGTAGGATTAAAAACAAAGAGACAAGTAAAGTATGATACGTACTTCCTGTTCTTCTCAGATGGCTGCCAACAGCAAGAAAAGAAAACATGACAACAGAACGAAGTACCGACGGAGATAATCCTGAGATTACGGCAAAAAGTGCGAGAGATAACAGTATTGAAATCAATTTTAATAAAGAGCCCTTTCGTGTGTTGGGAACAGGTTTTAAAATAAAACTAATGAACAGCATGATAAAACCAACATGAAGACCGGAAACCGACAGAATGTGCGTAGCCCCTGAGAACTGATAATCCTGAATCAAATCATTTGAAATTTCTTGTCGCTGTCCCAATATAAGAGCAAGTGCAACGTTCATTTCCGTTTGACGAAAACCTGTTTTTTTCAGATTATTATAAATTCTGGAGTGTAAACGTCCGCAGTAATACCAGATGTCTTTTTGAAGTTTTTTATTAACCGCGATTTCTGTTTTATTGAGGTACAACTGACCATAAATCTGTTTATCTGAAAGGTATTTTTGGTAGTCAAACTGATTTGGGTTTTTATTCGCGCTAGTACGTTGTAAAATGGTTTTGACTTTTATTATGTTTCCAATAATAATTGGATTTTCGGCACTGTCCTTTTCTACATTTACAAGAATTTTTCCGGAGTAATTCCTGTTGTTGATTTTCTTTACCTGCACATAGTAGCGGTCGCTGTATGTGTTGCTTTTTAGTTTTTCGCGTACCACAAAAGTTATCGTTTGAGGAGAGCTAAAAACTTCTTTACAATGGGTATAGTTGGATTCTTGCAGCGATTCTGTATGCAGTAAAAGTGTTGCAATGCCAATAAGGAAAGAAATGAAAGAGATACTTATTCCAAAATAGATACTTCGCTTGTTATTCTTTTGAAGGGAAGTGTAAACTAGTAAAAAAGCAGTAAAACCAAGAATAAAAATGGAAGTTACTACTGAGAATTTTGACGGGTAATAATAAGCAACCAAAATACCACAGCTAAACCAAATGGTAATTTTAGTTAAAGGAAAATCTAATACTTTCATGAGTCAAAAGTATTAAATTATTTGTAAGAAAAAAGATATATTTTATGTAGTTATTCTAGTACCCTGTTGATTTGAGCAAATGAATTTTGATAATAAGGTTCTTTAGTAGATGAAATAATGACTCCCTTTGAGGTAGAAGAATGCACAAATTTGATCTCGTCTGATTTTACTTCTACGATAAGCCCAACATGATTGATCTGTTTGCTTCTGTTTGTTTTGAAGAAAATTAAATCCCCTTTTTGGGCGTCATTAAATTTAATGATTCTTCCCACCTTAGCCTGCTCAAAAGAGTTTCGGGGTAGTTTTATATTTTCCGACTCAAAAGTGGTAAACACTAATCCGGAGCAGTCGTAGCCACTTTTGGTGGTGCCTCCGGCTTTGTATCGCACCCCAATATTGTCTGTTGCGTGTTCGATTAAATGCGTAACCGTATATCTGTTTTCCCGCTTTGATTCTTTGTTGCCCACCGCAGTTGAAGCCGATTTACAGGAAGCAAAAAGGACAGTGATGAGTATTAAATAATAGATTCTTTTCAAAGCAAGAAGTTTTAAACGTGTTTTAAATCAGCTACAATAAGCTTTGCGGTTTTTTTACTGGCTCCGACACCTCCCAGTTTTTGCTCTAAGATGTCATAATTCTTTAATAATTTTTCACGATAGTCAGAAGTCAGTAATTTTTGTAATTCTTCTTTAATTCGTTTCGTGTTACATTCACTCTGAATTAATTCTGTAACCACTTCTTCATCCATGATTAAATTGACAAGTGAAATATATTTTAGCGTGATAATGCGCTTGGCAATTTGATAGGAAATAGCACTTCCTTTGTAGCAGACTACTTCGGGCACTTTAAAAAGAGCCGTTTCTAATGTAGCTGTTCCGGATGTTACCAGAGCTGCGGTTGAAGAGCGTAACAAATCATACGTTTTGTTCGATACAAATTTGATGTTTTTATTGCTGATGAATTGCTGATAAAACTCAAAATCCTGACTTGGAGCACCGGCAATTACAAATTCATAATCCTGAAAATCATCCACCACACTTAGCATCACACTCAGCATTTTTGTAATTTCCTGTTGACGGCTTCCGGGTAGCACCGCAATAATAGGTTTCTCTCCCAGTTGGTTTTCTTTTCTGAAGGTTGTTTCGTCAAAAGAAGGCTGATTCTGAATAGCATCAATCAGAGGATGCCCAACAAAATCGACCGGAAAATGATGTTTGTCCTCGTAAAAGCTTTTTTCGAAAGGTAAAATCACAAACATCTTGTCAATATCATTTTTGATTGCCGTGATACGATTCTCTTTCCAGGCCCAGATTTGCGGCGAAATATAATAATGCGTTTTATAATGTAAAGCTTTGGCCCATTTTGCTATACGCATATTAAAACCCGGATAATCTATAAAAATCAAAACATCAGGTTGAAATGCCGTGATATCCTTCTTGCAAATTTTAATATTGTTTAATATGGTTTTTAAATTGAAAAGAACTTCAACAAACCCCATGAAAGCCAGTTCGCGGTAATGTTTTACCAGAGTTCCTCCGGCTTTTTGCATTAAATCACCGCCCCAAAATCTAATTTCCGCCTGAGGATCTTCCTCATATAGTGCTTTCATTAAATTAGAACCATGTAAATCTCCTGACGCTTCACCAGCTATTATGTAGTACTTCATATTGATTTTTTTGAAAGTGTGTTTCCAACTTTAAACGCAAAATAATTTTTGCAGCACAAAGATAAGATTTAAATAAACAAAGTTGAAATCGCAAGAACAATGACTGCCAAAACAACACCTCTGGCCATCAGTTCCCGGTTCGTTTTTAGAAAAATACCGAAAACGGCCAGATCTAAAACGGTCCCGATTGTGATTACTTTTCCGAGATATCCTTGTTGCCTGATGGTTTGAATTCCAGTAAAAAAATCAAATTTGGTGAAAAACGAAACAAACAAAAAACTTCCAAGCAAAGCCGTGAAAATTCCAATAACAAAGCCTATGATAATGTCTTTTTTATTCATTTAATTTCCAGGTATTAAGCTGTTGCATGGTATGATGAGCGGTCAGATCAAACTGTACCGGAACAATTGAAATGTATCCGTTTTCTAAAGCCCACTCATCAGTATCTTCACCTTGATCTTCGTTTGTGAATTTTCCGGTAAGCCAGTAATAATCCTTACCGAATGGAGTCTGTCTTTTGTCGAACTTTTGAGAGTAGTAAGCCTTAGCCTGACGGCAGATTTTTACCCCCTTGATTTCTTCTTCTTTTAGTTTTGGGAAATTTACATTTAAAACCACACCCGGAGGGAGTTTGTTTTCCAGAGTTTCCAAAGTAATTTTTTTAACGAACGATTTGATCGGTTCAAAATCGGCATTCCAGTCAAAATCCAGTAAAGAAAAGCCAATTGCCTGAATCCCTTCGATACCGGCCTCTACAGCAGCACTCATCGTACCGGAATAAATCACATTTATAGAAGAATTTGACCCGTGATTGATCCCTGAAACGCACAAGTCCGGTTTTCTTTTTAAAATTTCATTAACGGCCAGTTTAACACAGTCTACAGGAGTTCCTGAGCAGCTATATTCCGTTACCACATCTTCTTCTTTAGAAATTTTGTCAAGAAACAAGGTGTTGTTTATGGTAATGGCATGACCCATGGCACTCTGAGGCTTGTCCGGAGCTACTACTACGACTTCGCCAATAGTTTCCATCACACTGATTAAAGCTCTTATTCCGGGAGCTAAAATACCATCATCATTCGTAACTAATATTAGGGGTTTCTCATTTTTCATGCTAAAATCGTAAGGTTATATAAGGGGTTTAAGCAAATGTAGTGACAGATTTCGGTAGAAAACGAACAAAAAGTGCAAAATTTGTCAACTAATTTGAAGAAGATTTTTGCGCGTCAAACATTTTTATACCTTTAACAAAAAATTATAGCGGGCTTGGCTTTGTTGGCACAGTTTTTACCGTAACTTAGATTAAAAAATTTGATGAATGCTATTATTAAGTTTATGAAAAGAAATTATAAAATACTTATAGCCGTATTATGCTTGTCATTGACGTTGTTTGCCTTTAAAATAAATGCAGACAAATCAGTAGATCCGGACCCGAATAGAGATAAAACACTTTTAGAATTATTAGCATTTGTCATTGAAAAAGGACACTATAGTCCTGCAGAAATAAATGATGAATTCTCTAAGGGAATTTTTAAAGATTATATCGAAGCATTAGATCCTTCGAAGAGATTCTTCCTGCAATCGGATATTGACGAATTCAAACAATATGAATTGCAATTGGACGATCAGTTTTTAAATAAAGACTTAACGTTCTTCAATCTTACGTATACAAGATTGATGAAACGAATGGAAGAAAGTAAAAAACGTTATAAGACAATTTTAGCACAGCCTTTCAACTACGATATTGATGAGACTTTTAATGCGGATTATGACAAATTGCCGTATGCCAAAAATACAGCTGAGATCAACGAAAGATGGAGAAAACAAATTAAGTTATCTACACTTTCTTCGCTTGTGACCAAACAAAAATTAGAAGAGGATAAAAAGAAAACAGACCCAAATTATAAGGAGAAAACTTTTGAAACTCTGGAAAAAGAAACACGTGAAAGCTCACTGAAATCTTTAGATGACAATTTTAGTCTGATTAAAGATTTGAATAAAGAAGATTGGTTTTCAGTATATGTAAATTCAATCATGACTCGTTTTGATCCTCATACCAGCTATTTTGCGCCTGAAGATAAAGATCGTTTCGATGTTAATATCAGTGGAAAACTGGAAGGTATTGGTGCAAGATTGACTAAGAAAAATGATTTTACTCAAATTGATGAGTTAATTTCAGGAGGTCCGGCATGGAAAGGAAAACAACTTGAAGCAGGAGATTTAATTCTGAAAGTGGCACAAGGAAACGAAGAGCCTGTAGATGTTGTGGGAATGCGTTTGGACGATGTTGTGAAAAAAATCAAAGGACACAAAGGAACAGAAGTTAAACTTACCGTTAAAAAAGTAGACGGTACAATTAAAATCATTTCAATTATCAGAGATGTAGTTGAAATTGAAGAAACATACGCAAAATCCAGTATTGTAGAAAGAAACGGATTGAAATACGGAGTAATTTACCTGCCTAAATTCTATATCGATTTTGAGAATAAAGACGGTCGTGATGCCGGAAAAGATATTGCTCTTGAAGTAGAAAGACTTAAAAAAGAAGATATAAACGGTATCGTACTTGATGTGCGTGACGATGGAGGAGGATCTTTATCGACTGTTGTTGATATTGCAGGTTTATTTATCGAAGAAGGACCAATTGTTCAGGTGAAATCTGCAGGAAAAAAGAAAGAAGTACTGTACGATAAAGATAAAAAAGTGGAGTGGGACGGACCATTAGTAATTATGGTAAACAGTTTCTCTGCTTCGGCTTCAGAGATTTTGGCGGCAGCAATTCAGGATTACAAACGTGGGGTTATCATTGGTAGTAAACAAACCTACGGAAAAGGAACAGTTCAGAATGTTCTGGATCTGAATCAATTTGTTCGTAATGCAAATTACGGAGATTTAGGTGCTTTGAAAATTACAGGACAAAAGTTCTATAGAATTAACGGAGGTTCTACTCAGTTAGAAGGAGTTCATAGTGATGTGGTAATGCCGGATCGTTATGCTTACTTAAAAATGGGAGAACGCGATATCGACAATGCTATGCCTTGGGATAAAATAGATCCGGCGGATTATAGCACATGGCATTCGAATACAAATTTTACTAAAGCAATTGAAAGCAGTAAAAACAGAATTGCTCAAAATGCACAGTTTAAATTGATCGAAGACAATGCGAAATGGATTGATGTTAAGAATAAGGAGAATACGTATAGTTTAAACATCAAAAACTTCAAAGCAACTCAGGAACAGGTAGAAACTGAAGGTAAAAAATACAAACCAATTTCAGATTACAAAAACAATTTGGTTTTTAAATCATTGCCTTACGAAGAGCTTGAAATGAAAAGTGATGCTACATTAAAAGAAAAAAGAGAGGCTTGGCATCAGGCATTATCTAAAGATGTTTATGTAGAAGAAGCATTGAATGTTTTAGATGATTTACAAGTAAAAGGTGTGGTAAGAAACAGTGCTACAACTAAAATAAAAAGAGATAAATTAGTAAAGTCTTAATACTGTAAAAGGATTAATTTGTTAGGAAAACGCTCCAAAATGTATTTTTTGGAGCGTTTTTTTGTAGATTTAACGGTATTCTACAGATGTTGGAAACCAGATAAAAAAATATCAGAAAGAAAGATGAAAAATTATATCCTTTTGAGTTTGTTAGGATTTGTGCTGTTATCCTGTAAAAAAGAAATTAATGAAAGTGTAAAACTACATGAACAGGAGCAGACTCCATTTGTTTCGAATCAAAGCAGTTCAGATTCAGTGTTTACAGCAGCGTATTTGCCTACTTCTACGACGCGACAAATTGTAAAACATGACTATTACACGCTGTCCTACAATGAGAAATTTGAACAGGCAGAATGGGTTGCTTATGAATTAAAGAAAGAATATCTAAAAAACACCGATTATAAACGCCCTTATTTTATTGAAGATCCAAAAGTAACAACCGGTTCCGCAGATTGGAGGAATTATAAAAAGTCGGGTTATGATAAGGGGCATCTTTGTCCTGCGGGAGATATGGAGTTTAATGAAAGTGCTTATAACGATACCTTTTACACTTCAAATATTTCACCACAAGATCACGATTTCAACAGTGGAATTTGGAACAGGCTGGAACAGAAAACACGTTATTGGGCTGAAAAGTATCATGACATTTATGTAGTGACAGGAGGAATTCTGAAAGATTCGGATAAAAAAATAGGAACAGAAAAAGTATCTGTTCCTAGCTATTTTTATAAAATTATCCTGGTCAAAACCGGAAAGGAACATAAGGCTATTGCTTTTTTAGTTCCGAACAAGGATAGTGACAAATCACTTTATGATTTTGTAGTTCCAATTGAGACTCTTGAGAAAATGACCGGAATTGATTTCTTTCCCAATTTAAAGAATCTAAAAAGTAGTCAAAGTTTTTAATTCAGCAATGGTCTGAGTTGGGTTTTCGGCTTTAAATACAAAGCTTCCGGCAACCAGAACATCAGCACCGGCTTCTACTAATTGCTTGGCATTTTTACTGGTCACACCACCATCAATTTCAATAATGGTCGAAGCATTTTTACGGGTAATTAAGGCTTTTAGCTTCTCTACTTTAGCGTAGGTATTTTCGATGAACGACTGACCTCCAAAACCCGGATTTACGCTCATGATACAGACTAAATCAATATCGTTGATTACATCTTCTAATAAATCAATATTAGTGTGAGGGTTAATTGCAACTCCTGCTTTCATTCCTTCAGCTTTGATGGCTTGTAGCGTTCTGTGTAAGTGTGTACAGGCTTCGTAATGTACGCTTAGGATATTGGCGCCTAAATCGGCAAAAGTTTTAATGTAACGATCCGGATCAACAATCATCAGGTGTACGTCTATCGTTTTTTTAGCATGTCTCGAAATAGCTTCTAAAACCGGCATTCCGAAAGAAATATTCGGAACAAAAACTCCGTCCATAATATCAATATGAAACCAGTCGGCCTGACTGTTGTTGATCATTTCGATATCACGTTGCAAATTAGCAAAATCAGCTGCCAGAACAGAAGGAGCAATAAGTGTATTCTTCATTGTGTAGTTGTGTGTTGTGTTGTTTTTTTTTGCAAAGTTAATTTTTTTAATTGCAAAGCTCGCAAAGATTTATGCAAAGTTTTTATGTTTTGATTGGAGTAATAAATTCAAGAAGCATTGTATTTTTTTAAAAGTCTGATCTGAAAAGGTGTTGCAGTAAAAAAAATAAAATAAAAAACTCCGGTAATCAGCCGGAGTTTCAATCATCAATCAAAAAACGAACAGTCAATCAAACTGTTGTTTGCTTTGTCGTCCAATATAGGTAGTTTTGAAATAAATTCCAAATTCCAACAAAATAATTGGAATTTGGAATTGCTATAATTGGAACTTTGGAATTTATCCAAGATAAGTTTTAAGAATTTTACTTCTTGAAGTATGTTTTAATCTACGGATTGCTTTTTCTTTAATCTGACGAACACGCTCACGAGTTAAATCGAAAGTTTCTCCAATTTCTTCTAAAGTCATTGGGTGCTGATCGCCAAGACCAAAATACAAACGAACAACATCGGCCTCTCTTGGAGTTAATGTCTCTAGTGAGCGCTCAATTTCAGTACGTAATGATTCGTGAATTAATTCTCTGTCCGGGTTTGGAGATTCTCCTGAACGTAAAACGTCATAAAGGTTAGAATCTTCGCCTTCAACAAGAGGTGCATCCATTGATAGGTGACGACCAGAGTTTTTCATAGACTCTTTTACGTCATTTACAGTCATGTCAAGTTCTTTTGCAATTTCTTCAGCAGAAGGCGGACGCTCGTTAGATTGCTCTAATAAAGCATACATTTTGTTGATTTTATTGATAGAACCGATTTTGTTTAATGGTAAACGAACAATACGAGATTGTTCTGCCAAAGCCTGCAGGATCGATTGACGAATCCACCATACAGCATAAGAGATGAATTTGAAACCACGAGTTTCATCAAAACGCTGAGCGGCTTTAATTAAACCTAAGTTTCCTTCATTAATTAAGTCAGGAAGAGTTAATCCTTGATTTTGATATTGTTTAGCAACCGATACAACGAAACGTAGGTTAGCTTTTGTTAATTTTTCTAATGCTCTTTGATCACCGGCTTTTATTCTTTGTGCTAATTCTACCTCTTCATCGGCGGTAATTAGGTCAACTTTTCCAATTTCTTGTAGGTATTTGTCTAATGATGCAGTTTCACGATTGGTTACCTGCTTGGTGATTTTAAGTTGTCTCATGTTTTTTGTCTCCTCAATTTTTAAGTGTACAAATGGTTATACGTAATGAGTTCAAAAAAAGTTACAATTAATTTAAATTATTTTTACAAATTAATTGTTTGGCTGCTTTTTTATCTCTTCCCATCTAATTTGAAAGCGCCTCTTTAACTTCGATAGTCTCCTTTATAAAAACGGGTTTTCCCGAAGCAGAAAATCCTTCAAGTGTGATTTCAAATTTGCCGGAAACGTCTGAGGTGTAAAATTGTATTTTTGAATTTGCGTCACTTAAATCCACTTTAGGAATCCAAAGAAGCTGATGTCTGTAATCAGGAATTCTTTCATTTTTAGTGCTGGTATAATCAGGTCTAAAGTATTCTTTTTTAGACTGTGGTCTCAGAAGTTCGGGTCTGATAATAAAACTTCCTTTAAGTTTGGTTTCGTAATCGCCATTTTTAGTTGTAAACGAAACTAAACCGTTAAAAGATTTTGCTCCATAATTGTAAATTCCTTTTACAACATTGATTTTATGGATGTTTTTTGGGTTATAACGAAATAGTTCGTTTAGGTCTTCTATAATCAGTCCGTCTACGATTATTAAAGTTGGTAAAGGAGATTCGTAATTAGGATCGTAGTCGTAAACATGAATAGCATAGTTGTTTTTATCTTTTGAAAAATAAACGCCTTTTACAACTTCAGTTATTGTTTCTTCCATAGTTGCGAATCGTGTAAAAGCGTCCAGTTTAAACTCTTTTGATAAATTGTTGTAAAAAGGAATGGTATCATTTGAGGCTAATATGCTGTCTTTTTTAAGATTGTAATAGGCGTTTTCTATTTGAGTGGAAATCAGTCTTTCTGAAATATTCTGTTTGAAGTCTGAATTGAACTGAAATTCCGGAAAGCTTAAATTTGAAAAATTGATATTTTTCGGTTTGTCCATTTCAATGGTATAATCCTGTTTGTTGTCTTCTAAAATTTGAACGATTACATTGGAGTTTGAGTTTGGCTTTTCCAGATTAAAAATAAAGTTTCCTTCATTATCAGTTTTGGCAAGCTTCAATGTGGAATTTTTGCCGACTATAGAAAGAGCTACTTTTTTATTTTTTATGTCAGCATTGCTGGATCTTATTTTTCCTGAAATTAGTTCACCGCGTAAATCCGGCAATAGAAAATTAGGGTTTTTTATTTCTGATAGAGAACTTTTATAAGTATTGCCTGCACTAAGTTCTTCAAAATTGATTTTCTTTTGAGCGATAAAACCATCTGCTTTTCTTACTGAAAGCACATAATTTCCCTTTGTAAACTCATCAGAATTTGTGTTGATTTGCAATTCTGCCTGATCTCTGTTTTTGTAAATTTTGCTTTTTAAATTAAAAGAGATGTCTCTGTTTGTTATCGTTTCTGCTAAAGTTACTTCTTTTTGAGAAATGGTGTTTACAGGTTTATCTTTGTACGGGTTTAAGATGTAAATGTCAATATTGCAGTATTCTGAGACTTCTTTATTCAGCATCCAGTTGGTATATCCTATAATTTTATAGTTTCCGGTTTCCAGAGTTGTTGGAATGAAAAAGTCGCTGCTGGCGGTTCCGTTTTCCAGAAACAATTTATGGGTAAGAACTGTTGTTTTGTTTTTGTCAACCAGTTGCAAGTAAGCAACTTTACTATATTTTGATATTTCGTTTGTTGATTTATTGATACAGAAAACCTTGTAGAATAAAGATTCTCCGGTTATATAGGAATTAGCATTTGTACTGATGTAAATGGACTCATTGAGGTTTTGATCTATTGCATTCAGTTCAGTTACGGCATTGTTTTTTTGAGCAAACAATATTTGCTGGAAACACATTGCTAAAGTGATGATCGTTATCTGTTTTAGTCTATCCAAAATGATGGTTTTATGTTTGATGAAAATGAAGTGCAATCTCCGCATTCAACGGGATATAGTAGGTAAGAAGTAGGTGACTCATTAGGGAAAAAAGTTTTTATTCCGCTTTTAAGTAAATCTAAAATGTCATTTCCTCGACAAATCTCGTTGTTGGGATTGAAGCAGTATTCGAAATAAAAATCATTTATTTCATTTTCAGGAACGGGAGAGGGGCAATAATATTGGTATTTAGGGATTGGTTCTTTAGGAAAAAGATCGGTAAAATTAAAAAAGATCCTTTTTTCGGAATAGGAGGACACATTAAAAAAACCAATCACTTTCTCACCTGGATTGTCAACAGGGTTTATGTTTCCGTAGAAAAAACCAGGCTGGGTTTGCGATAGTATACTTCCTATATCAGCAATTTCTTTAAGGGTCTCATAAAAAGTATGGGCAGCGAGATTCTGTACATATTGTTTGACTAAAATGCTGTATCTGGTTCTTATGATGGGGTCTTTACTGCTAATAAATTTAATTGGAAAATCAGTAACTCTGTCTTCGCTTAGCTGGTTTGTATTGGTTAGAATTAATTCATTCGATTTTTTATCTGAGTAACAAACTCTGACTTCTGTTGTTCTGTCTTCAAATACCACTTGTCCTTTTGGGTTGGAGCCCGGGGCAAAAAAAACAGCAACGGCTTTTTTAGGATAAGCTTTTGGAGCAACAATTTTATAAGTTTCGTCGTATTCGTATCGGTAGTATCGGGATTTATTTGTTGGATCATTGCTATTTACGGTGATTTCAACTCCCAGTTCTCCTTTTTTTGTCAAAGTTTTTGCTTCTACTTTTTCGATTTGAGTCTGTTGTGGCAGTTTTTCCTCATTAGAGACATATGTTCTTCCATTCTTCGTAAGGATATGCAATTGATAAGCTCTGCCGGGACTGGCCTGAAACTGGTTTACGGAAATATAGGATTCATTTTTTTCCTGAAAATCATATTTATTACCCAGATCATCGGTAACATATACTACCGCTTTACTTTCAAAGGTTGGTTTCTTTCCATCAAGTTTATACGTTCTGGACAATTTAATTTGATGGTTTTTATATTGATCGGTCATGGTGGCTTCTATTACCAGAGCATCTTCGAAGCCATTAGTTTGGTACGAATAGGGTGTTGTGCATCCCAATACAATTGAAAGAAGTATCGTTATAAGAAATCCGTAGTGTAAGATCTTTTTCATAACTTTTAAAATTTAAAATTATAGGTAATTGTTGGTATCGGAACAGAAAAAATAGAGGTTTGATAGGCTTTTACCTGACCTTCTTTTGTTACGAAAAAGATAGAATAAGGGTTATTGCGCCCCAGCACATTGTAAATGGAGATGTTCCAGAAACTGTGTGCTAATTTTTTTATCTTATGATTGCCTTCAATATTTAATCCTATGTCTAGTCTGTAATAATCGGGTATTCTGTATTTGTTACGATCGCTATACAATGTGTATTCGGCACCATTGTAATTGTATTTTCCGATAGGATAGGTTATTGGTCTTCCGGTTTGATATACGAAATTGGAAGAAAAACTATAGCGGTGTGTAAATTTGTAATTCATTACGATACTTACATCATGCGGCTTATCGAAATTAGTTGGGAAGTAGGCACCATTGTTTACCTTTTCATCGTTAAACTTGCTGTCCAGTTTTATAAAGGTTCTTGAATAAGTGTACCCAAGCCAGCCATTAAGTCTTCCGGTTGATTTTTTTAGTAAAAACTCTACACCGTATGCCTTTCCATTACCTTGAAGTAATTCCGTTTCAAGATCCTTGTTTAAAAGTAAGTTGGCTCCAACTTTGTAATCGAGTATATTTTTAGAAGTTTTGTAGTATCCTTCCAGACTTAACTCAATATCTTTATAATCCAGTTTTTTGAAAATCCCAAGAGAATACTGTAGTCCGCTTTGCGGTTTTACATTCAAATCAGATAACTTCCAGGTATCTGTAGGCGATTGGGTTGTGTTATTGGTTAACAAATGGATGTATTGGTAGTTTTTATCGAAACCGGCTTTTACAAATAGACTTTCATCAAATATATAGCGCAAAGCAAGCCTTGGTTCAAAACCTCCGTAAGTCGTAATTACTTTATTATTACCATACGTTTTTTCTTCTATAACTGTTGAAGGAGTCTTAGGTACATCTTCTTTGTAAATTTTCTGTGTAGATGCTCCTAAAGCCGCGTATAAGGAGTATCGCGCTCCAACATCTAACAATAGTTTTTCGGTAATTTTAAACTTATCAGAGAAAAACAGCGCTGATTCCAATCCCTTTTCGTCATCCACTTTTATAGGAGTCACTATCGAAGTTTCTCCATCAGGACTGAGCTCGCCGGGACTAACGTTGTATAATTTGCTTGATATTCCATAAGTAAATTTATGCTTACTGTTCAGTTCACTATTGAATTTAAGACTTGCCTGAGTTTCGTTTATTTTGTACTTGAAAATAAAAGATTCAGGATTAACAGATTGGTAATCGATACTGAATTTGTATTCGCTATTGGAGACATTAAGTTCGCTGTTGTTTTTTTCATTAAAAGCATGTTTCCATTTTAAAGAAATCAAGCGGTTGCTGTATTGATACAACGAGTCGGGAGTAATAGTGTATTTATCTTTACTGTAATAGGCGGTGCCTTCAACAGTATTGTTTTTGTTTATTTTGTGACTGTATTTTGCAAACAAATCATAAAAAGAAGCCTGGCTGTTTTTGAGATTTTCATCGTCTAAGGTTTTTAGAATCCAGTCCGAGTAAGTGGCTCTGCCTCCTAATAATAAACTTGCTTTTCCTTTTACAACAGGGATCGAAGCGGTAAGGTTACTGGTAACCGGGCCAATTCCTCCTTCACCCGAAAATTTCTCTGTGTTTCCGTTTTTAGAAGTAATGTCAAAAACCGATGACAATCTGCCGCCGAATTCAGATGGTATGCCTCCTTTGTAAATATCAACTTTATTGATGGTGTAAGGGTTTAGAGAAGAGAAAAAACCAAAAAGATGAGCAGGGTTGTATATTGTTCCGTTGTCCAACAACATTAGGTTTTGATCTTCTTTTCCTCCTCTTACATTAAATCCTGAAGAGCCTTCTCCTGCAGTTTTTATTCCGGGAATGGTGAGGGCAATTTTTAGAACATCTCTTTCTCCCAGAACGAGAGGAACCGTTTTTACGCCTTCGGCTTCAATTGTTGTAACTCCTGTTATCGCAGTTCTTATATTTTGACTGTTTTTTCCTTTTACCAAAACTTCTTTTAATTGATTTATTTTTTCAATTATCGGAAAATCCAAAGTACCGTCACTGTAAATCATTATTTTTCGGGCGGTGTTATTGTACAGTAATGATTCGATTTCGATTGTTGCTAATCCAACAGGTAGTTTTAGACTGTAAAATCCCTGAGTATTTGTAACGGTTGTTGCGGTGGTGTTTTTTGCTTTTACCGTTATGTCAGCAAGAGGTTTACCGTCTTTTAGGTCCGTTATATAGCCTGAAATGGTATAAAAGTCAGTCTCAGAATCGATGGATTCCTTTCCAATTAATGCAATAGGGGTAGCCTGATCTGTTTTGTTCTTTTTTACAGAATCATACTGTTGAAAAAAGATAGGAATATTGCCAGCCTTAACTTTATCATTTTGAAATTTGTCATAGATGATACTGTTCTTGGTCAGAATGACTTTGTTTTTGGTAATAAAGAAATTCAGATCAGTGTCTTCAAAGATTTTGCTTAGTACATCCTGTATAGCTTTATTAGAGTAATCTCCGGATATTAGTACGTTGTTGTCTATCCATTCCTTTTGAAAGTAGAATTTATAATTTGTAGAAGCCTCTATTTTTTTTAGAACTTCAATCCGATTGATGTTGTTGTAATTTATACTAATCTTTTGATCTTGTGAATAAATACATTGATTAAAACCGAAAAATAATAAAAGAAGGGTAAATATTCTCATTTGGATAATTGCTACAGATTTTAGTTATTTATGTACTTGAGGAGGTTTTTCATAAATAATGCAGCATCTTCTTTTCTTAGATTTCTATACAGTAGATAAAAATCATTTATTTTTCTTTTATTCTCCTGAAATAAAGTTATGATCTCTTTTTTATCATTTATAGGATAAAAATTGTTCTGCTTTAAAAGGATGAATTCTTTTCTGTCTGTATATCCTATTAAATCAACTTCGGCTTTATTGCTTTTTTTCTTCTCTTTAGAGTGTTTTATGTAAAGAATAACATTGTTTCCCACCGGAACTTCTTCATAGTATCCTTTCCTGAAAGTGGTTGAACTCGGAACGTCTAAATGAACAAATTTATCATTGCCTATTTTAAAGTAACTGATGTTTTGGGTAAAGAGATTAATTTTAGTGGTGTTAAGCTCACCATACGGTTTTATAATCAGTTCGTCGGTATAAGTATCGTAGTTGAGTAACAGATCAGAATAATTTTGATTATTATACTGCATACTTCCTTTTCTGAAATCTTCGGAAATGTAATACCGGTTTTCGTTGTTGACTGTTTTGTCGAAGTTTAAATGGGCGGGTCCATTTTCAAATTCTAACGATTCTACACCCAGATTTTTGTCAAACCAGTTGTATACTAAGATTTCGTTGTTTGTTTGCCCGTAAATTATGTATGCATTTAAGAATAAGGCCAATAAAATTATATATTGACCTTTTATTTGGTTTTTCTTCAAAGGATTGGTGGTTTTGATTTTTTGGTTTATAGCTCTTCAAAAATATCAAAAAAATGTTAACAACAATGGTCTTTTTGTTAAATTTTAATAAGGTTGTTATTTTTTGACTTAAAAAGCGAATGATTTATGCGGTATTATTGAGTTTGGAAAGCTGTCCTGTCTTAAAATAAAAAAAACACTCAGGCTTAAAAAGATTAAGCCAAAGTGTCTCGATAAAATTGGGGCAAAATTTATTTTTTAATCTGAAAAATCATCTGAGGTATCTAAAATGTCATCAAATATTTTTTTAAGCGATTTGATGTAGATCGGAAATGCAATGGCTAACAAAAGATATTCGATTCTGAAAACGGTGATGTCGTCCAGAATTTTATATAAACAAGGAATGATAAAGAGAAGAGAGACAGTTACGCCAACCCAGGGGTTGTTTTTTATTTTTTTTAATATAGATAAAAGCTTCATGTCCGATGGTCTGTTTAATTCAATTCTCATTTAGATTTTATAATTTGGATTTCTTGGTGTAAAAGTAATTTCGATTTGCGGGAAGGAAATTAAAAATGTCATGAAAGCAGAATTTTTTGTCATGAAATTTTTTACTAACCCTGTGGGAGGGTATTCTTCTTTTAAAACAAAAAAATCCTCCCGGATAGAGAGGATTTGCTGAGTTTTTATTTTTTCGTCTTACTGTTGTTATGACAAAATATTCATCTTTTTTATAAAATCTTTGTAGGTATCACTTAGATTTATTTTGTGGTCGCCTTTTAAAATAATGAGATTATCAGCCAGAATAATTTCTTCAATTTTATTTGTGTTTACAATTGTATTTCGATGTGTTTTTATGAATCTGTTTTTATCCAGCAGATTGCTGATTTTTGTTAAAGAGATAAGAATTACGAATTTTTCTTTCTCGGTTATGATATTGCAATAACGTTCTTCAACGTCAATATAAAGGATATCATTTAATGCTACTTTTTTTAAGGAGTTCTTCTTTTTTATAAATAAGTAGTCGTTGCTAATCACAGTATCTTGTTCTTCAGTCTGAAAAACTTCGGTTTGAGCATAAAACTTTTCTACAGCCATTTCTATGGCATAAAGAATTTCCAATTCATTAAAAGGTTTTAGTAAAAAGCTGAACGGTTTTGTAAGCTTGGCTTTTTCAAAAATTTGACGGTCTTGCGAGCTGGTTAAAAACACAAACGGTTTTGCTGCATTTGGAATAATGTTAATCGATTCCGCAAATGTGATTCCTTCCGGTTTCCCGTCTAAGAAAATATCAATAATAATAATGTCGATGGTATTTTCGTAAAAGAGTTTTAACGCATCAGCAAAATTAGTTGCTATGCCTACAACCTTATAATTGTTTTGAAGCAGTACTTTACGCAGAGCATCGCTTTGTTCAGGAGTGTCTTCTATAATTAATACATGAATATTATCCATTGTTTTTTGTTTTTGGGAAAGTCAAAATCATTTTAGTTCCTGCATGGAGTTCACTTTCTATGGCTATTGTTCCGCCATTTTTTTTGATCATTTGTTTGCACAGCTGCAAACCTAAACCGGTACCTATAATTTCAGTGTTGTTTTTTTTGGCAAGTAAAGCATTGTCAGCGAGTAATTCCTGAATGGTGCTTTCGCTCATTCCTATACCATTGTCCTGAATAACAAGTTCACAAAAATCAGGGTAGGTTTCCTGGGTGTAAAAGCTGATTTTGCTATTTTCATTCGAAAATTTAATAGCATTGTCTAATAAATTTCGAAGTACAATTTTTAACGAATCGAGGTCTACAAAGATAAAGCTATTTTTTGAGACCGAATTTTCAAAAGTAATGGCTTTGTCAAGAAGCAAAGGTTTGTAGTTGTGTTCAATTTGTTGAACGATAGAGTACAAATGAATGGATTCTTTTTGAAAGTACAACTGTTTGGTTTGTAACATCGCCCAATGCAGCAAATTATCCAACAAAGTGTAAGCGCCATTTGCGATAGTACTGTTTTGGATTATTAGATGATTTAATTCGTCATAGTTTTTGGTTTCCAGTGTAGAGGATAATTTAGTGTTACTGGTTTTTAAAGCATTAACAGACGAACGCAAATCGTGACTGACAATCGAAAATAACTGATCTTTGGTAGCGTTTAATTCATCAAGTTTGTTTTTTTGGCGCAAAATCGTCTTACCATTTTTTACTTTTTGAGCGTAGAGGTAAACTCCAGCTGTTAAAATCAATAACAGCCCAACAGCAGCAAAAAACAAACCGTTACGCTGTGCATTTTTAAGTTTGTTTTCGACTTCAAGAACTTTAATTTGCTTTTGCTTCTGTGCAACTGCAAATTTCTTCTCAAAATCGGCAACTGCCCAGATTTTGTTTTGATTGTTTAGAGAATCTTTCCATTGTCCTAATTCTTTTCTGTAGATTAGGGCTTTTTTAAAATCGCCTCTGTTTTCTTCCACTACAGCCATATTTAAAGCGGCCTCTTTCTTTTTATTAAAATCCTTTACTTTTTTGGATAAAAAATAGGCTTTTTCAAAATATGGAATGGCTTGTTGATCTTTATATTGTAAGTAATAAAGATTTGCAAGATTTAGGTATGAACTTATAATAGATAACGTGTCGTTTTCTTTTATTTTAAGAGAAGTGCTTTTAAAAAGATATTTTTCGGCAATATTATATTTTTCAAGATGCAGATAACTTGTTCCTAGATTTTCATAGATATTACTTAATTTATAATCGCCATTTTTTACAATTGGAAGTTTTTCTATTTTGTTAAAGTAACTTATGGCTTTCTCAAATTCTTTTAATTCTAATGAAATGGCGCCAAATTTATAGTTTACTAAATTGTAGAATATAAATTTTTTAGAAATTAAATTTAATTCTGATTTTGCTTCTTTTAATAGTTTTAATTCTCTAAAACTGTATCCTCTAAAGTAATGACAATAATCTTTAAGCTCATTGTTGTTACTTGAGCTTAATTGTTTCATAGAATATACCAATGTAGAGTCCCAATTCTTTTTTAAATAAAAAAAATTGGGCTTTATTGAAGTTTACTTCTTTCGGAAATTCATTAGCTTTTTTCTTTATACAATCACTAAAAGTAATGAGACTGGAATTTACTTGACTAAAGATATATAAAGGAAAAATAAATAAAATTGAAAAGAAAAGTAAGTTAAGTTTTCTCATTATTCCCTGATTCAATTATGATTTGTGAAACATCGTTTAATTTTTTAAAGATAAAATTAAACGATGTGATTGCTTATGGGATCTGAAGACTACCCGTCTACAGATGTTGTAGTTCCTCTAGAAGTTTCAGGGTCCAGATTTCTTAAATAAGATGTAACAGATGTAATTTGGCTAATTCTATCAGAAATATAATCGATTTCAACATACCAAACATCATAGGTATCTGGTGTGCTTTCATCCCATGTATAGTCAAAATAAACTTCGATATTAGTATCGTTTTCTATTAGTGTACGAACTGCTGGGGCAGCTGAATCTTTAGAGTTGATGTAAACAGTAGCACATATTTTTAAGGTAAGGACTCCCTGATTTCTGTAAAGTTGTGAAGAGGCTAAAGGAGGGATTGGGAAAGTAAGATTGCTTTTGTCTGAAAATACAAAATCTTGCTGATTAATTCTTGTGATTTGGGTAACGTTGAAGTTCATAGTGGTGTTTTAAGGATTATTAATTTGTTTTTTTGGTGTGTTAAAGATATTTTATTTTCACATATAAATGTAAGGTTTGTCGTGTTTTTTTGTGATTTTTCTAGTAATCAAGGGAAATTTTAGTTAGAAAATGTCATAAAAACGAAAAACCCCAATTCAAATGCATGAATTGGGGTTTTCTATGAATAAACCTTTAGTAAACTAAGATCTGATTACTCTTTTTTCTCCTCACGTGGAGGTCTTTGTAAAAGCGCTTTTCTTGACACTTTTTCTTTTTTAGTTTTTGGATCAACACCTAAGTATTTCACTTGGAATACGTCACCCATGTTTACAACATCAGTTACGTTTTCAGTGCGTTCCCATGCTAATTCAGAAACGTGTAATAAAACTTCATTTCCTGGTGCAGCAGTATATTCTACTACAGCTCCAAAATCTAACATTTTAATTACTTTTACTTCGTAAGCTTCTCCCATTTGTGGTTTGAAAGTAATTGACTTAATTTTTGCCAATACCGCTTCAATTCCGGCAGGATCTGTACCTAAGATTTCGATTACACCTTGTTCGTCAACTTCGTTGATTACAATAGTAGTTCCGGTAGCTTTTTGTAATTCCTGAATTACTTTTCCACCAGGTCCGATTAATGCTCCAATAAAGTTTCCAGGAATAGTTCTGGTAATGATTTTTGGGGCATGCGCTTTAACGTCAGCTCTTGGTGTAGCAATAGTTTCAGTTAATTTACCTAAGATATGTAAACGTCCATCACGAGCCTGACTTAAAGCCTGCTCCATAATGTCGTAACGTAAACCGTCAATTTTGATATCCATCTGACAAGCAGTAATACCATCAGCAGTTCCGGTTACTTTAAAGTCCATGTCTCCTAAGTGATCTTCATCTCCTAAAATATCAGACAATACAGCAAATTTCTCACCGTCAGTAATCAATCCCATAGCAATTCCAGAAACTGGTTTTACCATTTGAACTCCAGCATCCATCAAGGCCATTGTTCCAGCACAAACTGTTGCCATAGAAGAAGAACCGTTAGATTCTAAAACCTCAGAAACAATACGAATTGTGTAAGGACAATCAGCAGGAATCATATTTTTTAATGCTCTTTGAGCTAAGTTACCGTGACCAACTTCTCTTCTTGAAGTTCCTCTTAATGGTTTTGCTTCACCAGTTGAGAAAGGAGGGAAGTTATAGTGTAAGTAGAATTTCTCTTCACCTTGTTCAGATGGAGAATCGATTTGGTTAGCTTCTCTTGAAGTTCCTAGAGTTACTGTAGCCAACGCCTGAGTTTCTCCACGTGTAAACAATGAAGATCCGTGAACTCTTGGTAAGTAATCAGTTTCACACCAGATTGGTCTGATATCTGTTGTTTTTCTTCCGTCTAAACGAACGCCTAATTCTAAAACTACATTACGAACAGCTTCTTTGTTTGTTTTGTAAAAGTATTTAGAAACTAAATCACCATCAGCAGCCAATTCTTCTTCAGTAAATAAAGCTTTTACTTCTTCTTTTACTTCAGCAAATGCAGCTCCTCTTTCGTGTTTAGCGGAACCAACTTTTGCAATAGCATAAATTTTATCGTATGCAGCAGCTTTTACTTTTTTGTAAATTTCTTCGTTTTCTTTCTCACCTTCGTAAGTACGAATTTCTTTTTTACCAAAAGCTTCCTGTAAACGGTATTGTGCCTGAATTTGAACTTTAATAGCTTCGTGAGCAAATTTAATGGCTTCGATCATTTCGGCTTCTGAAATTTCTTTCATCTCACCTTCAACCATTGCCACAGAATCCATAGAAGCTCCAATCATCATATCGATGTCTGATTTTTCTAATTCTTCTCTGCTTGGGTTGATGACCAATTTTCCGTCGATACGTGCAACACGTACTTCAGAAATTAAGTTATAAAAAGGGATATCTGAAACAGCTAATGCTGCAGATGCCGCTAAACCAGCTAAAGCGTCCGGCATAACCTCTTCGTCATGAGACATTAATTGAATCATAACCTGAGTTTCAGCATGGTAATCGTCTGGGAAAAGCGGACGTAGAACACGGTCAACTAATCTCATTGTCAATACTTCGCTATCACTTGGACGAGCTTCTCTTTTAAAGAAACCACCTGGAAAACGACCTGCTGCTGCAAATTTTTCGCGATAATCTACCGTTAAAGGTAAAAAATCAACGCCCGGGTTTGAAGTGCGAGCTGAAACTGCTGTTGCAAGAATCATCGTATCGCCCATTCTTACTACTACAGAACCGTCTGCTTGTTTGGCTAAACGTCCTGTCTCGATTGTGATGCTTCTGCCATCACCTAAATCGATTTTTTCTACAAATAATTGTGGAATCATAATTTTTCCTTTTTGATTATACAATGGGTTTTAGTTGTGTTGTAGTTGTTGTTGTGTGTAGTTATTGTTCTAAAACCCAATGAAAAACCAAACTTTTTTTCTTATAAAATGCTTGTAATGTAAAAACAAAAAGAGGCACTCTCGCACCTCTTTTCTATATTGATTATTTTCTGATATTCAATACTTTGATAATCTCACGATATCTGTTGATCTCTTTCTTTTTCAAGTAGTCCAACAAAGCTCTTCTCTTACCTACTAATAGTACAAGTGAACGCTCAGTGTTGTAATCGTGACGATTTTTTTTCAAGTGTTCAGTTAAGTGTGAAATTCTGTAAGTGAACAATGCAATTTGACCTTCTGCGCTTCCAGTGTTTGTTGCACCACCGTGTTGTGCGAAAATCTCTTCTTTCTTTTCTTTAGTTAAATACATTCCAATATTGTTTAATGATTTTTATGTATGTCATACAACTTTTGTAAGACGGGTGCAAAATTAGAACTTTTTTTTGGAAAAACGAATTTTATCGTCCGTTTTTTACAATTGTAATGGGGAGTTTGTATAGAATCCTTGCAGGTATTCCTCTAATTAAGCCCGGATTCCATTTTTTAGCTTCTTTAATTATCTGAATTGCATTTTCATCCAATCCATAACCAACACCTTTTATTACTTTTGGATCTACCAGATTTCCCGTCTCATCTACTATAAAAGTCATGTATATTTTTCCGGACACTTTGTTTCTTATATCCACGGGGATAACCATTTTGCTGCTAAAATATCTGTAAAATGAATCAATACCGTTTTTCGGAAGAGGTTTTTCACTTATGATTTTGTAACGGTGTTCAATGTTTAAAGAATCAATGCTCTTTCCGGAGATTAATTTGCCATTTTCATACTGCTCTGTAAAAATGTATTTGGATTTTAGGTTCTTACCTTTCCATATACCATCAGGAAAACCGTCTTTTATGGTGCCGCTTTGCTCAATATCGTAACTAGTGTCTTCAACTTTGCCATTTCCTGCAGTTACAGTTTGTTCCTTATTAGGAGCCCAGTAGTTGTTAACTTTAAAATCAACCTCTCCTTTTTTATAGTCAGAATACTCAAGTTCCGATTTCAGGTTTCCATTTTCATACCAATTGAATTCTTTCCCTGTTTTTTTTGAGTTAACGTAAGACACGGAAGATTTTTTGTTGCCATTTTCATAATAAGAGACAGCTTGCCCTTCATTTATAATGACATCTTTGTTTGTAGTATTTGCAATATACTTTATTGCCCCGGATTTATAATGGTCTTTGTAGACATAGGATTTCTTTTCAGAATAATAGTCTTCAATAAGGCGTGTATACTTATAATTTTCAGGAGTACCAGGTGTCCACAAAGAGTCGAGATAAATTAACTTATTAGCCGACGCAGGGGCTTGAGCAAATAATTTTGCTGAAATTATAAAGAAAAAGAAAACGCGTAAAATTAGTTTCATGGAATTTAATAAAAAGAAAATTACTCGAATGTATTATTTTTAGTACAGTTTGGCAACTTCCTGATTTACGAATTCTAAAAATCGTTCGTCAGCTTCTGTAAACGGATCTATAACATGACTGTCGATATCAATCTGACCAATATTTACTCCATCAACAAATAACGGAACAACAATTTCAGATTTTACCGTAAAGCTGCAGGCAATATAGTTGTCCTGCGCCGCAACATCGGGTACTACAAAATTGGCATTACTTTCGGCTACCTGACCGCAGATTCCTTTCCCGAAAGGAATAACCGTATGATCAGTTTCAGCTCCAACATACGGGCCTAAGTGTAAGGTTTTATTCTCGTGATTAGCAAAATAAAAACCAACCCAATTATAGTATTCGATATTCTCGTTTAATAACTGGCAGATTGCTAATAATTTTTCTTCTCTAACTAGTACGGTGTCAGAAACAATAGTGCTTATTTTTGGTTGTAATTCTTGAAATGTCATGATGTTAAGATTTTATACAAAAGTATTTAAAGCTAAACTCAAAAAATACATAAATTTGAAAAAAAATTTCGTTGAAAAAATATCTCGTACAGTTTAAACCCTTCCTTATTTTTATAGGCACTTTTTTTGCAGCCTATATTGGACTCACCTTGCTATATAAGTTTTATCTAAACGGTTTTGGACCAAATGAAATCGATGGAATAACCAACACTGTAGGGCGAAATGTCGAACAATTGATGCAGGGTTTTAATTGTGATATCAAGATTCATAAAAGCCTTACTGATTCCTGGATGGAGGTTTGGTACAATAAGCACTATTCCGTTCGGATTGTTGAAGGCTGTAATGCGGTAAGCGTTATGATTTTGTTTGTTGCTTTTGTACTTGCTTTTTCCGGAAAGTTCAGAGCCACTTTGTTGTTTATAGTGTTTGGAATATTCTCTATTTATGTTTTAAATGTAGCGAGAATTGCAATATTGGTTGTTTTATTGTTTCGTTTTCCGGAACAGGATCATTTCTTGCACGGAACTTTGTTTCCTTTGATTATTTATGGTTTCGTTTTTCTTTTGTGGATTATATGGGTAAACAAATTTTCGAAGTATGCTAAGTAGAATCCTCGAACATAAGTCCAAATTAATAATCGCGGTTGCGATTGTATTGTGTTTTGCAGTTATCAGAGCTTTTGAAAATCAGCTGTTCTATGATCCGTTTTTGGATTATTTTGACGGTGATTTTAAAAATTTGCCTTTTCCCGAGGTGAAAACTTTTACTCTTTTTCTGAATTTGTTACTTCGTTATGTACTGAACACTATTTTATCTTTGGCATTAATCTATGTTTTGTTTCAGGATCGGGATATGCTTCAATTTAGTTTGTTTCTGTATGTGTTTTTTGCTGTGATACTTTTGGGGATGTTTTTTGTCGTTCTTGAATGTTTTGCAGAAGGAAACTGGCTTCTTTTTTATGTGCGAAGGTTCATTATTCAGCCCATATTTGTGTTGTTATTTATTCCTGCATTTTATTATCAGCAGCAAAATTTAAAAAAATAATACTTTATTCAGTCTTTTCTGGAGTCTTTTAAATAATTTTGCAGTATGAAACTAAAAAAGTGTACCGGATTATTTTTGGCCTTCCTATTATTGGTCTCCAATATTGGGTTTGCTTTTGATGTGCACTATTGTGGCGGAGAGATTGCTTCGGTTTCATTGAATACAACAGCAGCAGCTCCGGAAAAGAATTGTTGCGGCACCTCTGAAAAAAAATCATCTTGCTGTAAAGACAAAGTAGTTCATTTTGAAAAGAAATCAGATGATGCTACCTTAAAGTTTTTCTTCTTTCAGTTTGCTTTTCCTCTGGCAGTTCAGGAATATCAACCGATTGCTTTCCTTGGAATTGCAAATTTCAAAAGCAATCAGGTTATTTCGTATTATTCTGATGCCAATGCGCCTCCTTTATTTAAGTTGTATCACCAGTATATTTTTTATTCCTGATTTTAATGTTTAGATCCAGGCCATTTTGGCTTGCGCTATGCTGTTTGTTTATTTCTCCTTTTGAAGAGATTTTATAGAAACAGCCTTCTATTTAACATTAAATCATTTTTTTATGCAAAAAAGTATACTGCTTTTTGTGGCATTTTTGCTATCTGTGTCCGCGTTTTCGCAAGAAGATCTGCAGGAAGTAAAAATCACAAAAAAGCAAAAAGGAATAAAAAAATCCTATACGCTTACCTCCAATACTACTGTTATCACCAGCAAGGAGTTATTAAAGGCAGCCTGCTGTAACCTGGCCGAGAGTTTCGAAACAAATCCTTCGATTGATGTGAATTTTTCGGATGCTTTAACCGGAACCAAACAAATTAAAATGCTTGGCTTAACAAGCCCTTATTTATTAATCACCGAAGAGAATCTTCCTTCTGTACGCGGAGCTTCACAAGCTTACGGATTATCGTTTACCCCGGGAACATGGATCGAAAGTGTTCAGATTACAAAAGGAGCGGGGAGTGTTATCAATGGTTATGAGAGCATTTCCGGACAAATTAATACCGAACTTTTAAAGCCATTAAACGACATTCCGTTTTTCTTAAATGCTTATGGCTCTACAGATGCCCGTTTTGAGTTAAATACCCATTTTAATAGAAAACTGTCGGATAAATGGGCAACAAGTTTGTTTGTTCATGGTAATGCGCGTGTAGCAAAGAACGATATGAACGACGACGGTTTTTTGGATAATCCGTTGGGAAAACAGATTAATGTTTTGAACCGTTACCAATATTACAATCCTGATAGCGGTTTAGTAAGTTTTATCAATTTCAGGTATATGAATGATAAAAAACAGACCGGAGAACTTGATTTTGATAAGGATACAGATCGCGGAACAAAAAATCACTGGGGTTCAGAAATCAACACAGAACGTTTTGATGTTTCTACAAAAATTGGATATGTCTTTAAAGATATGCCGTATCAAAGTATCGGTTTTCAGAATGCTTTTAATACCCATAATCAAAACTCTTACTTTGGACTGAGTCTTTATGATATCAGACAAAATAGTTATTATTCAAATTTAATTTTCAATTCGATTATTAACAATACGAAGCATAAGTTCTCTACGGGTTTAAATTTTGCCTACGATCAGTATCGGGAGTTTGTAAATGCAAATGATTACAGCCGAATCGATAATTCTGTGGGGGCATTTTTCGAATACACTTATGATAATACCGATAATTTTAGTTTGATTTTAGGAGGTAGGGTAGACAATCACAATCGATTGGGGGTTTTTGTTACGCCGCGTCTGCACATGAGATACAATCCATGGAAAAATGGAGTGCTTCGTGTTTCGGCAGGAAGAGGAAAACGTTCCGCTAATATTTTTGCCGAAAATCAACAGCTTTTTGCGAGTTCCAGAACGTTTTCAATTTTAGATCAAGGCGGTAAAATTTATGGATTGAATCCGGAAATCGCATGGAATTATGGAGTGAGTTTTTCTCAGAAATTCCGTCTTTTTAATAAAAACGCAGAAGTAGGATTTGATTTCTATCGTACCGATTTTCAGAATCAGGCCGTTGTCGATTTGATGCAGAGTCCGCAGGATGTTTTGTTTTATAATTTAAAAGGAAGTTCGTTTGCCAATAGCTTTCAGCTGGAATTTAATTTCGAATTGATTCATAACCTGAATTTAAGAACAGCTTACAAGTATTACGACATTCAAACGGATTATCTGCGAGGAACTTTTCAGCGACCTTTACAGGCGAAGCATCGTTTTCTGGGGAATTTGGAATACGAAACCCAAGTCAATGATGGTAAGCAATGGAAATTTGATTATACTTTTAACTGGTCAGGAAAACAACAATTGCCTTATACAGCGTCAAATCCTGTTGCGGATCAATTCCCTGATTTTTCGCCTTCGTACGCGGTGATGAATGTTCAGGTAACGCGAATTTTTTCTTCTGTTTTTGAAGTATATGTAGGAGGGGAGAATATCGGAAATTACAAACAGCAAAAAGCCATTTTAGGAGCTTCAGATCCATTTGGTCCTAATTTTGATGCTTCTGTTGCGTATGCTCCTATTTTTGGACAGATGTATTACGCGGGATTGCGTTTTAAGATAAAATAGAGGTAAAAATCTGAGATGTGAAATGTGAATTGTAAAATGTGAATTGTGGAAACACAAAAATTTTATGAAATCATCTTACATCTCACATAAAACATTTCACACATAACATAAAAAAAATAACATTAAATAATAAACAAGATGAACAGAATAATTTTAATTGCACTAATAACTTTTTTAGGATTTTCAGCTCAGGCTCAAACTAAAAAGAATAAAAATTTAAAGTATACAACTGAGGTAAACGGTACTTGTGAGCAATGCAAAAAACGTATTGAAAAAGCTGCTTTTAGTGTTCCGGGTGTAAAATCGGCGGTTTGGGATATTAATACGCATCAGCTTGCGGTGATTTTGAACGAAGAAAAATCATCTACGGCAGATTTAAATGCCGTTATCGCTAAGGTAGGACATGATACTAAAGAGGTTAAAGCTACGGATGCTGATTATGATAATCTACATTCCTGCTGCAAATATGTAAGAGAATAAAAAACAAAAGAGCCCGGGTTTGTATCCGGGCTTTTAATAGTTAATTTATCTTTAAAATATGGCTTTTAATTGTGGTTGAAGCAAATTATTGTTAATTTCACCACCTTATAAATATAACCAAGCGCATTTATGAATAATTTTGATTGGACTCAATTAATCAACCCTGAATTTTATATAACATTAAGCATTGGAGGGGTTCAAATTGGTTTATTTATTGTTCTCTTTATAGTTTTTGCTGAAACAGGACTTTTTGCAGGATTTTTTCTTCCGGGAGACAGTTTACTTTTCTTAGCAGGTATTTACAGTCGTGACTTAATGCAGAATGTTGTTGATATACCAACAGATTTTCTTAATGTATTTATACTTTCGACTCTGGTTGCTATAATGGGAGTTTTAGGAAATATGACCGGATATTGGTTTGGTGCCAAAAGCGGTTATTATTTGTTTAAAAAAGAAGACTCTTTTTGGTTCAAGAAAAAATATTTATTGCAATCAAAAGACTTCTTTGAGAAATACGGTGGAAAAGCAATTATCTACGCACGTTTTCTTCCAATTTTCAGAACATTCGCGCCTATTGTGGCAGGAATAGTTTCTATGGATAAAAAGAAATTTATGTTCTTTAATGTTCTAAGTTCTTTCTTATGGTCGTTTATACTGATCTTCGCCGGACACTACCTGTACGGAGTGTTTTTGAAAGAAGGAATAGATTTAAAACATCACATCGAATACATCATTATTATAATTGTAATCATATCTACATTTCCTGTATTGATAAAACTCTTTAAAAAGAGACCAAGCGAAAAGATATAATTCAAATAAAATCTAT